>CAZGTQ010000162.1:0-3802 GCA_964528575.1 uncultured Planctomycetaceae bacterium | reverse complement strand
CGCGACGCGTGGAAGCGGGCGACGCTCGCGCTGCGGGCGCAGCGCGGCGGGCTCGGGTCGCGGTTGCACCGCGTCGACGACGGGACGTTCGCGGCGTATGCGCAGTGGCCGTCGCGCGAGGCGTGGGAGTCGGCGCGGGCGCTCGGCAATCCCGACGAGGACGCGGCGCGCGACATGAAGGCGACGATCGCGCGGGCGTGGCCGCCGCTTGCGCTCGAGATCGACGCGGACCTACTCGCGTGAGCGCGGCACGCGCGCGCTACTCGTGGCGCAGGTAGGGCTCCCAGGGGTTCTCCTGCGCGTCGGTCGAGAGCAGCTCGAAGCGCGGTGCGACGAGGTCGACGACCGGCGCCGCGAGCAGATAGATGCACTGCGTGTGCGGGTTGAGCAGCGCCGCGCGGCCGTCGGGGCGACGCGCGCCGATCGTCAGCGGGAGCGGGTCGCCCTCGTTGGGCAGCAGCGTGACCTCCGCGATCGGGCGGTCGAAGCCGAGCTCGTCGCGGCTCGCCTGCGGGAAGACCTCGTCGAACGGCGCGCGTTGCAGGAAGACCGCGAACGCGACGCAGAGGCCCTCCGCGACCGCGCGGCCCTCCGGCTCGAGCACGGTCCACGCGTACGGGCGCTTGCCCGCGCGCAGCTCGTCCGGCGTCACCTCGCGCGGCACGAGCGCGAGCTCGAACGCGCCCGCGCCCGGCCGCTCGACGCGAATGCGTGCGACGTGACGGCCTTGGCCCGGCCAGACCGCCGGGACGACGTGGGGGTCGACGAGCGGCGGGCGGCGCGAGCCGGGCGCGACGGCGAGCAGCGGGATCGGGTTCGCGTCGACCGCCCAGACCTCGTCCTCGCCCGGTAGCCGCGCGTAGCAGCCGCTGCGGCCGGGGATCTCCTGGCCGAGGTCGACCGCGTAGAGCGGGTCGCCGCGGAAGGCGAGCGAGCCGTCCGGCTCCTGCTCGACCGCGTCGCTCCCGTGGAACGTCACGCGGCGCGTCGCGGGCGTGCCGATGCCGTAGTCCGCCGCGCGCGCGGGATCGTCGCTCTGCACGTTGCCCTCGGCCGCGAAGAGCCGGTCGACGAGCGCCTGCACGTCGCTCTCCTTCGCCGGCGCGAACCAGTACGACGCGCAGCGCCACATGCCGCCGAGGCGGTAGTAGACGTACGAGCCCGTCGACGTCGCGATCTCGACCGCGGCGACCTCGCCCTGCATCGCGGCCGCCTGCTCGCTCGAGATCAGCCGGCCGACGCGCTTGCTCGCATCGCGCAGGGCGAGCTCGCCGAGGGCGAGCGAGCGCTCCCACACGACCAGCGCCGCGAGCAGCGCGAGCAACACGGCGAAGCGGCTGATCACGGGCGCGCTCTCCGCTGGACGACGAAGCGCGCGAAGCCCGCGAGCACGAGCAGCGCCGGGAACACGCCGAGCACGAAGCCGCGCCAGCGCAGGCGCTCGTCCGGCGGCACGAAGTCGAAGCCGCGCGCGACCGGACGGCGCGCGGCGACCTCGGCGAGGCCGGGCGGCAGCGCGAGGTACGCGACCGAGTTGAGCAGGAACTGGTCGCCGCGGAAGTCGGGGTGGTGGAGCCGCGGGTTCTTGAACAGCTCCGAGCCCGCGACGAACAGCACGCGGCCGGGGTAGGGGAGCAGCTCCGCGCGCCGGCGCTTCTCCTCGACCAGCGCGCGCTCCCAGGCGAGCAGCGCCGCCTCCGCCGCGGGATCGTCGCCGGAGACCTGCGGCTTCGGCGGCACGTAGAGCGGCTCGGCCGGCAGCGGGAACTGGCCCTCGAAGAGCGCCGCGAGCGGCTTCTCGCCCTCGTAGTCGGGCGCGCCGTCGCCGTCCGCGTCCGGCGGGCCCTCGAGCAGCTCGCTCGGCAGCCAACCGCCCTCCCAGTCGTACGTCCACGTGCGCGCGGACGTCGTCATGAGCACGCGGTGGCCGATGCCGAGCTCCGCCAGGCGCTCCTCGTCGAGCTCGAGGTAGTTGCCGAACAAGAACGCCTGGTCGCCGAGGTAGCGCGTGATCGGGTGCTCGGGATCGAAGTTCGACGCGGACGCGCGGATCAGGAACGGGAGCGCGAGCTCCATCTCTTCGAAGTCGCGCGCCGAGCCGCGGCCGCTGATCTGCGACTCGAGCACCATGCGCGTCTTGAGCTCGTCGAACAGCACGTTGCGCACCATGAGCGCGCCCCAGGCGGGGTACCAGTACGTCTCGACGTCGGGCGACTGCGGCTGCGGCCAGTAGTTGAAGACGAAGTTCGTGCCGCGGTACTGGCGGCTCTGCATGCGGAAGTGCTGCGCGGCGACGAGAACCGAGCCGCCGCCGTACACGTACTCCGTCACCTGATCGAGCAGGCCCTCGACCGGCCGGCGCGGCTGGAGCCATACGAAGACGTCGATGTCCATCGGCAGGACCGGGTCGCGCGGGTTGACGAACACGACCTCGAAGCCGGCGCGCTCGAGCAGCTCGCGCGCGAGGCTCGTCTCGTCGTGGCCCATCGGCGAGAACAAGCCCTTCGTCTGGTAGTACTCGTACGCCTCGGCCGACGACGGGCGCGGCAGGTCCGGGCAGAGCGCGATACGCGGCCGCCGGCCGGTCTGCAGGCGCCAGAGCGCGAACGCGATCCTGAGCTCGAGATCGTCGAACGCGCGCCGGTCGGGGAAGTCGACGACCTCCGTCCGCTCGCCGCTCGACAGGCGCAGGCTCGCGAAGATCGTGCGCACCGTCGAGACCTCCTCGTCGCGCGACACGGAGCGCGTCGGCTCGATGCCGGACGCGACGAGCGCCGCGCGCTCGTCCGCGTCGAGGTCCTCGGGCGACACGTGCACGATCTGGAGCTCCGCGCCCGCGCGGCGCACGTCGCCGAGCAGGTCGCGCACGCGGCCGACCTGCGCACGCATGTCGGGCGGCAGGCGGTCGCGGTCGGAGAAGACGAGCTCGGCGCGCACCGCCGCGTCGCCCGTCGCCTGCGCGGCGAGCTCGCGCGTCGCGGGCGCGAGGCGGTTGAGGCCCTCGTCGGTCAGGTCGGCGCGCACGCGGGCCGCGCGCGCAACGACGGTGGCGAGGACGGCGAGCGCGATGAGCGCGAGCGTGCGCGCGGCCGTGCGCGCGCGCCAGGGCGTCCCGCGGCGCTTCGCGCGCGCGCCCGAGCGGAGCGCGCCGCGCCAGGCGGCGAGCGCCGCGAGCAGCGCCGGCACGAGCAGGACGCAGAGCGCGCGCCAGAAGAGGCGCTCGCCCGGCTCGAGCTCGGGCAGCGGCTCGGGGCCTTGCGCGCCGACGCGCGCGAGCACGAGGCGCTCGCGCGAGAGGACGTTGTCGAGCAGCGTGCGCAACAGGCGCCAGTGCGCGACGCCCTCGCGCTCGAACATGCCGTCGTGGAACGGCGTCGAGGCCGCGAGCACGAACACGTGGCCCTGCCACGGATCGTCGGGGCGCGTCAGCACGATCAGCGGCCGCTTCGCCGCCGCCTGGCCGCCCTCGGCGGAGAACGCGCCGAGCGGGATCGTCCCCTCAGGCCGCGGCTGCAGCCACGTCCGGTCCGACGTCGTCGCGAGCACCTGTGCCGACCACGCGCGCTCGGCGAGCCGCTCGCCGTCGATCTCGAGCGCGGCGGGCGCCGCGAACAGCAGCGTGCCGTTCGGCTGGTTCTCGAGGTTGTGGAAGTCCTGGTTGGGAGCGATGCAGCGGACGACGAACGGCGCCTCGTACGTGGTCTCGCCGATGCGGATCGCCTCGTTGAAGCCGTCGCAGACGAGCGCGCCGCCCGCGCGCAGGCCGAGCTCGCCGAGCAGCGCGCCCGCGGGGAAGCCGGTC
>CAZGTQ010000161.1:0-29280 GCA_964528575.1 uncultured Planctomycetaceae bacterium | reverse complement strand
ACCTGGCACCTCCCTGTCGCTGAACGACAACAAGGTGTGCGACTCCGTATCGCAACTCCGTATCGCAGGTGCGGCACCTGGCACCTCCCTGTCGCTGAACGACAACAAGGTGTGCGACTCCGTATAGGTGTGCGACACCGTATCACCGGGTGCGATCGCGGAGCAGGCGTGCGCCCGCGCCGGCGAACCAGAGTGACTGGCCCAGCACGATCGCGCCGAAGCCATGGACGTCGAGGCGGACGTGGCCGGCGAGGACGAGCGCGATCGTCGCCGTCGCGAGCACGCAGCCGTACAGGCCGAGCGCCGCGAAGAACCGTCCGCGGCGCAGGAGCGCCAGCGACCAGCACAGGAGCGCGAGCGACGAGCCGATGACGAGCACCTGCGCGTTCGCCTGGTTCACGTGGCCGTTCAGGCGGTACGCGGCCTCCCAGCCATTGCTCGCGGTGTCGTCGTGCGCGAGCCGCGGCCCGACGAGCCCGCTCGCCGTCGCCGCGGCGAGGCCCGCCGACGCGGCGGCGCCGTAGAGCACGAGCCCGAGTACCGCGAGCGGCGTGCGCGCGACCACGCGCACGAGCCCGAGCGCGCCGAAGAAGAGCACCGGCAGCGCGAGCATCGCGAGCGCGTGCGTCGCGACCGCCGCGCGCGCGCCCCGCTCCGCGTCCTCGCCGAACAGGTCGTGCCCCGTCGGATGGAAGGCCATGGTTATGATCAGCCCGGCCGTCCCGAGGATCAGCGCGAGACCGCTGGCGCGTGCGTCGCTCATGCACGCCATCGTCGCGCGCCGCCGGCGGGGAGCGCCAGGAACGGAGAGCGCGCGTTCGCGAACACGAGGGGCCGAGATGTCCGGAAACGACCGGGGCGCTCGCGTCCGCTTCAGCCGGCCTCGGCTGTCGCGTCAGCGCTCCTCGTGTGCGTCCAGGTAGTGACGGATGGCCGCCGTGCTGGCGTGGCTCGGACCGAGATCCGCCTCGGCCTTGGCGAGAGCGGCCTTCAGGACTTCGAGTGCATCCGCGTGTCGTTCGAGGCGACACAGTGCTTTGGCATGTTCGAGCGCGATCGTCGCTCGATGAGGAGCGTTCAGCGGGTTGCCCATGTCGTCCAGCGCCGCAACGACATCCGCGAACGCGTTCGCGGCTGGTTCCCATTGCTCGCGATCTCGCTGAACGCAGCCCCACTCGATTAGCAGGCTCACGCGCTCGGACGGCCACGGCGAAGGGGCGCGCTCGATCTCATCCAGGGCGTCACTCAGTAGAGCCACGGCTTCGTCGAGGCGCTTCATCGAGCGAAGAGACGTAGCGAGATACGCGACCTGCGAGTAGTAGGTGGGCAAGCGTACGGCGTTGGAAAGCAGTTCCCTCAACAGTGGCTCCGCCTTCTCTGGCTCGCGTCGGAGCAGATAGAGGTGGGCCAACTCCGTTCGAGCCCGGACAGACTCGGGGTGCGCTTCGGAGCCCCTCCGGAGGTGAGCCTCGGAGCACGCCGACAGCGCCACTTCTGCTTCTTCGGTGCGTCCGGAGCGCAGAAGCAGGATCCCCAAGATGCACTGCGCTCCGAGGGCGACCTCGTCATTGCCGCTTCCCAGCGCGCGCCCAAGAGCATCGCGGACGAGGGGCTCCGCCTCTTGGAAGCGACCTTGCGCCACGAGAGCCTCGGCGAGACCAATTTGCGAGCGAAGGGTCTGGGGGTGGTTCGGCGCCAGCACCCTCTCGTGCTCCTCGAGGATCTTGCGATACAGCGCTTCGGTTTCGGCGGGAGACGCGCCCACACCGCCCATCAGGACAGCGAGGTTGTACTCGATGCCCAAGCGCAGGAGGGGGTCCTCATCGGGCAGCAACAGACTTCCGTCGTGAGCCGCTTGCATGAGCTCCTTTGCTTCTTGCAAGCGGCCGACGTGCTGAAGCGTGGCGCCCAGGTGCTTTCTTGCCAGCACGACGGATCTATGAGCGTCGCCGTGCTGCCTCTGAAGACCCGCCTCCGCGTGTCGCAGGAACGGCTCGGCTTCGCCGTACCTGCTGAGACGAAAGAGCGTGTGGCCCAGAGCGAGCTCCGCCTCGAGCGTGCGCGCGTCCTCCGGGCCCAGCACGTCGCGCAGACCCTCGAGGGCGGAACTCTGTAGCCTCTCCGCATCCTCCATCCGACCCGCCGCTTGTAGGAGGCGCGCGAGCCACGCCTCCTGGAGGTAGCGAGCTGTCGTGTCGCCGACGAGCGCGAGGGTGTGAGGGTCGGTGTCCAGAACGTGCCCGAGCGCCTCCCCCAAGCTGAGTTGGCGGCCCTCCAGGTCGGTATGCTGCGAAAGCGCGAAGAAGAACTCCAGGATCCGCGAAGCATTCGCCGCGTGCTGTTCCGCCTCCAGCTCCGATGTCGCAGCGCTGGTCTCGGCGTTCTCAGCTCGCTGGTTCGCCCATGCCTCGCGAACCAAGCCGTACGCAGTTCCCGCCGTTCCGATCGCGACCGCAATCAGGACCGCCGCGACGGATCCTGCCAACATGCGGTTCCGGCGCACGAAGAGTCCCACGCGGTACATTGCTCCGGCTGGGCCAACGCTGAGCGGTTCGTTCGCGCGCAGGCGCCTCACGTCGTCAGCCAGGTCTGCGACCGACCCGTAGCGCCGGTCCGGATCCGGGTCGATCGACTTGGCGACGATCCAGTCGAGAGCGCGTGGCGATCCTGCGAGGACGGAGCTGGGGGCCGGGACACTCCGATGGCTGAGGACGTCGATCGCCTCGAAGAGGGAGAGTCCGCGCAAGTCGTACGCCGGCCGCTCGGTGACAAGAGCGAAGAGTAGGAGCCCCAACCCGTAGACGTCGGTGCGCGTGTCGGGCGCGCCCGGATGAAGGCCCAGCTGCTCGGGAGCCATCGTCGCAAGCGTTCCGCAGATCGTCCCGCCCGAGTAGATCGAGTCGCTAACGGGTTGCACGTTCAGCGACCGCGCGATGCCGAAGTCGACGACCCGGACTCGTCCATCCTCGTCGACGAGCACGTTCTCCGACTTGATGTCGCAGTGGATGATCGACTTGCGGTGGCCGTGAGCGACCGCCTCGCAAACGGTGTGGAACAGGCGAAGGCGCTCGCCCAGAGATAGCCGCGCGTCGACGGCGTACTTCGTGATGGGCATCGCGCCGCGAACGAACTCCATCGCGAAGTACGGCACGCCCGTCGACGACCATGTTCCCGCTTCGAACAGCTTCGCGATGTTCTTGTGCTCGAGCATCGCGAGGGCTTGGATCTCGTATCGAAAGCGCCTTTCCGCGCTCGTGGAGAGCGTGTCTCTCAGGAGCTTCACAGCGACGCGGCGACTGGGGACGTCCTGCTCCGCCTCGTACACGACGCCCATCCCGCCTTCCCCGATCCGCCGAAGAAGCGTGAACGGTCCCACGCGCTCGCCGATCAGCGTGCGCTCGTCCGCGGAATCTGCAGGAGAGGAGGCGCTCGCCTCGCGGACCGGAGCCGCGTCCGCCTCCAGGAGCGCGCGAACCAGCGTCATCACCTCGTGCGGAAGGTCGGTGAGGCGTCCCAGGCGCCTCTCACGCTCCTCACGAGGTAGATGGACGACGTCCTCGAAGATCTCAAGCGCCATCCGCGACGTCCGCAGGTCGGGGGAGTGCTGTTGCATCATGCGAGCTCCGGCCGCGTCATGCGCACCTTCAACCAAGCGACGGCAGCGCGAAGGAGCCTCTCGATCGTCCTGACGCTCGTGCCGGTCGCCTCTTCGCACTCGCGTAGGGTCAGGCCGCCGTAGTAGGTGAGCTCGACGACTCTCGCCAGGTCCGGCCGAGCGCCGGCTAGCTCCGTCAGGAGCTCGTCGAGCGTTAGGACGTCGATCGACGGGCAACCGGGCGGACCGGCCAGGTCCATCGAGAGGGGGAGCGGATCGGCGGCAGGTCTCTTGAGCGCGCTCGCTCGGCGGGCCTCGTCGACGAGGATCGACCGCATGCACTTGCTGGCGCAGGCGAAGAACCTGGCGCGATCGCTCTTCGAGAAATCGACGCGGACCAGCCTGATGTAGGCCTGGTCGACGAGCTCCGTCGTCTGCAGGCTCGAGGGTAGCGCGCGGAGGCGCCGTGACGCGAGCCGTCGCAGGTCGTCGTGGACGAGCCCGTAGAACGCGTCTTCGGCCGACTTGTCACCGCTCGACGCCCGCCGGAGCAGCTCCGTCAGGTTCGGGAGTGGTTCTTCAGGATTCTTGGCCACCGACACCCTCCTTCTGCGTCCGGTGGTGCGAGTCAGTTGCACGCCGCGCTCCGCGCGTGGCGCCGGCGCCCGCGAGCTGCCATGGGCGCAGATCGTATCCAACACCTTCGAGTCGTGAGGATTCCAGTATGGGAAAGAGCCAACTCCTGCTCGCCGCGATCGTCCTCGGCACGGCCATGTGCTCGTCCGCTGGCG
Source organism: uncultured Planctomycetaceae bacterium (assembly GCA_964528575.1). Taxonomy (GTDB): domain Bacteria; phylum Planctomycetota; class UBA1135; order UBA1135; genus CAZGTQ01. Next base: position 24,894 of record CAZGTQ010000161.1, on the reverse strand, counting down.
CGCAATGCGAAGTCGCGAAGCTGATCGCAGAGCAGAGCCTTCTAGCAGATGACCTCGGCGCTGCGGTCGCGATGGACGCAGACACGCTCATCGTCGGGGATCCCACTTCGTCGCTCGGGACGACGCAGGGCGGAGCCGTCCATGTGTACGAGCGCGGTGCGCCGGGGGCGGGCTGGACCCGCGAGGCCACGCTCCTCGCCCAGTCGCCCGGCGTCGACGACCGGTTCGGCGCGGCGTTGGACATCGACGGCGACGTCCTGGTCGTCGGAGCTCCGCGAGAGGAGAATCTCGGCGGTTCGGTCGCTGGCGCCGTCTACGTCTTCAGGCGCTCCACGACGGGAGCATGGGCGCTGGCCCAGCGACTGCAGCCGCCCAGCGTCGCGTTCGGGCACCAGTTCGGATCCGCCGTCGCCGTGGATGCCGGACGGCTCGTCGTCGGTGCTCCCGGGGATGGCACCGTCTGTGTCGGGAGCGGGTCTGCGTACGTCTTCGAGTCGACCGTGTTCGGATTCGCCCAGATTGCGCAGCTCCTTCCCAACACAGCAAGTTGTTTCGCGGCCGTCGGAGCGTCTGTCGACGTCGAGGGGGACCGCCTCGTCCTCGGGGCTCCCAACCAGACCCAGGGCAGCAGCGCGAACGCGGGAATGGCCGTGGTCTACGAGAACCAGGGGGGGTGGGTGGAGGTTTGTACCCTGTCCCATCCGTCGCCTTCGCCGAACGACCGCTTCGGGCGCACCGTAGCAGTGTCGGCCGGTCGGATCGCGTGCGGCGTTCCCGAGGACGACTCGGCGGGACCGAACGAAGGGCGGGTGTTCGTCTTCACACCATCGGCGGGCTGCTTCACGTTGAGCGCGTCGCTCGTTCCTGCTGGAATCGCGCTGATTCCCGATGCGTACTTCGGCAGCTCGCTCGCGCTCGACGGCGAGAGGCTGCTCGCAGGTGCCGCACAGAGCGGCGGTATCGGGGCGTTCCTCGCTGTCTACCTCTTCGAGCTCGGCGGGCCACAGTGGATGGAGGTCGGCCGGATCGCTGCGAGCGACAGCGCTCTTTACGTGGGTGAGTTCGGCGCGAGCGTCGGAATCGACGGCGACGCCTTCGCCGTGGGCGCGCCGCGGGACAGCGAGGTTGCGCTGTTCGACGGAGCCACATACGTCTTCGAATTCAACACGACATCATGCCTCATCGGCCACCCGGGACAGATCTCGCTGTCTTCGGGCGGCGTGCACTCGTTCACGCTGGACTCCGGTGCTGGAGCGGCGGGAGACCTCTACCTGATCGTTGGCTCCGCGAGCGGCACCCTGCCTGGAGTCCTTGTCGACGGCCTGCTCCTGCCACTAAACGTCGATGCCTACACGACGTGGACGATCGTGAACGCCAACGGCCAGAACTTGCCAAACAGCGGGGGCGTCCTGGGAACACAAGGGGCGGGGGTCGCGGCGCTCCAGGTCCCGGCGGCCACGAACCCCGCTCTCGGGGGACTGACGTTGTGGCACTCGTACGTCGTGCTCCCCAGCTCGCCAGGGCGGGTGTCGGACGTCAGCAACGCCTCGAGCGTGATCCTGGTCCCCTGAAGGTGATCCGGCGACCCCATCGCAAGGTGCAATGCCTTGCGATGGGTCGGGCTCTTCGACGCGGGGCACCGGACTGCCGGCCGAATGGGGCGGCGCGCGCTTCGCTCATGGCACCATGGTCGCGCTGTGCCGCTCGGCGGCGCCACCCGCAGGGAGCGCGAGCTTCCGAACACGAGGCCGCCCGATGTCCGGAAACGATTCTTTCCCCGCGCCACGGCTCGACCGCCGTGCGCGCCGCACGCGCGACGCGCTCGGGGACGCGCTGGTCGCGCTGATGCACGAGAAGCCGTACGACGCGATCACCGTCGGCGAGGTGCTCGAGCGCGCCGGCGTTGCCCGCTCGACCTTCTACTCCCACTTCGCGCACAAGGACGACCTCTTCTTCACCGAGGTCGACGACTTCTTCGCCGCGATGGCCGCGCACCTCTCCCGCACGGCCGAGCCCTCGCGCCGCGTCGCGCCCGTGGGCGAGCTCTTCGCCCACGTCGCCGAGATGCGGCCCTTCGTCCGGGCGCTCGTCGAGGCGGGCCAGCTCCACGACGTCTTCGAGCTCGGCCGGCGCCACTTCGCCGTCGGCATCGAGAGCCGCCTGCGCGAGCTCGGCGCCGCGGACGGCCGCACCGACGCGACGCTGCGCGCCGCCGCGAGCTTCTTCGCGGGCGCGCTCTTCTCGTCGCTCACCGACTGGCTCGTCGCGAGCGAGCCCGCCGAGCCCGCCGCGATGGACGAGCTGTTCCACGAGCTCGTGTGGAGCGGCGCCAGGCCCGGATCGTCGCTCGCCGAATGACTGATGACGGCTCGGCCCCGATGGGCCAACATGGGCCGTCATGACGACCTCGACCCTGCGCTGCTCCCTCGCGCTCTGCCTCGTGCTCGGCGCGCTGCTCGCCCCACCCACCTCCGCTCGACCCCGGCAGGAGCCGGACCCCGCTGCGGCCGGCGCCGCCCAAGAACCGGCCTCCGGGCCGGCGCTCGGCCAGCGCGTGACCGACTTGCGCGCCGAGCTCGCGCGCTGGGGCGCGCTGGCCGACGCGCGCGCGGGCGAGGACGAGGAGGTGGCCCACGACCAGCTCCGCCGCGTGCGCGAGGAGCTCGACGACGAGCTCGACGCGCTCGCCGAGTCGGAGGACGCGGCCGCGCGCCAGCTCGCGAGCGGGGTCACGCGCGAGCGGGTCGACGCGCTGTGGGCCGAGCACGTAGCGCTCGACGAGGAGCTCGCGGGGCTGCGCGGCGCGCCGCCGGACGACCTCGGGCCGGGCGAGCTTGCCGAGGCGCTGGACGAGCTCGAGCGCGAGCAGACCGGCGTGCTCGGCGCGCTGACCGCGCACGTCGCGCGGCTCGCGACGCTCGAGCACGGCGAGGCGGCGCAGCAGTCGGAGCGCCTCGTCGCGGAGCTCGAGGACCGGGCCGAGATGGCGGTCGCGCGGCTCGAGCTGCGCGTCGCGAAGATCGACCGGCTGCGCGAGCGGCTGGAGCGGGCGCCCGACGATCGCAAGGCGGAGCTGGAGCAGAGCATCGCCGCGCTCGAGCGCTTGCGCGACGCGGCCAGCGACTCGTTCGCACGGATCAGCGCCAACCTGGCGGCGCTCGGGGTCGAGGTCGACGCCGAGCTGAAGAACGCGCGCCTCGAGGCGACCCGCGAGCTCGTCGTGGAGGACCTCGACGCGGCGGTGATCGGCGGCGTCGTGCAGCGTTGGCTGGGCGACACGCGCGAGACCGTGATGGAGAGCCTGCCCCAGTGGCTCTTCCGGGCCTTCCTCTTCTTCGGCGTCTTGGCCGTCTTCTACGGGATCGCGCGGATCGTCCGCCGCCTCGTGCGCTCCGCGGTCGGCTCCGCGCGGCTCAACCTGTCGAAGCTGCTGCGCGAGTTCTTCGTCAACCTGGCCGGCAAGCTGGTCCTGTTCCTCGGACTGCTCATCGCGCTCTCTCAGCTCGGCTTCGAGCTCGGACCGGTCCTCGCAGGTCTCGGCATCGCCGGCTTCGTGATCGGCTTCGCGCTCCAGGACACGCTGTCCAACTTCGCGTCGGGGCTGATGATCCTGATCTACCGGCCGTTCGACGTCGGCGACGCGGTCTCGGTGGCGGGCGTCACGGGCAAGGTCCACGAGATGACGCTCGTGTCGACGACGATCCTGACGTTCGACAACCAGGAGGTCGTCGTCCCCAACACGAAGATCTGGGGCGACGTCATCACGAACATCACCGCGCGGAGCACCCGCCGCGTCGACATGACGTTCGGCATCGGCTACGCGGACGACATCCCGCGGGCCGAGGAGATCCTCACCGAGGTCGTCGCCGCGCACCCGAAGGTGCTCGCAGACCCGGCGCCCACGGTCAAGCTCGCCAGCCTCGGCGAGTCGTCCGTGAACTTCGTCGTGCGGCCCTGGGCGAACACCGTGGACTACTGGGACGTGTTGTTCGACGTCACCCGGACCGTCAAGCTGCGCTTCGACGAGGAGGGCGTCTCGATCCCGTTCCCGCAGCGCGACGTGCACTTGCACTACGTCGGGCGCGAGGAGGAGCGCGACCGCCGCACGCTCGTCCCGGCTGGAACCCCTCCCGCGGACCTCAAGCCGGTCGAGGAGCTCGCGCCCGCCACGGCGACCTACGACGTGGACGAAGGGCGCAGCTGACGGTCGTCATTCCTGCTCCTGCGCGGCGCGCGCGACGCAATACAGCGTCCGCTCGCCGCGCAACACGAGCGCGTCGCCGATCGGCACCGGGGATGCGCTGAATCGGTCGTCGAGCCGGTTGCGCGCGAGCACGCGCGGCTGCGCTTCGTCGCTCAGCACGACCGTCGCGCCGTCGCGGTCCACGACGTACACGCGCCCGGCCGCGGCGACGGGCGACGCGTACACGTCGCCGAGCCCGAGCCGCATCGGGCGCCCGAGGTCCGCGCCCGTCTGCGCGTCGACGAGCGACAGCACGCCCTGGTAGTGGTGCAAGAGCCAGAGCCGGCCGGCCGAGAGCAGCGGCGAGGGGACGTACGGCGTGCTGCGCCGCCGCACCCACGCGAGGTGCTCCTCGCTCTCGGTCAGGTCGCCCTTCGCTCCGTCGAGACGCACCGCGATCATCGCCTGCTTCTCGTAGCTGCTCGCCGCGAACACCATCCCGCCGCCCGCGACCGGCGACGCGACGACGTTGTGCGCGAGACCGCCGCATTCCCAGACGACCGAGCCGTCCGCGAGGTCGTACGCGCGCACGCGCTTCGTGCCGCTGACGACGGCGAGCGCGCGGCCCCCGTGCTCGACGACGATCGGGCTCGCCCAACTCGTCCCCTCGTCGCGCGCTGCGCGCCAGCGCTCCTCGCCGCTGTGCTTGTCGAGCGTGACGACGAACGACTGCTCCTCGTGGTCGACGTTGACGACGAGCACGTCGCCGTGGAGCGCGGGACTGCTCCCTTCGCCGTGGGCGTGCTTCGTGCGCACGCGGCCGAGGTCCTTCGACCAGCGCGGCACGCCGCGCGCGTCGAGGCAATGCAGCCCGTACGAGCCGAAGAACGCCCACACGAGCTCGCCCTCCGCGATCGGCGACGCCGAGGCATGACTGTTGGTCACGTGGCCGCCCTCGTGGGGGAGCGCGCGCCCCACGGCGGTCCGCCAGAGGGGCGCGCCGCTCGCGAGGTCGTACGCGAGCACGAAGAGCTCCTGCTCGTGCGTCACCGGCGCGTTGTCGTGCTCGCCGGGCACCGGCTCGATGCGCGCGTCGACCGGGTCGCCGACCGGCATCGCCGTCGTCAGGAACACGCGCCCGCTCCAGACCGCGGGCGTCGAGTGTCCGAGCCCGAAGAGCGGCGCGCGCCAGCGGACGCCCTGTTCCTCGCTCCACTCGACCGGCGGATCGGCGTGCGGCGCAACGCCCGTCGCGAGCGGACCGCGCCATTGGCCCCACTGCCGCGCGGGATCGGCCGGCGGCGCGTCCTGGGGCGCCAACGCGAGCGCGAGAGCGAGGGAGCAGAGCACGGTCACGCCTCCAGTATGTCGCGGCTGCTCACCGACCTAGCGAGAACCACCGCTGCGCCTCCTCGAAGCCGGCTCGGATCGCGTCCTCCCGCGACGGGTGGATCGTCGCGACCGTCGTCTCGGCGCGCGGCGGGTCGAACAGGAGCACGTGCAGGATGCGGTGGCCGAGGCCGCGCCAGGCGGCCTCGGGGATGTCGTCCTCGTACAGGATCCGCGCCTCCTTGAGCACGCAGCGCATGTCGCGGCCCGGGTTGATGCCGCGGCGGGCGATCGCGAAATACAGCGCGTCACGCATCTCGTCGTCGAGCTCCGCCTCGGTCACGTCGCGCAGCGCCTTGCGGTAGCCCTTCGGCGACATCCGCACGAGGTACGCGCCGAGCCCCGCTGCGAGCTCGACGCGCAGCGCCGAGTCGACTTGGTCGAGGAGCGCGAGCGCCTCGTCGAGCTCGAGCTTCACCTTCTCGAGCGCGACCGGCGCCGACGCGGCGACGAGCTCGGGATCCTCGTCGTCGAAGCCGAGGAAGACGCGCACTTGCTCGGCCGGCTCGAGCCCGAAGTGCCACCCGACGTACGGGATGTAGCCCTCGTAGTCGTAGCCTTTCGTCGTCGCGAGGTGCTCCCAGCCGCTCGCGAGGTCGGGCGCCTTGCCGCTCTCGACGACCGCGACCGTGTCGCGCACGCCGAGGCCGACGAGCACGAGCGCGAGCGTGAGCGACGCTGCGCGCAGCGCGACGAGGCGCGCTCCCAAGCCGAGGCCGAGCGTCGCCGCCGTCGCGACGGTGGCGAACCCCCAGATCGGGGTGTAGCGCTTGACGAGGAAGTAGTGCACCGTCCAGTCCTCGCCGAGCCCGGTGAACCACACGACGAGCGCGAAGAGCACGCCGACCGTGAAGACGAGCGCGTACGCGCGGCGCCGTCGCGGCGGCACGCTCGAGCGCGCGTGCGCGACGAGGCCGAGGATGGGGAGCGCGCCGAGCAGGACGAAGTGCGACGGCGTGCCGGCGGCGGGCGAGTCCGCGAGCTCGGGCACGCCGCACATCAGCTCCGGCTTGCTCTCGTCCTGCACGAAAGCCGGACCCTTGTCGCCCGCGAGCAGGTCCAGGCCGTGGACGTCGAACACGCGTGCTCCGACCTGCGAGGCCATCGCGATCAGCGGCAGCGCCCCGATGACGGCGCCGACGAGCGCCGGCCCGAGCACGCGCGGCGCGAAGAGCACGCGCGGTCGCGCGAGCAGGAACAGCCCGGCCGCGCCGATCGCGACGGCGCACTGGTAGTCGAACCAGAAGCCGAGTCCGGCGACGAGCCCGAGCGCGAAGCTCGCTCCCGCCGACGCGGGCCGGTCGCGCCGGGCGATGCACAGCGCGCAGTGCACGACGAGGTATTGGAACGCGAGCGCGTGGGCGTGGTGGCCGAGGTTGAGCAGCGCCAGCTTCTGGAACCCCATCGGCGCGAACACGTGCAACAGGCCGAAAACGCCCGCGGCGCCGAGCCCGAACCAGCGCCGCACGAGCGCGAACCCCGCCGCGAGCACGACGAGGTCGAGCCCGAGCGCGACGAGCTTGTGCGCGAGCACGCTCGGGCCGACGAGCGCGAACATGCCCGCCGTCAGAAAGCTCACGCCGAAGCCGCCGCCCTCGTAGTAGTGATACGAGAGCGTGTGCAGCGGCACGTCGAGCCCGTCGAGGATCGCCTTCGACGCGGCGCCCTTCGCGAGCTCCTCGCCGTAGAAGAAGACGTCCGCGAGCGAGCTCGCGATCGCGAGGCGCGTCCCCACGAGCAGCGCCGCGAGCGCGCCCAGCACGAGCGCGACGAGCCAGCGCGGGCGCCGCGGCGGGGGCGGGCCGTCGAGCGGCGGCTCGGCCGCCTCCGGATCCGCGGGGAGCGAGCGGTCGGGGGCGTGCCGCGACAGAGCGTCGGAGGGGGCCATGCGCGGCGCCGATCATAGCGAGGCGCGGCAGCCCGCTCAGGTCCCGCGGGCGAGCGGTCGAAAGAGAGGGAACGTGTTTGTCCGGCGCGCTCGCGCGCGCGCATCCCGGCTGATGACGAGGAGACGCCCGCCATGGCGTGGATCGACAGGCTGTTCCATCGGATGGTCGAGCTCGAGGCTTCCGACCTGCACATGACGAGCGGGATGGTCCCGCAGTTCCGGATCCACGGCGACATCGAGGCCGTCGAGGGGGCGCCGCCGATCCCGGAGGAGAAGATGGAGCAGATCCTCTTCGAGATCGCTCCGGAGGAGAACCAGAAGCAGTTCATCGCGGACAACGACACCGACTTCGCGTACGAGATCGAGGGGCTGGCGCGCTTCCGCGCGAACCTGTTCCGCGACCGCACCGGGCCGGGCGGCGTGTTCCGTCAGATTCCGACCGAGGTGCTCACCGCCGAGCAGCTCGGGCTGCCCAAGGGCGTCACCGACCTCTGCTTCCTCTCGAAGGGCCTCGTCGTCGTCACCGGCCCGACCGGCAGCGGCAAGTCGACCACGCTCGCGGCGATGGTCGACCTGATCAACAAGACGCGGCCGGACCACATCATCACCATCGAGGATCCGGTCGAGTTCGTGCACGTGCCGCAGCGGTGCTTGATCAACCAGCGCGAGGTCGGTCGCCACACGAAGTCGTTCAAGCGCGCGCTGCGCGCCGCGTTGCGCGAGGATCCCGACATCGTGCTCGTCGGCGAGATGCGCGACCTCGAGACGATCGAGATCGCGATCGAGACGGCCGAGACGGGTCACCTCGTCTTCGGCACGCTCCACACGACGACCGCGATGTCGACGGTCGACCGCATCATCGACCAGTTCCCGGCCGACCGGCAGGCGCAGATCCGCACGATGCTCGCGGGCTCGCTGCGCGGCGTCATCGCGCAGACGCTGTGCAAGAAGAAGCCGAAGGGCCGCGTCGCCGCGCTCGAGATCATGATCAACAACAACGCCATCGCGTCGCAGATCCGCGACGGCAAGACGTTCCAGATCAAGAACGCGATGCAGACCGGCGGCAAGCTCGGTATGCGCCTCCTGAACGACTCGCTGATGGAGCTCGTCTCGAAGGGTGTCGTCGACCCGACCGAGGCCTACATCAAGGCGATCGACAAGGAGGAGCTCTTGATGAAGTACCAGGGCGGCGGCGTCGCGTTCGACGCGTCGAAGCTCGCGGAGCCGGCCTTCAGTGGCGGCGGCCACGCGCCGGCCGCTCCGCTCCCCGGCCAGCACGCGGGCGGCGGCGCGGCCGGCGCCGGCCACATGATGGGCGGGCAGACGCAGGCGCAACCGCAGCCGCAGCAGCAGCCCACGGCGCAGCCCGGCACCGACCCGTTCGACTCGTTCCGCAAGAAGCGCGGCTGACGCTACCGGCCGGTCGCGAGCGCGGCGCGGAGCGCGCGGACGTGCGCGGGGCCCGTGCGGCAGCAGCCGCCGATCGCGCGCGCTCCGAGCTCCGTCCAGCGGCGCGCGGCGGCGGCGAACGCGACCGGGTCGCGCTCGCCGCTCCAGGCGCGCGCGGCCGCGTCCCAGCGCTCGCCGGAGTTCGGGTAGACGACGAGCGGCTTCGTCGTCGCGCGCGCGAGCTCGGCGAGCAGCGACTCGACGTACCGCGGCGCGACGCAGTTGACGCCGAGCGCGACGACGCGCTCGCACGCCGCGACCTCGCGCGCGATCTCGGCGAGCGGCGTCCCGTCGGCGAGGCGGCGCCCGTCGCGGCACTGGAAGCTGATCCACGCGGGCAGCGGGCCGCGCTCGATCGAGCGCACGAGCGCGCGCGCCTCGACCGCCGACGGGATCGTCTCGCACGCGACGACGTCGGCACCGCTCGCCGCGAGCACCTCGTAGCGCGGGCCGTGGAATGCGGCGAGCGCGTCCTCGCCGAGCGCTTCGCCGTACGCGCCGGTGTACTCCGAGCCGTCGGCACGCGCCGCGCCGTACGGGCCGACGCTCGCGGCGACGAGCGGGCGCGGCCGGTCGCGGGCGGCGTCGCTCGCGACGAACGCGTCGCGCGCCTCGCGCGCGAGCTCGACCGCGAGCGCGAGCGCGCGTTCGGCCGCGGCGTGCGACAGGCCGCGCGCGGCGAGCCCCTCGAAGCTCGCCTGGTAGCTCGAAGCGATCACGACGTCGGCGCCGGCCTCGAGGTAGTCGCCGTGGAGCGCGCGCAGCGCGTCCGGGTCCTCGAGCAACAGGCGCGCGGACCAGAGCGGATCGTCGAGGTCGTGGCCGCGCAGCTCGAGCTCGGTCGCGAGCCCGCCGTCGAGGACGCAGGCGGCGCGTCCGGCGCACAGGGAGCGGAAGTCCACGGAGGGGCACGGGATCGTGGGACGCAGGCGTGCGGCGGTCAAGTCGCGCGGCGCGCGCGGCCGATGCGTCCAACGCAGCCCCCCCCCGGCGCCGCGCCGCCGAATCCGGGTGCCGGTGTCCTACGAAGAGGTCCTACGAAGAGAACGTCCCCGGCATCCCCCTCATGATCGCGCTCCTCTTCCACGGCTCCCTCGCCGCTCTGCCCGCGCTCCTGGTCCTCGTCTCGCTCGTCGTTCTCGTCCTGGCGCTCGCGTTCGTCGCCGCCCCGCTCTTCGCATGGACCGCCGCGGCCGGCGCGCTCCTGTGGGGGCTCGGCGCCCCGCTCTGGCTGCTCGGAGCGTTCGCCGCGGTCGCGCTCGTCCTGAACGTCGTCCCGCTGCGGCGGCTCGTCGTGACCCGGCCGATCCTCGCGACGATGCGGCGCCTCGGCTTCCTGCCCACCATCTCCGAGACGGAGCGCATCGCGATCGAGGCGGGCACCGTGTGGATCGACGGCGAGCTGTTCTCCGGCAAGCCCGACTTCGAGCGCCTCGCGCGCGAGCCGTATCCCGACCTCACCGACGTCGAGCGCGCGTTCCTCGACGGCCCGGTCGACGAGGTCTGCCGCATGACCGACGACTGGGACGTATGGCAGCGGCGCGACCTGCCGCCCGAAGTGTGGGACGCACTGAAGCGCCACCGCTTCTTCGGCCTGATCGTCCCGCCCGAGCACGGCGGCCACGGCTTCTCGGCGTCGGCGAACAGCGCGATCGTCTCGAGGCTGTCGTCGCGCTCGATGGCGCTCGGGATCACGGTCATGGTGCCGAACTCGCTCGGGCCGGCCGAGTTGCTCCTGCACTACGGCACCGACGAGCAGAAGCGGCGCTGGCTGCCGCGGCTCGCGAGCGGCGAGGAGATGCCGTGCTTCGCGCTCACCGAGCCGGGCGCGGGCTCCGACGCGGGCGCGATCTCGTCGAGCGGCGTCGTGTTTCGCGGCGGCGACGGCGCGCTCTACGTGCGTTTGAGCTGGAACAAGCGCTACATCACGCTCGCGGCGGTGGCGACGGTGCTCGGGCTCGCGTTCAAGCTGCGCGATCCGGACGAGCTGCTCGGTCGGGGCAAGGAGCTCGGCATCACGTGCGCGCTCGTCCCGACCGACGCGCCGGGCGTCGAGCTCGGCCGGCGCCACGACCCGCTCGGCGTGCCGTTCTACAACTGTCCGACGCGCGGTCGCAACGTCGTCGTGCCGCTCGACGCGATCATCGGCGGCGTCGAGGGAGCGGGGCAGGGCTGGCGCATGCTGATGGAGTGCCTCGCGGCGGGCCGCGGCATCTCGTTGCCGGCGAGCAGCGCCGCGGGCGTCAAGACGGTGGCGCGCGTCGCGGGCGCGTACGCGCTCGTGCGCAAGCAGTTCGGCGTGCCGATCGGCAAGTTCGAGGGCATCGGCGAGCCGCTCGCGCGCATCGGCGGCACGGCGTACGTGCTCGAGGCGGCGCGGCGCACGACGTGCGGAGCGCTCGACGCGGGCGCGAAGCCGGCGGTCGTGACGGCGATCGCGAAGTACGCGTTCACCGAGCTCTTCCGCGCGCGCATCAACGACGGCATGGACGTGCTCGGCGGCGCGGCGATCTCGCGCGGGCCGCGCAACCTGCTCGCGCACGCGTACGTCGGCGCGCCGATCAGCATCACGGTCGAGGGCGCGAACGTCCTGACGCGCAGCCTGATGATCTTCGGCCAGGGCGCGATCCGCTGTCACCCGTACGCGTACGACGAGATCCGCGCGGCGGCGGAGAACGACGTCGCGGCGTTCGACCACGCGTTCTTCGGTCACGTCGGCCACGTCGTACGCAACGGCGCGCGCTCGGTGCTGCTCTCGCTCACGCGCGGCCGGCTCGCGCGCGCTCCGGTCGCCGGTCCGACGGCGAAGCACTACCGGCGGCTCGCGTGGACGTCGGCGAGCTTCGCGTTCCTCGCGGACGTCGCGATGGCGAGCCTCGGCGCGGACCTCAAGCGCAAGGAGGCGCTCACCGGTCGGTTCGCGGACGTCTTCTGTCAGATGTATCTCGCGAACGCCGCTCTGCGCCGCTACGAGGCCGAGGGGCGGCGAGCGGAGGACCTGCCGTTCGTCGAGTACTCGCTCGAAACGGCGTTCGAGCGGATCCAGAGCGCGTTCGACGGCATCCTGCGCAACCTCGACGTGCCGGGGCTCGGCTGGCTGTTGCGCGGGCCGATCGCGCTGTGGTCGCGGCTCAACCCGGTCGGCGTCGGCCCGACGGACGCGGTGTCGGCGCGCGTCGCGCACGCGTTGCAGGTGCCGGGCGAGCAGCGCGACCGGCTCACCGATGGGCTCTACGTGCCCGCGGACGAGAGCGAGGCGCTGGGGCGGCTGGAGCGCGCGTTCGTGCTCTGCTCCCGCGCCGAGGAGGTCGCGCGCACGATCCGCGAGGCGGTGCGCGCGAACAAGCTCCCGCGCAAGAAGCCGGCGGAGCTGCTCGCCGCCGCGCTCGAGGCGGGCGTGATCGGCCCGGCCGAGGTGGATCTCGTGCGCGCGGCGGAGGCGGCGCGCGAGGACGCGATCCAGGTCGACTCGTTCACGCTGGACGAGTTCCTGCGCACGAGCGCGGCGTCCGAGCCGGCGGACGTGGGGCGTTTGGCGTCGTAGGGGGCGCAAGCCGCTCCTGCGCAAGTCGCTCCGACGCAAGCACTTGCGGCTGCCACGGAGGACCGGTGTAGGCGCGCATCGCGCCCGCGACTAGCTCCCCGCGAAGAGGAGGAGCTCATGCTCAGGATCCATGTCGGGCGGTTGCTCGCGCTCTGCGCGCTCACGCCGGCGTCGGCGTTCGCACAGGTCTTGACGGCGGAGATCGACGCGAGTGTGGCCTTGCCCGGCCAGATCCTCGGGTCAGCGGCCGTGGCGGGCGAGCGCATGCTGGTCAGCGCGTGGCCCGTCGGGGGCGACCCGTCGGTGTACGTGTTCGAGCGGTCGAGCTCGGGCTGGGCACAGGTCGACGAGCTCGTTCCGCTCGTGCCGACGAACGGCACCGGGTTCGGCAGCTCGTTCGACCTCGACGAGTCGGGCCAACGAGCGATCGTCGGCGCGAGCTACGGCGGAGACGGTGTCGTCCAGACGGGCGCGGCGTACGTGTTCGAGCGCACGCCGAACGGTTGGCGGCAGACGGCCGAGCTCTTTCCGAGCGACGGAGCGTGGGTGCCGCCCTATGGGTTCCAGTTCGGCTGCTCGGTCGCGATCTCCGGCGACATGGCGCTCGTCGGCGCGCGGATGGCGAACGTGGCGGGCCTCGAGGCGGGCGCCGTGTACTGGTTCGTGCGGACGTCGACCGGCTGGGTCGAGCGCGGTCGGCTGTCGCCGAGGAACCCGTGGCCGGGACAGTCCTTCGGGCGGATGGTCACGCTGGACGGCGATACGGCGGCCGTTTGCGCCGTCGACGCCCCCTATTCCCCTCAGGGAAACGTGCACGTCTTCGAGCGCGCCGGAGTGAGGTGGACGGAGGTCGCCGTGCTCCAGCCCGACGACCTCGAGCTGTTCGACAACTTCGGAGGATCGCTGGATCTCGACGGCGACCGGCTCCTCGTCGGCACCCCGTGGGACGACACGGACCTCCTTCTCGCCTCGGGGTCCGCCTACGTGTTCGAGCGCCAATCGCCGGGCGGTTGGACGCAGGTCGCGAAGCTGATCGCGAGCGACGGCGACTCGGGCGACTACTTCGGCGGTAGCGTCGCGATCCAGGGCTCGATCGCGCTCATCGGCGCGTCGGGCGTCATCACGGGCCCCTCGGCGACGGGGGCGGCTTACGTCTTCTACGAGACGTCGAACGGCTGGGCGCAGGCCTCGAAGCTCGTCGATCCCACGCCTCCCGTCTACCTGCGGGTCGGAGTCCACGACTTCACGGGAAGCCGGATGGTGCTCGGTGGGATCGGCTTCCTCTACGTCTACGACTTCGTCCCGCTCGTCGGCGATCCCGACCAGGTGTCGACCTCACTCGGCGGCACGCACGCGTTCTCGCTCGATGCGGGCCCGGCGTACGCGAACCTCCCGTACCTGATCCTCGGGACGTCGAGCGGAATGGCGTCGCCGTTCACCGTCGATGGAGTCACCGTCCCGCTCACGCTCGACGCGTACACACTGCTCACGCTGACGAGCCCGAACCAGCCGCCGCTCTCGCTCTCGTTCGGCCTGCTCGACAACCTCGGCCGCGCGGGCGCCGGGCCCGCGCTCGTCGTGCCCGCGGGCGCGCCGGCCGCGTGGGCCGGGCTCACGCTGGATCACGCCTACGTCGTCATCGATCCGGCGGTGCCGGGCGTGGTGCTCGCGAGCAACGCCGAGAGCGTGATGCTCGTTCCGTAGAGCGGGCCGCGCCAGCACGAGCGCGCCGCCGGACCGTTGCGCCCGCGCCCTGGCCGCCGTGCGGCCGCGGTCGCGGCCGATGCGTCCACTTCGTCGCGCGTTTGACACACGGCGGTTCGAGGAACATGCATCCCGCATTCGTGCGTACGCTCCTCATGGTCAGTCCGCGTTGGGCGCCGAGTCGACCGGGCCGCGAGCGCCAGAAGAGCAATCCACGCCACGCCCGGCGTACTTCCGCGAGCAAACTTGACGTGAGCGGCCATCCTGCTCGGGCAGCTGTCGCTGCTACACTGGCCACCGTCCTACGGCTCCTACGATTCCCCGGTTTACCCGTTGCGGCCGGCGTAGGTCGCTCTAGGGTGGAGCCGGCTCCGATGCCCGTTCGCAGGACGAGAGGATCGTCCGGGGTGTCGCTGCCTGGGAGGGAGGAGGAGCAATGCTCGCATCAGGTCTCGGACGAGGCGTCCTTGCATTCACGCTAACCGCTTCTGCGCCCGGCGTCGCGGTCGCTCAACTGACGGTCGACCCGGCGGCGGTCCCGCCCTTTCCGCCGGGCACCTTCCTCACGATCGGGGCGGCGATCGCGGGATCGGCGCCTGGCAACACGATCCTCGTGCGGGACAACGCGGGTGCGCCTTTCACCTACGTCGAGACGGTTTCGTACCCGTACGACCTCGTGATCCAGGCGGATCCGAACAATCAATCGCCAGTGACGATCCAGGCGCCGTCCCCCGCGCCGCCCGGGGCGCCTGCCACCGGCTTCAGCACCGTGACATTCAACGTGCTGGGGAACATCCTTCAGAACTCCGTGCTGGATGGCTTCACGATTACGGGAGGGACGGGCACTCCACAACAAGCCGGCTCGTTCACGATCGGAGGCGGCATCCTCATCATCGAGGCGATGCCGACGATCCGGAACTGCCTGATCCAGGGCAACTCCACGACGGGGCCCACGGTGTCCGCCCACGGCGCCGGGATCTACGCCGAGCATCCCTATTCCGGCGGCGTGCCGACTCTCCTGGTCGGGCCTGGGGTCCGAATCGAGAACTGCCGAATCGAGGGCAACGGCGCCGGCGGCAACGGCGGTGCAGTCTTCACGTCCCACATCCAGACGCTGATCGCGAATTGCCGGATCCGCGGGAACGACGCGGATCTCGACGGCGGCGGCATCCTCGTCGACGGCTTCGCGAACGACATCCCGGTAACGTCCGTTCCGGTCCAGATCCTGCAGTGCCAGATCCAAGACAACACTGCGCAGCGCTTCGGTGGAGGAGTCAAGTCCCAGGAAGGGGGCGACCCGCTCATCGAGGACTGCGAGATCACTGGAAACGATGCAGACACCGGTGGCGGTGTCATGATCGATTCGTCTCGGGTCACCCTGAGGAACTCATCAATCGTGTTGAACACGGGGTACACCAGGGGAGGCGGGCTCGACATCATGACCGATGCGCCGACCTCGGCGAACCCGAACAGCGTAATCGAACACTGCACGATCGCTCGGAACACGACCGATCTCCAGGCTTTCAGCGACGGCGGCGGCGTTTTCATCCTGTCGGGCAACAGCGGGCCTCCGACCTTCGACAACTGCTTGATCGTTCTGAACCGTGCGTCGGAGGGAGGCGCGATCGCCACGTTCCAGGCCGAGTTCATCATGCAGCACTGCACGGTGGCGCAGAACTCCGCGCAAGGCGGCTTCGTCACGGGCGGCATGTTGCTGGGGCAACCTTCTGCGCCGAACAATACGTTGATCCGGATCAGCAACTCGATCGTCTACGACAATCTCTCGGGACCCACGGCTCCGGCTCCGACTCCGGCCTACCTGCGCGAGATCGGCGACGGCCCGTACACCTCGCCGCCGAACAACGTCCTCACCGTGTCCTTCTCGGACGTGCAGGGGACGGCGGGCGTCGTTCCGGCTCTCTCTGGAGTTCCGTTGGAGGCCTGATCGATGCCCGGCCGCTGTTCCTCGCTGGCCCAGCGCTTGGACCGCTCAACCCGGTGAGCGGCTACTTCCTGAGCAACTTCCTGATTCCGCCACAGGTAGGCAGCCCGTGCGTCAACGCCGGCAGCATACCGGCCGGCGCGAGCATCGTCGCGGGCAGGACCACGAGAACTGACCTGATGGACGATGGCGGAATTGTCGACCTCGGGTACCACTATCCGTAGGAGGGCGGCATGGCCTCACGACGACTCTGGATCCTCCCAGCCTTCGCAGCGCTCGCGCCGATCGGCCAGGGCCGCCAGGTGCTGAGCGCGGAGCTGGTCGACCCGAATGCAGCCTATCCAGCAGTCGGGTTCAGGACCGCGGCGGTTTCGGTGGATCGTCTGCTCGTGGGCGCGAATCTCGCCGACGATGCGCAAGGGCGCGTGTACGCCTTCGACCGCACGGGTTCAGGATGGTCCGAGATCGCGCAGCTGGTGCCTTCTGGCGCGACTCCCGGGATCGCGTTCGGGTACTCGATCGTGCTGGCAGATGACGCGGAGACTGCCGTCATCGCCGCGACAGGAGGTATGACTGGGAACGTCCAGTCCGGCGCAGCGTACGTGTTCGAGCGAACCGGCGCCGCATGGAGTCAGACGGCGAAGCTCGTGCCGGGCAACGCAGCGTTCGAATCTCCCGTCGGCTTCCTCTTCGGTACCTCGCTAGCGCTGTCGGGCGACACGCTCCTGGTGGGCGCGCCGAACGCCGATCCGTTCGGGCTTCGGTCGGGCTCGGTCTACTGGTTCGAGCGCAACGGGTCGGGCTGGGTCGAGATGGGCGAGATTGCTCCGAACGACGCGCAGCCGAAGCTGCACTTCGGTGTATCGCTCGCTCTGGACGGCGGGACGGCCATCGCCGGCACGATCGACGACCCGGGAGACTACGCGGGCAAGGCGTACGTGTTCGAGCGGACGCCAATCGGATGGAGCCAAACCGCCGTGCTCCAGCCAGCGGATCTCGATCCCGGCGACCGATTCGGAGAAGCGATCGACTTGCACGGATCTCGCGCGATCATCGGGAGCAGACGTGACGACGACGTGGCGATCGAAGCCGGAGCGGCTTACGTCTTCGAGCGGCAGGGTAGCGACTGGACGCAGATCGCCAAGCTCGTCGCCGCGGATGGCGCAATGGCCGACTCGTTCGGCAACTCGGTCGCGATCCGAGGACCGATCGCCATCGTCGGGGCGATCGGAGCGGACGTGGGCAACCCGCAGTCGGGAGCGGCCTACGTCTTCTACGAGACTCCGACGGGATGGGTCCAGGCCGCCAAGCTCGTCGACCCGGTCACTCCTCATCAGAACGTCGGCGCGCGGCTCAGCTTCTCGGATGGTCGCTTCGCCGTCTCTTCCCTCGGAACGATCTACGTCTACGACTTCATCCCTCTGGTCACCGACGTCGAGCAACTCTCCGTCTCCCTCGGCGGCGTGCAGTCCCTTGCGATCGAGGCGGGGCCGGAGCATGCGGGCTTGCCGTACCTGATCCTCGGCACGTCGAGCGGAACGGGCGCGCCGCTGCCGATCGACGGCGTGACGCTCCCGCTCTCCGTCGACCAGTACACGTTCCACACGCTGACGAACCCGAACCAGCCGCCGCTGTGGTTCTCGTTCGACGTGCTCGACAACCTGGGCCGCGCGATGGGACCCGCGTTCGAAGTCCCGTCCGGCGGATCGCCGGCTTGGGCCGGGCTCGAGCTGCACCATGCCTACGTCGTGATCGACACCGACCCGGTGCCGCACGTCACGTTCGCGAGCAACGCCCAGAGCGTGATGCTCGTCCCGTAGGGCGGCCGCTCCGCCCCGGGGGGGGAAGGACTCGCGACCTCGAGGGAGGCGGACGGAGCGACCACACCTCCGATGCGCGGGGCGCCCACTGGTTACGGGCACGGCGTTCGAGAAATGTAAGCGCGAGCGCTCGGGCTCGTCATATTCGCCTGGCCGAATATGCTCGGCCGCGTGGACCCCGTCGACGCGATGTTCCGCGCGTTCTCCGACCGGACGCGGCTGCGCATCCTGCACCTGCTCCAGCCGGGCGAGCTGTGCGTCGGCGACCTCGTCGCCGCGCTCGAGGTCCCGCAGCCGACGGCCTCGCGGCACCTGGCGCGGCTGCGCGCGGCCGGGCTCGTCACGGCGCGGCGCGAGGGAGCGTGGAGCTTCTACTCGCTCGCTCCCGCGACGAGTCCGTTCCACGAGCGGCTGCTCGGTTGCCTCGCGTGCTGCCTCGACGAGGTGCCCGAGCTGCGCGCCGACCGCGAGCGCGCCGCGGGCCTGCGCGCGGGAGGCGGGTGCTGTCCGCCGGCGGCCGCGACGAGCGTCCCGAGCGCCGAGCGCAACGCCGGCGCCTGCTGCTGATGCGCGTCGGGATCAACGGAGCGGGGCGCATGGGGCGGCTCGCGTTGCGCGCGGGGATCGACCGCGACGATCTCGAGTTCGTCGCGCTGAACGAGCCGCACGCGGACGCGGAGACGCTCGCTCTGCTGCTCGAGTTCGACAGTGTGCAAGGGCGCTGGGACCGCGCGTGCTCCGGCCATGGCGACGTCGTGCGCGCCGGCGACGCCGAGCTGCGCCTCGTGGGACACGAGCGGCCCGACGCGATCGATTGGCGCGCGCTCGGCGTCGACCTCGTGCTCGAGTGCAGCGGCCGGTTTCGCACGCGCGCGAAGCTCGCTCCGCACCTCGAGCGCGGCGCGCGCCGAGTCGTCGTTTCGGCGCCGGTGCCGGACGCGCCGAACATCGTGCTCGGCGTCAACGACGACGCGTTCGATCTCGCGAGCGAGCCGATCGTCACCGCCGCGTCGTGTACGACGAACTGTCTCGCGCCGATCGTGCGCGTGCTGCACGACACGATCGGCATCGAGCGCGGCGTCGTGACGACGATCCACGACCCGACGAACACGCAGAGCGTGCACGACCGCCCGATGAAGGACCCGCGGCGCGCGCGCTCGGCGCTGATCAACCTGATCCCGACGTCGACGAACTCGGCGACGGCGGTCACGCTCATCGTCCCCGAGCTCGCGGGCAAGCTCGACGGCCTCGCGGTGCGCGCGCCGGTGCTGAACGCCTCGATCACCGACTGCGCGTTCCACGTCGCGCGCGACACGACGGTGGACGAGGTGAACGCGGCGCTCGAGGCGGCGGCGGCGAGCGAGCGGCTGCGCGGCATCCTCGGCTACGAGACGCGGCCGCTGGTCAGCTCCGATTTCGCGCGCGACACGCGCAGCGGAATCGTCGACGCGCTCTCGACGCGCGTGGTCGACCGGCGGCTCGTCAAGGTGCTCGCCTGGTACGACAACGAGCGGGCTTACGCGCACCGTCTCGTCGAGCTCGCGGGCCGCGTCGCGTCCGCGGCAGCGCTCCATGCGTGAGCTGCGCGATTACGCGAAGATCACTGCGGCGTATTGGGCTTTCACGCTCACCGACGGCGCGCTGCGCATGCTCGTGCTGCTCCATCTGCACGAGCGCGGCTACGCGCCGCTCGAGATCGCCTCGCTGTTCCTCGCGTACGAGGCTTTTGGCGTCGTCACGAACTTCGCGGCCGGCTGGATCGGCGCGCGGTTCGGCTTGCGCTCGACGTTGACGTCGGGTCTCGCGCTCCAGGTCGTCTCGTGCGGCGGCCTCGCGGCGTTCGCAGGCGCGCTGAGCGTGCCGATCGTGCTCGTCGCGCAGGCGCTGAGCGGCGTCGCGAAGGACCTGACGAAGATGAGCGCGAAGAGCTACGTCCGGATCGTCGTGCCGCCGGGCGACGGGAATCGGCTGCTGCGCTGGGTCGCGCTCCTCACGGGCTCCAAGAACGCGCTCAAGGGCGTCGGGTTCTTCCTGGGCGGGGTGTTGCTGGCGACGCTCGGTTTCCGCGGCGCGTGCTTGGCGATGGCGCTCGGGCTCGCGGCGGCTCTCGCGCTCTCCGTGACGTTGCCGCGCGCCGCGGGGAAGGCGACGTCGAAGGTGAGGCTCGGCGACGTGCTCGACGCGGCGCCGGTCGTGCGCTGGCTCTCGGCGGCGCGCTTGTTCCTGTTCGGCGCGCGGGACGTGTGGTTCGTGCTCGCGTTGCCGATCTATCTCGCGAGCGAGCTCGTGTGGCCGCACGCGCGCGTCGGCGGCTTCCTCGCGGCGTGGGTGATCGGCTACGGAGTCGTGCAGGCGGGCGCGCCCGCGTGGATCGGCGGCCCGCGCGCCGACGCGCGGCGCCTGGGGCTGTGGACGGGGGCGCTGGCGCTGCCGCTCGGCGCGCTCGTCGCGGCGCTCATCGCCGGAGCGCCGCCGGGTCCGACGATCGTCGTGGGGCTTGCGGCGTTCGCCTTCGTCTTCGCAACGACGAGCGCGCTGCACAGCTATCTGGTCGTCGCGTATGCCGAGGGCGACCGCGTCGCGCTCAACGTCGGCTTCTACTACATGGCGAACGCGGCTGGGCGGTTGGCGGGGACGTTGCTCTCCGGCCTCGTGTTCCAGGCGGCTGGGGAGGGCGAGCGCGGACTCGTCGCGTGTCTCGCGGCCGCGCTTGCGCTCGTCGTCGTGTCCTCGGCGCTGTGCGTCCCGCTGCGCGCGGCCGAGCGCCGCCATGTGGTCGCGGCCGCGGCCGGCGCGTCGGCTCGACTCTCCGTTTGACGCGGGGCGGCCGGACGACGCCCGCCTCGTCGACCGGTGAGGGTCGCTCCACGCGCACCCGGATTCGCGCTCGCCCGGGTAAGCCGGGTCTTCTCCACGACGGGGTGCGTAACCCGATCGAGCTCACGCAGAGGCGTTGGGCGGACCGGCCCGGCGGGGTATCCTCCGCCGTGATGGCTGGCCAGCTCGCAGCAAGCCGTGGAGAGAGCGGCACTTGGCGCGATCGGGGGAGCGCCACAGCGGACGTTGGGCGGCCACGCTCGACGGACCGGCGGGCGCTACACCGCTCACGTGCATTTCAAAGTCAGGCCTACAAACGAACGGCGGTTCGAGATGCGCAGAATCACTTTTGGTGGTGCGAACAGCCTCGACAATTACCTTGCTCGCCCCGATCATGCCGTGGATTGGCTGATGTGGGGCGATGAGGCGGCTGCCGTCATGGCGGACTTCTGGACGACCATCGACGCTGTCCTGATGGGCCGAAAGACCTACGAGGTGGCCGCTCGAAGCGGCCAAGAAGGCGGCTACCCCGGGATCGAGAACTACGTATTCTCGCGTACGCTCGAAGACGTACCCGGTGGCGTAAACATCATCCGCCAAGATGCGGTTGAGTTCGTCCGTGGCCTCAAGGAAGAGGATGGGAAGGACATTTGCCTGATGGGCGGCGGTGAGTTGGCGCGGCCACTCTTCGAGGCGGGACTGATCGACGAGATTGGATTCAACATTCACCCGGTGCTCCTCGGGTCAGGTATCCCGCTCTTCCACCCGATGAACAGACAGATCAACCTGGAACTAAAGGAGTGCCGTGCGTTCACCAACGGGTGCGTGTACGTCACATACCGTGTCAAGAATGAGGTCTAACAACGGCATGCAGCGGACGGCGCTGCGCGGCGCCGCCGATGCTGAGCGTTAGGCGGAGAAAGGGACACTATGGGAACCGGCAAGCTCAGCCCACGAGTAGTTCCAGCGCTGCTGGTCAAGAACATGACTGAGACGTTGGCCTTCTACCGGAAGCTTGGTTTCGAGCTCGCAGGATGCCACCCCGATCCCGAGCGCGCTACCTGGGCCGAGGTGGCACGGGACGGTGCCGTGCTCCAGTTCCACACCGAACCACCTTGCGGGTCCCCGGCCGAGCCCGTCTGCACCGGGACCTTCTACTTCTTCCCCGATGGTGTCCGCGCGCTGGCAGACGAACTGCGCGGGAAGATCGATTTCTGTTGGGGCCCAGAGGTCATGGAGTACGGAATGCGCGAGTTCGGAGTGCAGGACCCGAATGGCTACTATATGGCATTCACCGAACCCGCCTAGCAAGCCGATGCAGGCGGACGGCCGCTTCGCGGCCGCCGCTGATCGACAAGGCGTTGGGCAGCAGGGAGAGGCGACGGAGATGCGGGATCAATGGGCGGCGGGGTCAGCCTATGAGGACTTCATGGGCCGGTGGAGCCGCCGCCTCGCGCCTCAGTTCGTGTCCTGGTTGCAGATCCCTGGCGGCGTCTACTGGCTGGACGTCGGGTGTGGCACTGGGGCGCTTGCCAACGCGATCTGCAGCCGTGCCGACCCGGCCTCTGTCGTAGGCTGTGACCCGGCCGCCCCGCTCGTCGAGTTCGCTCGACTACATGGCAGGGCCCGGGCATCGTTCGTCACCGCTGGAGTGGGAAGCCTCCCGCGCCGCCCTGGGGGGTACGGCAGCGTCACCTCGCTGCTCGCTTTGAACTTCTTCCCAGACTTCGAAGCCGCCGTTCATGAGATGCGGTCTGTCGCTGCTCCACAAGCTACGGTCTCCGCGTGCGTGTGGGACTACAGTGACGGAATGCAGTTCTTGCGCCATTTCTGGGATGCAGCAGCGCAAGTGGACTCGGCGGCCCGAGAACTCGACGAAGGCAACCGGTTTCCTCTCTGTTGCCGGGACGCTCTGACGGCACTGTTCCGCGGCTGCGGCCTTGGTGACGTGCGCTGCGACCTGATCGAGATCCCCACGGTGTTCGCCAGCTTCGAGGACTACTGGCGCCCCTTTCTTGGAGAAACGGGTCCCGCTCCATCGTACGTTGCATCGCTTGACGCTGATCGCCGGGCACTCTTGGCGCAAACGCTCGAGCGCACGTTGCGACGAGCACCAGATGGCACAATCCCCCTCACAGCTAGAGCGTGGGCGGTTTGTGGAACGGTGAGCGATGACCGCGCTGCCCAACAACAGCATGCACCGGACGGCGCTACGCGCCGCCGCTGATGCTGAGCGTTGAGCGTTGGGCTGACGAATTTTGAGACGGAGACCTACGATGCAATCGATCCCGCAGACCGATCAGAGCCCTGTGTTCCTGGGTGTCGCCCCGCAATTCAGTGTGCCCGACGTTGTCGCCGCGGCCTCGTACTACTGCGACGTCCTCGGCTTCGAGAACCGAGGGTTCTTCGGAGAGCCTCCGGTCTTCGCGATGCTGGGGCGGGGAAAGGTCGAGGTCTTTTTCAATCAGAATCCGAGCATGACGAGTCCCGTTCGCCAGCGGGCCACGGTCGGGTATGACGCGTACATCCACGTAACCGAGCTGACGCGCTTGACCGATGAACTGACCCGGCGCGGTGCGAAGATCGTGGAAGGCCCCGTAGAACGAGTCTATGGCATGCGCGAGCTCATCATCGAAGACTGTCACGGGCTACGGTTGGCCTTCGGCGAGGATCCAGGCCGCGCCGCCCAACAAGCCGATGCAGCGGACCGGACAAGCTGAGCGCCGACATCGAGGGTATGAGCTTCGATGAGATGCTCAGGTTGCTTCGAAGCCGTCGGTACACGGGTCCCGTCCTTCAGCGGCTGGCAGACAAGGCTACGGGACGAACGAGTACAACCTTTGCAAGGGCTCGCGGATCCTCCCACGTTCGAGCCAACGCGCTGCAGCAAGTGCGGTGGTCGAATCGTGCTGGCGGATGGTGGCTATACCCAACGCGGGGACGAGTACACGTGCATGGACTGTGGGCTGGAGAGTTGCGCCACCTCCGGCGCCGGTCGACTGGCGGTCGTTGTGCCGGGGGTGACGGCTGACAGCAGAATCGGTGACAGCAGAATCGGCGGGCGGGGCGCTTCGCACTGCCGTCGATGCTGTGCGTTGGGCTGAAGTGGGACTAGACGATGACCTTGGTTGCGGACATTCGACACTACGTCGACGAGCGCGGCAGACTCGCGTCGATGCCTGGGCCGGCGATGCGGGTGGCAACGTTCCTCTGCGCCATCGTGAGCTGGACATCGCGCGCCGGTGGGGTTCCGGAACACACGAACGTCTGGTGCCGTCGTATGCCAGGCCGGCGGCAGTGCGGCGGCGAAGTCGTCGCCGGCTACCGCAACGAGGCGGGTGAGATCGCGTGGGAGTGTCCCGAGTGCGGCGACAACGGCGTCATCCATGGCTGGCAGGGTTCCCGGTGGGATCGGCGTGGCTCGGCATGACAAGCCGCGGCAGTCGACGAGCGGCGGGCGTGCTTCTTCGACAAGGCGTAGCATGAAGAGCGCCGGTCACCGCTGATCGACGACGCGTCAGGCCGCTGGCCCGATGCCTTCGATCGCGGACCCGTGGAGCGGAGGCCAGACACAACCCCGAGTGCTTCACGAGCTTCGCCACCGAACGACCGAACGCAGTTGGGCGCTGCGCGGCGCGCCGGCGGGATCGAGCTCCCGCACGCATAGTGGCGAGGACCCCCGCCGGGCAAGGCACGCCGTGGCCCGTCGCGACCCGATCGATGGTCGATCGGTCGATCCGGGCTGTGAGCGCCGCGCGACGACGGGACGCTCCAGAGGTAGACTCGCGCGCTGTCCGTTACTCCGGGGCTCGGGGCGCGTACCCGACGCGGAGACTTCCGTGAATGACCAAAGGACCGTTGAGGATGGCACTCCGCGTCCCGCCCGACCTGCAAGACTGGATCGATGCCCGCAAGCGCCTTCGCTTGACTCACGCGCAGGTGCAGATGGCGCGCGAGCTCGGCTGGAACGCGCGGAAGCTCAACGACGCTTCGAACCGCCGCCAAGGCTGGAAGCTCCCGCTGCCGCAGTACCTCGAGCAGTGCTACATCGAGCGCTTCGGACGCGCGCAGCCGGAGCGCGTCGTCTCGATCGAGGACCGCCTGCGCGCGAACGCCGCGAAGAAGGCCGCGCGCCGCGAGGAGCGCCGGCGTCGCGCA
>CAZGTQ010000160.1:0-25310 GCA_964528575.1 uncultured Planctomycetaceae bacterium | reverse complement strand
TTTCGCCGCTGGCACGCGTTCCGCGCGCCGGCACTCGTCAAGGGCACCGCCGCCGAGAGGCGGCTTCGCAAAGCGACGGACCCGACACCCCGAGCCCTGCGGCTCGCGGGAAGGGTGGCCGCGCTGCCGAGAAGGAGGTGGCGCCATGCGCGTCCACCGGCTGAGGAAGATCGAACGGATCGCCTGCGCCGCGCGGGCGAGCAGGACCACGCTCGCAGGGCGTGCCGTGCAGGCGCGCTCGGGCTTCACGCTCGTCGAGGTCTCGGTCGTCACGCTCGTGCTCGTCCTGACGATCGCCGCCGTCTCGGCGTCGATCGGCTCGACGGGGCAACTGCTCGAGACCGGGCGCGAGACCGCGCTCGCCTACGAGGGTCTGCGCGCGGCCGCCGAGGAGCTGCAAGCCGCCCCGGTGACGCAGGCCTTCGCCTCGTTCAACGACGACCCGAACGACGATCCCGGCGGCGCGGGGGCGGCGCCCGGCTCGGCGTTCGACGTCCTGGGCCTCTCGCCGCAGGCGGACGATCCCGACGGCCGCGTCGGCCGCATCGTCTTCCCCACCGTGGGCGGAGCGCTGCGCGAGGACCTCGACGACCCGGGGCTCGGCCTGCCGCGCGACCTGTCGGGCGACGGCGTCGTCGACGCGGCCGACCACGCCGACGATTACGTCGTGCTCCCGGCGCGCGTGATCGTCGAGTGGCGCGGTGCGAACGGCGACCGCAGCCTCGCGGTGGAAGTGGTGGTGACGCCGTGAGAGCGAGCGCGCGCAGCGGCTTCACGATGGTCGATCTGATGTTCGGCCTCCTGATCGTGAGCGTGCTCCTCGGCTCGCTCGCGATGATGGTCGGCGCGAGCTCGAGCGCGTCGTCGGCCGGCGTCTCGCGCGCGGAGCTCGAGGCGCGTGTGCACCGGGCGCTGGAGCGGATCGCGAACGAGCTCGCCGAGGCGGACCGCGACGAGATCGCGCCGAACCCGACGGGCCCGCTCGGAGAGAGCTCGCTCACCTACCGCTGCGCGACGGGTTGGGCGGACGGCGAGTCGACGTGGGGCGGCTGGCGCCGCATCGAGCTGCAGCTCGACCCCAACGAGACCGACGACGGCACCGACGAGGACGGGGACGGGCTCGTCGACGAGATGCGCGTCGTCCAGGTGCTCGACGTGGGGACGCCCGACGAGCGGCAGGTCGTGCTGGTCAACGGCGTGAGCGAGCTCCTCGGCGGTGAGGAGCCGAACGGGGTCGACGACAACGGAAACGGGCTGATCGACGAGAGCGGACTCTGCTTCCAGGCGAACGGGGACGCGATCGTGATCCGGCTGACGCTGCAGGCACGCGACGTCGAGAGGCGCACGCTGACCGTGACCGCGGAGACGTCGGTCATGGCGCGCAACTGACGCCGCGGCGAACGGGAACCAGGGGAAGAGGGAGAAGAGGGGGAACGAACATGGACATCCGCAAGATCGAGGGCGGCCGCGGAGCGCGGCGCGGGAGCGCGATGATCGTCGCGCTGATCGCGCTGGTCGTGCTCTTCGGCCTCGCGGGCGCGTATCTCACGCTCGCGGCACAAGTGAACGACGAGCGCGACGCGGCGATCGACGACCTGCGCGCGCTGTACGTCGCGAACTCGGGGGTGGGGCACGTCGTCGCGAACCTGTACGCGGACGTGACCGACGACGTCGGCTCGCACGACCAGCCGATCGCGTTGCAGAGCGGCGGCTTCTTCGCCGATCTCGTCGACAACGGCGACGGCACGTATACGGTCACGGCGACCGGGACGGTGCGCCGGACGAGCGCGACCGTCGAGGCGGTGGTCGCGCCGGTGTCCGGCGGGATCTACTCCAACGCCGTGTTCGCCGGCAACTCGGACGGCGACCCGAACTACACGCTCGACTTCGGCGGCGTCGCCGGGCAAGCGGACGAGATCACCGGCGACATCTACAGCGGCGGCAACATCGAGCTCACCGGCGACGCCACGGTGGACGGCACGGTGCGGGCGTACGGCGCGGTCACCGGCACGGCCGGAGAGACGAACGTCTCGCAGCCGCTCCCCGACCTGTCGGCGCTCGACTACGAGAACACGGCGGACGTCGACGTCGCCACGCTGTTCCAGAGCGCGACGTACAAGTCCGACAACTCGGGCGGCTACGCGTGGCAGCTCCCCGAGAGCAACCCCGCGCACATCTTCCGCAAGAACGCGAGCGACCGGAGCTGGGAGAACGGCTCGACGGCCAAGGACGATTACTACCTCGAGGATCCGTACGAGGCGGTGAACAGCGACGCGGGCATGGACGGCTCGAACGCGTTCAAGATCACGCTCGCCGGCACCGGCTCGGAGCCCGGCAGCGGCGGCAACCAGGCCGTGTACTTCATCGACGGGAACCTCTGGATCCACAACATGAAGACGTTCTCGTTCAAGTTCTACAACAACGACGTGAACGGGACGCAGATCACGTTCGTCGTGAAGGGGAACATCTACATCTCCGACAACCTCTTCTACACGGACTCGGACAAGGACGGCGTCGCGTTCATCGCGATGAAGGACGACGACGTCGAGGACAGCGGCAACGTCTACTTCGGCGACCCGGAGTTCGGGACGCTCGAGTACATGCAGGCGTTCCTGTACGCGGAGAACAACTTCTACGACAACAACCTGGACTCGGCGGGCTCGGCCGACGTGACGCTCGACGGCAACATGACGGCGGGCAACCAGGTGCTGATCAACCGCGACTTCGGCGACGAGCACTCGAAGCTGACCGTCAACTTCGACAACCGCATCGCCGAGGGCATGCTCGACCTGCCCGGCTTGCCGCCGTTCAGCGGCACGAGCTCGGGCTGGACCGTGGCGAGCTGGCGACGGGTGGCGCGGCCGTGAGAGCGGCCGTCCTGCTCGCGCTCCTCGCGACCGCGCTCCCGCTCGGAGCGCGGCCGCTCGACGGCTCGC
This sequence comes from uncultured Planctomycetaceae bacterium, assembly GCA_964528575.1. Classification (GTDB taxonomy): domain Bacteria; phylum Planctomycetota; class UBA1135; order UBA1135; genus CAZGTQ01. The sequence continues at coordinate 22,374 of CAZGTQ010000160.1, read as the reverse complement.
CGCGCGAGCGCGTCGACGCGGTCCTGCGCCACGACGACGCCGCGCAGACACAGGACGACGTCCTCGCCGCGCGGCTCGCCGAGCTCGGCGCCGAGGCCGTGCCGGAGCTCTTCCGGCGCCTGACGCACGTCGAGAGCGGCGACGAGCCGGGCGAGCCGCCGGCGCTGGGCGACTTCGAGCGCGACCACCGCGTCCTGCGACTCGCGCTCTCGCGCGCCGGCGTCGACGCGGCGTCCGAGGCCGTCCTCGCGCGCGGCCGCACCGTGGGCGAGCTCGTCGAGGGTCTCGGCGTGCTCGGCTCGCTGGGCAACCCGCGCGCGGCCGAGCCGCTGTGCGCGCTCGTCGCGGACCGCGACGACGTCGCCACGCGCGTCGGACCGGTGCGCCGTGCCTTCGTCGACGCGGCCGCGCGCCTCTTGCGCGAGACGCCCGGCGCGGGCGCGGCGTTCGCCGAGCCCGCCGCGGCGCTCGGGGAGCCGCTGCAGCTCGCGCTGGTCGAGGCGATCGGCCGTGCGGGACGCGCGGACGGCGTCGCGACGCTGCGCGCGCTCGTCGGCGAGTCGACGGCGCTCGACGTCGCGATCGCCGAGACGGTGAGCGAGCTGTGGGCGGCGAGCGGCTGGCGGCTCGGCGGCGAGCCGAGCGCGATCCTGCGCCCGCTGCTCGACCACTTCGAGCCGACCGTGCGCGCCGCGGCGGCCGTCGCGCTCGCCCGCGTCCAGGACGCGCTCATGGCGTCGCGCATCGTGGGGCTGCTGACGGACCGCGACCCGCGCGTGCGCTCGGCGGCCGCGTGGAGCCTGCGCGAGCTCGCTGGCGGCGCGGTCGCGCAGGACGTCGCCGGCTGGGATCGCTGGCTCGCGACGCGCCAGCACGAGGCCGCGCGCGCGCTGCCCCAGGTGCTCGAGCGCCTGAGCTCGCCCGATCCCGGCGTCGCGCTGCCCGCGGTGCGCGAGCTCGGCCGCGAGCCCCTGTTCCGGCGCGAGGCGGCGGGCCTGCTCGCCCGAGCGCTCGATCACCCGGCGCCGGAGGTCGCGCGCGCCGCTTGCGACGCGCTCGAGCGGCTCGACAGCCCGCTCGCCGCGCCGCCCTTGCTGCGCGCGCTGCGCTCGGGCGACCGGGGCGTCGAGCACGCCGCGTGGCGCGCGCTGCGCGCCGTGCTCGACGTCGACTTGCCGCTCGATTCGGACGAGTGGGAACACCGGATCGCGGGCTGACGCGGAGCACGAAGCACCGTGCGCGCTGCCGCGCGCTGCGCGTCAGCCCACCATCAGCTCCGAGAGGAGCTTGGCGAACCGCGCCGGGCGCGGCAGCGGCGAGCCCTCGGCCAGGAGCGCCTGGCCGAGGATCAGCTCGCAGTAGTCCGCGAAGCGGCTCTCGTCCCGGCCGCGCAGCTCCGCGAGCCGCGCGACGATCGGGTGGTCCGGATTGAGCTCGAGCGCGCGCTTGGGCGCCGGGACGTCCTGCCCCATCTCGCGCATCATGCGCTGCTGGGCGCGCGACAGGCCCTTGTCGGCCGACACGAGCACGACCGCCGAGTCCGCCAGACGGCTCGAGAAGCGCACCTCGGAGACGTGCTCGTCGAGTCGCTCGCGCACCGCCTCGAGCAGGTCCTTCTGCTCCTCCTGCTTCTTCTCGCGCGCCGCGCGGTGCTCGTCGCTCTCGAGGTCCTCCGCGGCGCTCTCGACCGACCGCAGCGGCTTGCCGCGGTACTCGCGCAGCCGCTCGACCGCGAACTCGTCGACGGCGTCGGTGAGGAAGAGCACCTCCCAGTCCTTCGCGCGAACCGACTCGAGCATCGGGGACGACTCGAGCTGCGCGCGATCGTCGCCGACGAGGTACACGATCGCCTCCTGGTCCGCGGGCATCCGCTCGACGTACTCGCGGAGGGTCGTGAGCTCGGGACCCGCGGAGCTCTGGAACAGGCACACGTCGGCGACCGCCTCGCGATTCTCGCCGTCGTGGTAGACGCCCTCCTTGAGCACGGGGCCGAACGCCTTCCAGAAGTCGACGTACGACGCGCGGTCCTGCGCGAGGTGCTTCGCGAGCGCATCGAGCACTTTCTTGACGAGGCGCTTGCGGATCTGCCCGACCTGGCGATTGTGCTGCAGCGTCTCGCGCGAGATGTTCAGCGGCAGGTCGTCCGAGTCGACGAGGCCGCGCACGAAGCGCAGCCACACGGGCATGAGCTCCTCGACGTCCGCCGCGATGTGGACGCGGCGCACGTAGAGCGCGACGCGCGACTTGTGCGCCGTCGGATCGAACAGGTCGAACGGGCGGCGGCGCGGCACGTAGAGCAGCGCGGTGTACGCCTGCGCGCCCTCCGCCTGGAAGTGGATCGTCTCGAGCGGCGGCTCCCAGTCGTGCGTGAGGTGCTTGTAGAACTCGGTGTGCTCCTCCTCGGTCACGTCCGCCTTCGGCCGCGTCCAGAGCGGCCGCATCGAGTTGAGCACCTCGGTGCGCACGACGGTCTTGCGCTCGTCGCCCTCGCCCTCCTCCCGCTCGACGTCCAGCTCGATCGGGTACTCGACGAAGTCGGAGTAGCGCCGCACGACCTGCCGCAGGGCCCACTCCTCGGCGAAGTCGTGGAATTCGCCCTCCGCCTCCTCGTCGACCGGCTTCAGGTGGAGCGTGACCGTCGTCCCGTGCTGGTCGCGCTCGGCCGCGTCGAGCGTGTACGCGCCGTCGCCCTTCGAGCGCCAGAGCGTCGCGCCCTGCTCGCCGAGCCGGCGGGTGACGACCTCGACCTCCCCGGCGACCATGAAGCACGAGTAGAAGCCGACGCCGAACTGGCCGATCAGGCGCGGCGCCGCGGCCTTGGCGTCCTGCGCCTCCTCGATCTCGCGCAGGAAGCTCTTCGTGCCCGACTTCGCGATCGTGCCGAGGTTCTCCACGACCTCGTCGCGCGACATGCCGATGCCGTTGTCGATCACCCGCAGGACGCGCGCGTCCGCGTCGACCTCGAGCCGGATGCGCAGCGCGTCCGGCTCGGCGAGGTCCGGGTTCCGCAGGACCTCGTAGCGCAGCTTGTCGAGCGCGTCGCTCGCGTTCGAGATCAGCTCGCGCAGGAAGATCTCCCTGTGCGAATACAGGGAATGGATCATGATCCGCAGGAGCTCGCGGACCTCCGCCTGGAATTCCTTGCTCTCCGTCTGCGCCGTCGCCACGCCTGCCTCCTGTCGGGACGCTCTGCGGTCGATACGTCTGCTGCGCGGCGGAGCCCGCCGCGGAACTGCTGCGCGGCGGAGCCCGCCGCGGAACTGCTGCGCGCCGGAGCCCGCCGCGGAACTGCTGCGCGGCGGACCCCGCCGCGGAACTGCTGCGCGGCGCAGCCTGCCGCCCAACCACTGCGCGGCGGAGCCGCCGCCGCCCAACCACTCAGTATTCCGCGTCGGCGCGGCTCGGCGCAAGCCTGCCCGCGCCCGCGCAAGCGCGCTTGGAAGGCCCCCGCGCGTCCGGTAGCCTGACGGCGGCCGGTGCGCGAGCCGCGCGACGCTGCGGACGGGCCAGCGGGCGGCCGGTCGAGAACGGAGGGTAGGACGTTGGCGCACCGAAACGACGAAGACGAGCTGGCGGAGACGGCCCCGACGCGGGCCGAGAGCGAGCGTTCCGCCCGCGCCCGCTCGGACGATTCGACCGAGACGGTCGAAACGCCCGCGGAGATCGACCCGACGCTCGTGTCGCCCCCGCCGGGGACCGGCGTGACCGAGGAGATGAGCCTCGAGACCGTCGCCACCGACGACGGGCTCGGGAGCGAGGTGCCGACGCCGGCGCCGACGCCGACCCGGGCGCCCTCGGGACCCAAGGCGAAGGCGAGCGAAACCGTGATCGCCGGTCGCTTCGAGGTCGTCCGCATCCTGGGCGAGGGCGGAATGGGCCGCGTCTACCACGTCCGCGACCGCCAGATCTCCGAGCGCGAGGTCGCGCTCAAGGTCCTGCGGCCGAAGTTCTCCAACCACCCGCACTTCCGCGAGCTGTTCTTCAAGGAGATCAAGGCGGCGCAGCGCTTCGTCAGCGAGCACGTCAACCAGGTCCGCGACACGGGCATCACCGAGAACGGCGAGCTGTTCCTGACGATGGACCTCGTCCAGGGCGAGGACCTGCGCGCGCTGCTCAAGCGCGAGAACAGCTTGCACGTGCGGCACGCGCTCGAGGTCGCCCGACAGACGCTCCTCGCGCTCGCCAGCGGCCACGAGCAAGGCTTCGTGCACCGCGACGTGAAGCCCGAGAACATCATGCTCGCGCAGCGCATCACGAAGACGAGCGACAACCCGTACGGCGTCGGCGTGCGGCTGCTCGACTTCGGCATCGCCGGGCTCGCCGCCGACATCGGCGGCGGCCAGCTCGCGGGTACTCCGATGTACATGTCGCCCGAGCAGGCGCAGGGCCAGCGGCTCGACGCGCGCTCGGACCTCTTCGCCGTGGGCGTCGTGCTCTACGAGATGGTCGCCGGCTCCCGTCCCTTCCACGGCAAGACGGTCGACAACATCATCACGTCGGTGCTCAACACGGACGTGAATCCGCTGATCGACAAGCTCGACCACCTGAGCAAGCCGGTGCGCAAGGTGCTGCGCCGCGCGCTCGAGAAGGAGCGCGAGAAGCGCTACGGCAGCGCCGCGGAGTTCATCAAGGCGATCGAGCGCTCGCCCGCGTTCAAAATGCCGACCGCGGTCCCGGGCTGGGCGTCGGCGGCGATCGTCGTCGGGCTCGCGGGCGCTGGCGGCACGGGGTACATGTGGAACGGCGAGCGCGGCCAGACCGAGCACTGGCGGCAGCAGCACGCATCGATCTTCGCCCAGCTCTCCAACGAGCGCGAGGCGAAGCAGACCGACCTCCGCGCGCGCGACGAGGAGATCACGAAGCTCAATGCCAGGATCGCGGAGCTGCGCGCGGCGGGGGTCCAGGAGAGCTCGGACGAGGGCGACCAGTTCCTCGATCTGAAGAAGACAGTCGAGTTGCTCCGGGAGAGCGGCGCACAGGCATCGCGCGACATCGTCAAGCTCACCCAGGACATCTCCTCGCTCAACGCCGACAAGCGCGAGTACGAGCGGCAGGTCGCGGACCTGACCCTGAAGCTCGCCGAGTACAAGAAGCTCGAGGATCCTGTCGCCGTCAGCGCGAGCAACGTCGACACGATCCTGTCCTGGCTCGAGAACGGCGAGGCGGTCGAGGCGCGGACGGGCTTCCAGCTCATGCGCGAGAACCCCGTCATCGTCAACGGCGGCGGCTTCAAGGGCGCCGAGCTGATCGTCGCGATGACGGGCGCGCACGCCGCGCTCGAGGAGCACGACGCGGCCGAGGACGGCGCGGTCAAGCGCAAGAAGCTCGAGGAGGCGCGGCAGCTCCTGTCTCGCGCCCGCAAGCGCCAGACGGAGCTCAAGCCGGAGACGGCGGAGTGGGTCTCGTTCAAGAGCGCCGCGGTCGAGCCCGACCCGCGCCGCCTCGAGCGGATCGACGCCGCGCTCACGGCGGCCGAGAAGCACGTCCAGGACGCGGAGAGCGGCCTGCTCGACGTGCACGACGGCGAGCGCGCGGCGCTGCTCGCGCTCGGCCCGATGCAGGACCCGTCCGCTCCCGACGGCCTGTTCGCGCACGCCGCCAAGCACGCCGAGTGCACGTGCGTCGGCGAGATCGGCGTCCAGCTCGCCCGCTGGCTCGAGCGCGAGACCGTCGCCGATGGGGCCCTGGTCGTCGACGAGCTGCTCCTCTGCGACGTGCTCGGCGCGTGGCAGGCGCAGCCGGCGCTGCTGCGGCGCTGGCTCGATCCCGCGGACCTCCAGACGCTCGACGCGTTCTGGCAGGCGAAGCTCTTCTACGACGCCGACCCGTCGAACGACGCGGCCATCGACGTCGCGCGCCTCGGCGCGATCCGCGTCGCGCGCGACGATCCGCACCACGACTGGCGCGCGGAGCTCGCGCTCAAGATCCGTCTGGGCGCCCGCGGCTCGAACTTCCCGATCAAGCCGGGCCGCTCGCTGCTCTACTGGCGCTCGGGCGGACCGCAGACGCTCTGGGAGGAGCTGCGCCTCGACCCGAGCGTCCGCGAGCCGGTCCCGGGCGCCACGCAGACCTGGAGCATGCTCCGGCAGGTCTACGGCGCGGCCGGCAACCAGCTCACGCCGCAGGCGCACGAGTACGTGATCTCGTGCTACGCCGACGACCGCGCGAGCTACCGCGAGAAGCTGACCGAGCTCGTGAAGCTGAAGGCCTGGGGGCCGCAGCACAAGGTCGGCGTGTTCGAGCCGCGGTTCACCGGCTCGATCCCCGCGAACACGCTGTTCGCCCAGCCGGACGAGGTCGCCGGGTTCTTCGCGCAGAAGAGCGCGCAGGAGCGGCTGTGCCTAGTCGTCGAGCAGGGCGAGACGACGCTGTGGATCTCGCCCGAGTACGGAGTGATGCGCGAGAAGACGTCGAGCTTCACGCGCGAGCTGATCTTCCACCGCTTCTGATTCCCGGAGGACCCGAGATGAACCCCCGTTGGGCTTCCGTCTGCGCGCTCGCCTGGATCGCTTCGTGCGCCGCGCCGGACGGACAGCGCTTCCACGTCGCCGCCGCTCCCACGCTCTCTCCGCACCAGCCGGCGCGATCGGCGCCACGGGCGCTCGCTGCCCCCGCGCCGGCGTCGGCGGCGCTCCGCCAGAGCTTCACCGGCTACCCCTGGCAGAACAACTACGGCATCGTGTGGGTGCAGGCATCGTTCTACACCAACCACGCCGACCTCCTCGAGGAGGACTTGATCGACGAGGAGCGGATCATCCCGATCGTGCTCAAGGTCGGCACGCGCGGCGAAGGCATGGAGGTCTCGCAGGTGAGTCTCACGCCGGAGACGATGAACCTGCAGCTCTATCTCGAAGACGGGACCGCGCTGAAGTTCATCCCGTCGAGCGAGGTGGAGCGGCGCATCGACGACGAGGCGCGCGACCAGGTGCTCGAGAACGCGCTGCGCCTCGGGCTGCTCGACCAGTGGGACAGCACGAAGGGCGGCTTCGTCTTCTTCGAGATCCCCGGCGACGCCAAGATCGAGGTCGACGGCACGCGCGTCGAGCACGTCGCGAACGGGGTGCGGCGCAGCATGGACGTCGCTCGCTCGCTCATCGGACTGACGATCCAGACCCCCGACGGCTCCACGCGCCCGATGTTCGTCGGCGTCGAGCCCACCCGCCGTGTGCTCTGAGGAGCGAGACATCCAGGCCATGCTCGACAGCAAACTCACGCTCGCGGTCGCCTGCCTCTCGGCGGCGCTCGCCGCCTGCAGCAGCACGAATCCCTACACCGACAAGTACGAGCGCTTGAACGCGGCGTACGAGCAGAAGAGCGCGGGCGAGCTCGAGGCGGCGGCCGGCGGCTTCGAGCGTCTCGTCGACGAGGTGCGCAGCGACGGCGCCTTCGACCTGCAGCGGTTCTTCGCGCAGTACTGCCTCGCGCAGACCCACGTCGACGCGTCCCTCGGCAGCGCGTTCCTGACGGAGACGTCGACGGGTCCGAGCGGGATCGGTAGCACGCAGGCCGGCGGCCGGCGGCCGTCGGAGGTCGCGCACATGGTCGCCTCGGTCTACCACGGCAACCGGGCGCTGGGCTGGGCGCAACCGGCGAACGGCGAGCCGACGGAGGTCGACGGACAGCGGCTCCTGCCGCCCGCGCTCGAGGACCTCGGCCTCGAGAAGGCGCAGACGAACCTGCAGATCAACAACATGATCGCGCTGGGCCGGCTGGGCTTCTTCGGCAAGGTCGCCGAGGCGCTGCGCCTGTCGCCGCAGCTCACGCGGCTCGACGAGTGCCGCAAGCTCCTCGCCGACGTGAACGTACCCGAGGACCGACGGCCCTGGGTGTACCTGCTCGTCCACGAGTTCCTGCGGAGCGTGAACGAGCCGGAGGCCTACAAGTTCGGCATCCTCGCGATCCAACGCCGCGACGACGCGCGCGGCACGGTCACTACGCCGTACGTCGCCAACGTTGCGGCGTGGATCGACTCCGGCTCGACCCTCGAGTTCGTCTGTCCGCGCTGCCAACAGCTCGCGATCCCCGACCTCGAGGCGTGCATCCAGGACGGACACCCGACGATCGACTTCACGTCGCGCGCGCGGGCGCCGCGGCCGTAGGACGAGAGAGCTCGCACACCTTGCTGCCGCTCCGCAGCAAGGCGTGCGGCACCTAAGCGCGCTTCCAAGTCGCGACGGCGTTCTCGATCCAGGCGCGCACTTCGCGGAAGGCGACGCGCTCCTGCTGCATCGAGTCGCGGTCGCGGATCGTGACGACGTCCTCGGCGAGCGTGTCGCCGTCGATCGTCACGCAGTACGGCGTCCCGACCTCGTCCTGGCGACGGTAGCGGCGGCCGATCGCCGCTTTCTCGTCGTAGAACGTCGCGAAGCGGGAGCGGCGGAGCTCCGCCTCGAGCTCCTGCGCCTTCTCCGGCATCCCGTCCTTCTTGACGAGCGGGAACACGCCGACCGTGATCGGCGCGATGCGCGGATGGAAGTGGAGCACGACGCGCGTGTCCTTCTCGAGCTCCTGCTCCTCGTAGGCGTCGATCAGCGCCGTGAGCGCCATGCGGTCGATGCCGCCGGCCGGCTCGATCACGTGCGGCCGGTAGCGCTCCTTCGTCTGCGGGTCGAAGTACGAGAGGTCGGTGCCCGAGCCCTCGGAGTGGCGCGCGAGGTCGAAGTCGGTGCGGTACGCGATGCCCTCGAGCTCGCCCCAGCCGAACGGATACTCGTACTCGATGTCCGACGTCGCCTCGGCGTAGTGAGCGAGCTCCTCGGAGCCGTGCTCGCGCATGCGCAGCTTCTCCGGGCGGATGCCGAGCTCGACGTACCACGCGAAGCGCTCCTTGCACCAGTGCTCGTACCACGTCCGCCCCTCCTCGGGCGGCACGAAGTACTCCATCTCCGCCTGCTCGAACTCGCGGGTGCGGAAGACGAAGTTGCCGGGCGTGATCTCGTTGCGGAACGACTTGCCGATCTGCGCGATGCCGAACGGCGGCTTGAGCCGCGCCGCGTCCATCACGTTGCGGAAGTTCAGGAAGATGCCCTGCGCCGTCTCGGGCCGCAGGTACGCGACCGAGCCCGCGCCCTCGACGGGTCCGACGTTCGTCTTGAACATCAGGTTGAACGAGCGCGGCTCCGTGAGCTCGCCGCCGCATTCGCCCGGGCGCTTCGACGGCTTCTCGGGGCAGGACAGCTCGGCCAGGTGGTCGGCGCGGAAGCGCCCCTTGCACTTCTTGCAGTCGACCATCGGGTCCGTGAAGTTCGACACGTGACCCGAGACCTCCCACACGCGCGGGTGCTGGATCACCGCCGAGTCGAGCCCGACGACGTCGGCGCGCTCGGTGACCATGCGGCCCCACCACGCGTCCTTGATGCGGCGCTTGAGCTCGACGCCCAGCGGCCCGTAGTCGTAGGTGTTGCCGATGCCCCCGTAGATCTCGGAGGCCTGGAACACGAACCCGCGCCGCTTGCACAGCGACACGATCGTGTCCATGAAATCCGTCTTGCCCTTGGACATGGGCAGTGGTCTACAAGGAACCGCCGCGGCCCGGAACAGCGAAGAGCGGGAAATCGGTCAACGCGCGGCCTTCGCGCGCGCGACGAGCTCGTCGATGCGCCGGTCGAGCACCTCCGCCGACGGGCCGCCGACCCACTCCTCGCGGATCACGCCCGCGTGGTCGATCAGGTACAGCGTCGGGTAACCCTCGACCCCCCATTGCGTCGGGATCGGCCCGGCCATCGAGCCCTGCCACGAGGAGCGCCACGTGACGCCGTGCTCCTGCGCCTTGCGCAGGTACGATTCCTTGTCCATGTCGGTGTTGATGCCGACGAGCGCGAACGGCTCGTCCGCGAGGCGCTCCACGAGCGCCTTTTCGTGGGGGATCATCCCCACGCACGGGCCTCACCAGAAGCCCCAGAAGTCGAGCAACACCACCTTGCCGCGGTAGTCGGACAGCTCGAACGGCACGCCGTCGACGTCGGTCGTCTCGAAGTCGGGCACGACCATCCCGACCTGGAGCCGCTCGACGCGGAAGATGCGCCCGTTGGCGCGGGCGGCGGGCTCGGAGTCGGGGTAGCTCTCGACCAGGCGGCGGAGCAGGGCGAGCCCCTCCTCGCGCTGCTCGTCGCTCTGCGCGTCGGAGAGCGTCATCCCGAGCGCCCCCATCGCCGCGGGCCGCGCTTGCGGGTGCAGCTCCTCGCGCGCGAGGAGTCGCCGCAGGAGCGCGATCACCTGCTCCTCGCCGAGCAGCCAGACGTCCCGCTGCAGCGCGATCGCGACGCGCTCGATCCAGGCCTGAAGGGCGTGCTCGTCGATCAAGCGCTCGTAGTACGAGACCTTGAGGCGACTGAGCTCCTCGTTCGGGAGCCCGGGACCCGGGTGCGCCTCCGTCACGATCCAGCGCATCGCCTCGACGTCGCCGGCGTCCGCGAGCCGTCGGAAACGCGGCAGGAAGAGCTGCGCGGGGTTCTTCTCGAACAGCGCCCCCAGCGCCTCGTCGTCGTCGGCGCGCGACGCCGCGACCACCTCCTTCATCCAAGCGCCGTGGGCCTTCTCGTACTCGGCCTCCAGCTCCTCGAACGTCTCTTCGAACGTCTCTTCGGGCTCGGCGTCGGACTCCGAGCCGTCGCCCTCGCCGCGCGCGTCCCGTCGCGCCTCCGCGACGAGCTCGTCGATCTTCGCGTCGAGCCACTCCTCGTTGCGCAGGAACGCACCGCGGTTCTCGACGATCACGCCCTCGTGGTCGATCAGGAACAGCGTCGGGTAGCCCGTGATCCCCCACTGCGTCGGGATCGGCCCTCGCGTCGATCCCTGCCACGACGAGCGCCACGTGACGCCCAGCTCCTCGGCCTTGCGGAAGTACTCCTCCTTGTCCGAGTCGGTGTTGATGCCGAGCAGCGCGAACGGCTCGTCCTTCAGGCGCTCCACGAGCTCCCGTTCGTGGGGGATCATCCCCACGCAGGGCGGTCACCAGAAGCCCCAGAAGTCGAGCAGGACGACCTTGCCGCGGTAGTCGGAGAACCGGAGCTCGACACCGTCGACGTCCTCGGTCGTGAAGTCGGGGACGACCATCCCGACCTGCAGTCGGTCGGCGCGGAAGAGCGCGCCCTGCGCGCGCGACGCGAGGTCGTGCTCGGGGTACTGCTCGATCAGCCGCCCGAGCACCGCGCGCCCGTCGGCGCGCGTCGCCTCGTCGTCGCTGGCGAAGAGCAGCGAGCCGAGCGCGTGCAGCACCGTCGGCACGGCCGACTCGTGCGGGCCCTGCTCGAGCCAGCGCCGCAGCAGGGACGCGACCTCGTCCTCGCCGACGTAGCGCGCCTGCGAGCGGAACACGCCCGCGCGCTCGCCGAACCACGGGGCGCCGGCGTGCTCCTCGACCAGCCGCCCGAACCACCGCCGCTTCGCCTCCGCGACCGCCGCGTCGTCGAGCGCGTCCTGCGCCCACGTCGCGATCCACAGCATCGCGCGCCCCTCGCCGGCGTCGGCCAGCGCGCGGTAGCGTTCGTAGAACGCGCGCGCGGGGTGCGCTCCGCGCTCGGCCGAAGGCGTCGTCCGCCAGGCGTCTTGGGCCTGCTGGAACTCCCCGTCCAGCGCGTCGAGCGCGTCGACGTCGCTCGTCGGACCGCCCGGCCCGCCGGAGCCGCCGTCGCCCGCGCCGCCGGCGCCGCGCTCGGCGTGCTCCTTCTCCGCGAGCGCGCGCTTCGCGGCCGAGACCAACTGCGCGACGCGCCGGTCGATCGTCGCCGCGCCGGGATTGCCGACCCACTTCTCGCGGATCACGCCCTCGTGATCGATCAGATACAGCGTCGGGTAGCCCTCGACCGCGTACAGCTCGGGGATCGGTCCCCCGCCGCCGGTCCACACCGAGCGCCACGTGACGCCGTACTTCGCGGCCTTCTCGCGGTACTCGTCCTTGTCCCTGTCGGTGTTGACGCCGAGCAGGGCGAACGGTTCGTTCTTCAGGCGCTCCACGAGCTCCTTCTCGTGGGGAAGCATCCCCACGCAGGGCGGTCACCAGAAGCCCCAGAAGTCGAGCAGGACGACCTTGCCGCGATAGTCGGAGAGCGCGAGCTCGACGCCGTCGACGTCGGTCGCCCGGAAATCGGGCGCGGGCTTGCCCGGCGCGAGCTGCGCCGCCGCGACGAGCTCCTCGGCGCGGCCGATCGCGGCGTGGCCCACGAACTCCGCGCGCAGGCGCGCGACGAGCGCGTGGGCCGCGGCGAGCTCCTCGTCCGTCCGCGCGGTCTCGAAGCGGAGCTGCACGAGCGCGACGAGCGCCTCGGCGCGCACGTCGCGGCTCGGCGAGCGCTCGAGCAGCTTCTCGGCGAGCGCCGCGCCGTCCAGCGCGCCCTGCTTGTGCAGGTTCGGCAGCTCGCGCGCGAGGCCGATCGCGGCCGCGTCGCCGGCGTGCTCCTCGACGAGGCGCGCCACGATGCGCGAACGCAGCGCGTCGACGTCCTCGGCGCCCGAGTACTGCGCGTGCTGCACCTGGTAGAGCAGCGCGTCGGCGACGCCCGCCTGCGCGAGCGCCTCGACCTGCTTCCACGCCGCGCGCGCCGGGTCGCCGCCCAGCGCGGCCTCGTCGAGCTCGCGCCCCTCGGCGCGCAGCTCGCGGTAGTAGTCCTGCTGGGCGCGCGCGATCTCGTTGCGCAGCAGCGAGAAGCGCGCCGCGCCCGCCGCGCGCGCCCCGCGCGTGCCGGCGTGCTCGGCGAGCAGGCGGTCGAGCAGCGCCGCCGCCTCGGCCAGCCGCTCCTCGTCGCGCGAGCGCCCGCCGTCGCCGACGAGCTCCGCCCGCGCGTAGAGGACCGCGGCGCGCACCTCCGCGTCCGGGTCGTCCGCGAGCGGCGCGAGCCAGCCCGGCGCCTCGTCCGCGTCGACCGAGCGCGCCAGCTCGCCGAGCTTCAGCAGCGCATCGACGCGCAGGCCGGCGCCGACTTCGGGCGCGAGCAGCCGCGAGAAGATCTCGCCGGCCTTCGCGCGCCGGCGCGACGCGGACAGTCGCGCCTCGCGCAGGTGGTCGAGCACCCACAGCAGCGCCTCGGGCTCGGTCTCGCCCGCGGCCTCGAACCGCGGCAGGAGCTCGATCGCGGGGTGCGTGCGCCGGTCGGCGCCCGCGCGCTCCCAGCGGGCGAGCGCGTCGGCGTACTCGGCGCGGAGCGCCGCGAGGTCGACCGCGCGCGCCGCCGCGGAAGCGGGGACGGGCGCGGCCGCGGGCGCGGGACCGGCCAGGATCAGCAGCGAGAGGAGCAACGCGTGCATCGGCTCTCTCCGTGGACGTGGAGAAGGGTGCGGGAGCCGGGCGCAGCGCCGCCCGGCGAAGAGCCCAGGATACGCCAGCAAGCCCCGCAGCTCCCCCTGCCCGCCCGTGTAAGGAATCGGCGTGGACGCCGCACCCGGCGCCGCCCCGGCGCCGCCCCGCCGCCGCCCAGACGCCGCCCAGACGCCGCCCAGACGCGCCGACACGCGCCGACACGCGCCGACGGCCGCTGAACCCGGCCCCGCTCACCCACCCGTCGGCACCCGCCCGCCCGTGATCCACCGCCTCCCCCGCCCACCCGGGTCGACCGCGCCGCGGCGCGCGGGGTTGCGCCGCTCGCCCGGTTTCTTTCGCGCTCTTTCTCGCTCGTCCGCTGACGAACTACGATCGGCCGGCCGCCGATGCGCGCCACCCCGTACCGCGAGATCGTGCCCCACCCCGCGCTGCGGCCCTTCGTCGAGTGCTCGTGGGTGAGCACGAGCCGCCCGGGCGCCACCCACCGGGTGCTGCCGGACGGCTGCGTCGACGTGCTCTTCGAGACGACCGGCGCGGGCAGCCGCGGGCTCTTGATCGGGGCGATGACGCGCCCTCGCGAGCACATCTGCGCCACGACGGCGCACTTCACGGCGGTCCGCTTCCGGCCCGGCGGCGCATGGCCGTTCGTCGATGCGCCGCTGTGCGAGTGGACGGACGGGCGGCTCCCGCTCGCCGAGCTGTGGCCCGAAGCCGCGCGCCTCGAGGACGCGATCGCGGCCGCGGCGGACCACGGCGCGCAGGTCGCGCACCTCGAGCGGGCCCTGCTCGTGCGCCTCGCCGCCGGCGCGCGGCCCAAACGCGCTCCCACTCGATGCGCCGTCGCGTGCGTCGCGGCGATCCGCGCGGATCCGAGCGCGTTCCGGCTCGGCGCTCTGTCCGACGAGCTCGGCGCCGGCCGCCACGCTCTCGCGCGCCGCGTCCGCGAGCTCACCGGCCTGGGGCCCAAGCAGCTCGCGCGCATCCTGCGCATGCAGGGCGCGATCGCGGACCTGCGCCGCGGCTCCGCGATCGCCGCCGCCGCGGCCGCGCGCGGCTACAGCGACCAGGCGCACCTCACGCGCGAGGCGCGCGCGCTCACCGGGTGGACGCCGTCCGCCCTCCGGCGCGCGGCAGGCGCGACCTGAACGTGCACACCATTCGATCGATGCACACCATTCGTTCGAGTCGCACCATTCGTTCAAGACGCGCCGCCGCGGCGGGCACAGGATCGCGCCATGCAGATGAAGAAGATCACCGCGGTGCTGATCGTCGACTCGATCGAGGCCGCGCTCCCGTTCTGGATTGCGAAGCTCGGCTACGCGAAGACGATCGAGGTGCCGCTCGGCGAGGGACCCGAGCTCGGCTTCGTCGCCCTCGAGCGCGACGGCACCGAGCTCATGCTGCAGTCGCGGCGCAGCGTGCGCGAGGACGTCCCCGCGCTCGCCGACGAGCCGAACCGCAGCATCCTGTTCGTCGAGGTCGACGACATCGACGCGCTCGAGCGCGCGGTCGCCGGCGAGGAGGTCGTCGTGCCGCGGCGCACGACGTTCTACGGCGCGACCGAGATCGTCGTGCGCGCGCCCGGCGGACACCTCGTGGTCCTCGCGCAGATGGCGGCACCCGCCGGCTGATCAGACGAACTTGCCGAGGCGCTTGCCGAGCTTGACGAAGCGCTTCACCTTCGCGGTCGGCAGCGACGTCACGTCGCGGTACCAGCCGTCCATCATCTGGAAGAACTCGAGCAGCTCGACCAGGCGCTCCTTCGTGTGCCGCTCGTCCGCCGAGCGGCCGCGAGACTCCTCGACGCACTGGCGCAGGGCGTCGAGCGTCGGGTCGATCTCGCGCCGTTTGCGCTCCTCGAGGATCACCCGGAACATCTCCCAGGGGTCCTGGATCGGCTCGAAGAAGTCGCGGCGGTCGCCCAGGACGTGCACGACCTTGATCAGGCCCCAGCCCTGGAGCTCCTTCAGGCTCGTGCTGACGTTGGAGCGGGCGACGATGAGCGTGTCCGCGATCTCCTCGGCGTTGAGCGGGCGCGGCGCGATGTAGAGGAGCGCGTGGATCTGGGCCACCGTCCGGTTGACCCCCCAGCGGGTCCCCATCTCGCCCCAGTGGACGACGAACCGTTTGGCTGCCTCGGTCAGCTCCATCTGTATTGCCGGGGAAACGTTGACGGGAACGGGACGTTGACGGGAACGGCGGGTTCCGGTATTTCTGTCGTGACAGAAAGATTCGAAGGCCGAGGTCTAGTCTAGCCGCCCGCCTCGGCCGAGAGAAGCCCGAGAATCGTCCCGGCGTCGAAGGGGCTCAACCATGCAACCGCTCACCGCTCGCGCGCCCCTCTTCCAGGTGGCGATCGAACGTCGCCTCGACTCCGTGGCGCGCCGCCTGGGCGCGCTCACCGGCGCCCTGCTCGCCGAGCTCGCCGGTCTCGAGCGCGAGCTCGACCGCGTGCTCCCCGCCCGCGTCGCCGACCCGGCGGGCGCCGCCGCGCGCCACATCCTCGGAGCCGGCGGCAAGCGCCTGCGCCCGTTCTTGTGCCTGCTCGCCGCGCGCGCGCGGCCGCCGCACGGCTCGCATCCCGAGGCGGCCGTGCTCGCCCGCGCCTGCGAGCTCGTCCACGCCGCCACGCTGCTGCACGACGACGTGATCGACCTGGGGGAGCGCCGGCGCGGCCTCCCCACGGCGCGCCTCGTGTTCGGCAACGCGGCGTCGGTGCTCGGCGGCGACCTCTTGCTCGTCGAAGCGCTGCGCCACGTGCGCGCGCACGGCGCGCCCGAGCTGCTCGACCGCATGCTCGACGTGCTCGACCGCATGATCGCAGCCGAGTCGCTCCAGCTCGCCAAGCGCGGCCGCACCGACCTCACGCGCGACGAGCACTTCGCGATCGTCCGCGGCAAGACCGCGTCGCTGTTCGAGTGGGCGCTCGAGGCGGGAGCGCGCACCGCGGGGCTCGTCGAGGTCGACGTCGAGCGGCTGCGCGCCTACGGCGCCGAGCTCGGCGTCGCGTTCCAGCTCGTCGACGACTTGCTCGACCTGGACGCCGACCCCGACGCGACGGGCAAGCAGATCCTCGACGACGTGCGGCTCGGCACCGTCACGCTGCCGGTCCTGCCGATCCTCGACGCGCGCGCCGACCTCGCCGAGCGCATCCGCGCGGCCGCCGAGGGTGCGGCCGACGAGTCGCTCGGGATGGAGCTGTGCGCCGCGATCCGCGCGGCCGGCGGGCTCGAGGACGCGCGCCGCGAGGCCCGCGCGCACACGGCGCGCGCGATCGAGGCGCTCGCGGGCCTCGCGCCGACGCCGATCGTCGCCGCGCTCGACACGGTCGCGAGCGAGCTCGCGGAGCGCACGCGATGAAGCAGGTCCTGCTGCTCGCGCCGGACGCGGACGCCGAGCATCTGCGCGCGCTCCTGCGTGGCCGCGGCGCCGATGCGACCGCGCTCGTCGGCCAGGGCGGGCGCGCGCTGCTCGTCGACGACGACGCGCCGACCGGCGACCTCCCCGGCGTGACCGCCGTGCTGCGCGCGCCGAGCCCGCACCCGCGCGTCGACGG
Source organism: uncultured Planctomycetaceae bacterium (assembly GCA_964528575.1). Classification (GTDB taxonomy): domain Bacteria; phylum Planctomycetota; class UBA1135; order UBA1135; genus CAZGTQ01. The sequence continues at coordinate 5,563 of CAZGTQ010000160.1, read as the reverse complement.
CGCGCCGCGCTCGTTCGCGCTCGGCGACGCGCTCGGCGGCCCTGTTCTAGGCGGGACAGAGCCGGTGCTCATGGCCGGCCCGTGCGTGGTCGAGGACGAGGAGACGCTCGAGCGCTGCGCTGCGGCCGTCGCGGCGGCGGGCGGGCGCGTGCTGCGCGGCGGCGCATTCAAGCCGCGCACGTCGCCCTACGACTTCGACGGCCTGGGCGAGCCCGCCCTCGCGATGCTGCGCGCCGCCGCGGACCGGCACGGGCTCGCGGTCGTCACCGAGGCGCTCGGCGTGCGCGACGTCGAGGCCGTCGCCGCGCACGCGGACCTCGTCCAGATCGGCTCGCGCAACATGCAGAACCAGCCGCTCCTGCGCGCGGCGGGCGCGTGCGGCAAGCCGGCGCTGCTCAAGCGCGGCGCGGCGGCGACGATCGAAGAGTGGCTGCTCGCCGCCGAGTACCTGCTCGACGCGGGCGCGCCCGGCGTCGCTCTGTGCGAGCGCGGCCTGCGCACGCTGCCGCAGCCGCTGCGCTACACGCTCGACCTCGGCGCAGTCGCGTGGCTGCTCGCCCACGTGCCGCTCCCCATCGTCGTCGACCCCTCCCACGCCGCCGGCCGCCGCGCGCTCGTCGCGCCGCTCGCCCGCGCCGCCCTCGCGGCCGGCGCCCACGGCCTCCTCGTCGAAATCCACCCCGCCCCCGAGCGCGCCCGCTGCGACGGGGCCCAGGCTCTGCTGCCCGACGACCTCCCGAGCGTCCTGGCCGGCCGCTCTCTATACTCCTCGCCCCATGTCGCCGACCGAGATCGCACGCGCTGAGCCCGCGCCCGTGTGGCACGCGCCGCTGGCGAGCCTCAGCCGCCGCGGCCCGCGCGCCGACGAGATCGCGCGCGTCGCCGACAAGGTGCTCGCCGGCGAGCGCATCGAGCCCGACGAAGCGCTGCTCCTGCACGAGCACGCCGACCTCGCGACGCTCGGCCAGCTCGCCGACCACGTGCGCTGGACGAAGCACCCCGCGCCGATCGTCACGTACATCGTCGACCGCAACGTCAACCCGACGAACGTCTGCGTGACCGACTGCGGCTTCTGCGCGTTCTACCGCCGTCCGGGAGCCGAGGGAGCGTACGTCCTGCCGCGCGACGAGATCGTCGCCAAGGTGGCCGAGGTCGCGGCGCAGGACGGGCGTCAGATCCTGATCCAGGGCGGCCACCACCCGCACCTGAAGACCGACTGGTGGTGCGATCTGATCGCGGACCTGCACGCGCGCTTCCCGCTCGTCAACGCGCACGCGCTGTCGGCGCCCGAGCTCGACCACCTCGCGAAGCTCGACAAGCGGCCCGTCGAGGACGTGATCGGCGATCTGGCGCGAGCGGGCATGGGCAGCGTGCCCGGCGCGGGCGCGGAGCTGCTCGTCGAGCGCGTGCGCAAGATCATCGCGCCGAAGAAGACGACGACCGACCGCTGGCTCGAGATCCACCGCAGGATCCACGCGGCGGGCCTGCGCTCGTCCGCGACGATGATGTTCGGCCACGTCGAGACGGCGGCGGAGCGCGTCGAGCACCTGCGCCGCCTGCGCGCGCTCCAGGACGAGACCGGCGGGTTCACCGCGTTCATCTGCTGGAACATGCAGCCGGACGGCGTGCCCGAGCAGCACCTGTACCCGGCGCGCTGCACGCCCGGCGTCTACCTGCGCGTGCAGGCGCTCGCGCGGATCTTCCTCGACAACTTCGACAACGTGCAGACGAGCTTCGTCACGCAGGGCATGAAGATGGCGCAGATCACGCTGCGCTTCGGCTGCAACGACTTCGGCGGGACGATGATGGAAGAGAACGTCGTCAGCGCCGCCGGCTGCGCCAAGCTCGAGGACCTGCCGGTCGTCGAGCGCATGATCGAGCGCGCCGGGCTCCTCCCGCGCCGGCGCAACAGTTGGTACGGCATCGTCGACCCGCGCCACGACGGACCGACGTCTCCGGCGAGCCGCGAGGAAGCGGCCGCGCAGGTGCGCATCGGGGGCGCGGCGTGAACGCGGCGTCGAACGCGACGGAGCGGCTGCTCGCGCGCGCGCGCGGCGCAGGGCTCGGCGCGATCGCGGAGAAGGTGCTCGCGCGCGAGCGCCTGTCGACGGACGACGGGGTCGCGCTCTACCGCAACCCGGACCTGCACGCGGTGGGCGCGCTCGCCAACCACGTGCGCGAGCGCCTGCACGGCGACCTCGCGTACTTCAACGTCAACCAGCACGTCAACTACACGAACCTGTGCAACAAGCTGTGCCGGTTCTGCGCGTTCCAGCGCCTGCCGGGACAAGCGGGCGCGTACCAGATGTCGCCCGAGGAGGCGGCGGACAAGGTGCGCGCGCAGTTGCACGAGCCGGTGACCGAGGTGCACATGGTCGCGGGCGTGTGGCCCAAGATCCCGTACGCGTACTACCTCGAGCTCCTGCGCGCGGTGAAGGCGGCGCGGCCGTCGATCCACGTCAAGGCGTTCACGATGGTCGAGCTCGACCAGATCGCGAAGGTCGCCGAGAAGCCGCTCGAGGAGGTCTTGCCGGAGCTGATCGAAGCGGGGCTCGGCTCGGTGCCCGGCGGCGGCGCCGAGGTGTTCTCCGAGCGCGTGCGACAGGCGACCTACCACCTCAAGATGAGCGGCGACGAGTGGCTCGCGACCGCGCGCAAGGTGCACGCGGCGGGGCTGCGCTCGAACTGCACGATGCTGCACGGCCACGTCGAGACGGTCGAGGAGCGCGTCGACCACCTCGACCGGCTGCGGCGCCTGCAGGACGAGACCGGCGGCTTCCAGACGTACATCCCGCTCTCGTTCCACCCCGACAACTCCGAGATGGCGGACGTCGAGGGCCCGACGGCGCTCGACGAGCTGCGCGAGATCGCGCTCGGCCGTCTGCTGCTCGACAACGTGCCGCACGTCAAGGCGTACTGGATCCTGATGGACGTGCCCGTCGCGCAGATCGCGCTCTCGTTCGGCGCCGACGACGTCGACGGCACGGTGGTCGAGGAGAGGATCTACCACGACGCCGGCGCGACGACCCCGCAGCAGGTCCAGCGCGCCGAGCTCGTCCAGTGGATCCGCGACGCCGGGCGCGTGCCGGTCGAGCGCGACACGCTCTACAACGTCGTCTGGTCGGCGGACGAGGAGCTCGCGCCGGTCGGCGCGCGCGCCCCGGTCCGCGTCTGAACCGCTACGGCCTCAGCGCGAACGCGGCTTCGGCTTCGGCGGCGACGTCGGCTTCGCCTCGAAGCCGCCGCACGGCCGGCCCGACGTCCGCTCGACCTCGATCGAGGGCAGGGCGCGCGTGCGCATCGCGAACAGGCGGCAGCCGTACGGGAAGCGCGCGTCGTGCGTGACGACGAAGTGGCGGCAGCGGAAGCAGCTCGGCCGCTCGCTCGTGCCGCTCACGGCTTGCGCGCAACGGCGAGCAGCCATCCGCGCAGGAACCCGAGCCGCTCGAAGCGCGAGATCACCTTCTCGTAGCCCGTCGCCGCGAGGAAGAGCACCGGGTTGAAGAGGAACGCCGCGGGGTACTGTCCGAGGTACTCGAACGAGTCGAGCTCGAGCCCGCTCGCGCCGCACAGGCGCCGGATCGCGCGGCGCGTGTTCGCGCGGTAGTACGCGGGGAACGTGTCCTCGACCGCGCGGCCCTCGGTCTTCGCCACGAGCCAGGGGTGCAGGCGGTTCGGCACGAGGTAGGAGACGATCGAGACGTAGTCGCCGAGGTTCGGCGCGAGCGTGACGAAACGCCCGCCCGGCGCGAGGATCCGCGCGACCTCGCGGAACGCGGCCGTCGGGTCGACGAGGTGCTCGAGCACGGCGCGCGAGATCACGACGTCCGCGATGCCGTCGGGAAGACCGGTGTCCGCCATGTCGCGCTGGTGGAACTCGATGCCGAGGTCGAGGACGTCCGGCGCGGGCGGCCCGAGGTCGACGCCGATCAGACGCGCTGACCGTCCGTCGAACTTGCGCAGCACCTCCGCGTGGCGGCCGCAGCCGGCGTCGACGAGCGTGTCGGTCGGCGCGAGACTCCGCTCGATCGCGCGCTCGTACTGCCGGTACGGATGGTCCTCGGGCCGGAAGTAGCGGTCCTTGAGTCGCTGCGTGAGTGTCGTCTCGACCACGGGCGCCGGGATTCTACGCGGCGTGACGCGGCCCGATCGAGAGTGGAGGTCCCCTCGCCCCTGCGTATCCGCCCCCGGTTGCACAGGGAGCTCGGGGACCTCTGGTCTCGACGAGCGAGCGCCGGCGTCCGGTGCGCGGTCACCACGAGTGAGCGACGCATCGGGCGTGGCGAACGCCCGCCGGCCTTGAAGGCAAGCTTCGTACCAACGCTCGAAAGCGCGTCTGCGCGCTCTTCCGCGGCGTTGCGCGCCGTTCGCGCCGCCGCTCGTGTTCCGCGCACGTAGCGGCGCTTTCCCGAGCCGACCCACGCGGCCGACCCGCGCCGAACGACCGACCGCGCGCCGTGGCACGGCTCTTGACCCGGAAGGCCGTCCGAGGGCTCGAACGCCCCCGCGGGGCCTCCCGCGGCCCTGGAGCGCTCGCGCTGACCTCGGCCGAGTCCACCGCAGTGGACATTGCCAGGAGACGACGATGAAGAACCCCCTCGCTCTCGCGCCGCTCGCCGCGCTCGCTCTCGCCACCGCCGGATGCCACGGCGGACACGGCCACGTCGTCGTGGCGCCGACGCCGAAGGTGTTCCACGAGCAGGAGCCCAACGACGACGCCTTCGACGCGAACTTCTTCGGCACGATCCGGCCCGGCGACCACTTCGTCGTCCACGGCCACATCGACCCGTTCGGCACCGACCTGTTCGACGGGTTCGCGTTCGTCGCGAAGGTCCCGCTCGAGGTCGAGTTCCTGCTCGACGTGCACCACCCCTTCGAGGACCTCGACCTGTGGGTGTGGGACCCGCAGCTCGGCGTGTTCGTCCTGAAGTTCGAGACCGAGTTCGGCGAGGCCGGCTCGTTCGAGGTGTTCGAGGGCGGAACGGAATTCCACCTCGCCGTCACTCCGTTCGGGCTCGCCCACGGCGACTACACGCTCGAGGTGATCGTCCACCCGCTCGTCCACTCGACGTTCTCCGCCCCGGCGGCGCCCGAGTCGCCCGCCGCGCCCGAGTCCGTCGCCTCGTCCGCGGCTCGCTCGCGCATCGGCGGCGCGGGCGCCAGCGACGGCCGCGCCCTCGACGAAGCGAAGCAGCGCGCGTACGCGCGCCGCGCCGAGCCCCGCTCTCGTGAAGATGCGCCGAGCCCCGCGTCGAGCGGAACCCTCTACGAGATCGACCCGTCGAACGGGCGCGTCTCGACGCGCGCCGTCGTCCGACTCGACGACGGCCGCATCGTGGTGGGCCCCGCGGAGAGCTCCGACGCCGAGGTCGGCGCGCCAGGCGCCGAGCGCCGCGACTGAGCACTCGGGATGGGGAACCGCCGCGCGCCGACCGCTCCGGCGGCGCCCGCCACGCAGCGAGGCCGACGTTCGCGTCGGCCTCGCTCTCGATACGGTGTCGCACACCTTGTTGTCGTTCAGCGACAGGGAGGTGCCAGGTGCGGCACCTGGCACCTCCCTGTC
>CAZGTQ010000159.1:0-2946 GCA_964528575.1 uncultured Planctomycetaceae bacterium | reverse complement strand
GCACGCCGCGCAGATCGAGGATCGGGCAGCGCGCGCCGAGTTCCGCGCGCGCGCGCTGGCGGCCGAAGTGCTGTGGCGCCGCGAGGAGGACGAGCGCTTCGAGACGGAGCGGTTCCTGCGCGAGCGGTGCGAGAGCGAGAGCGAGCAGGCACGCCTGCGCGAGCTCGTCGCGGCGGCGGACGAGGCGTTCCGCGTGCTGCCGCGCTCCGCGGCGCCGGGCGCCGTCGTCGCCGGCCGGTACGAGCTCGGTCGCAGGCTCGGCAAGGGCGGCGTGGGCGAGGTGTACGAGGCGCTCGACCGCGAGCTCGGCCGGCACGTCGCGCTCAAGCTGGTCGCCGCCGAATCCTCCGGCGACGCGGCCGCGCTCGAGCACGGCCTGCACGAGGAGTCGCGCACGCTCGCGAGCCTCGACAGCCCGCACGTCGTGACGGTGCACGACGTGCTGCGCGAGGGCGACCGCGTCTTCGTCGTGCTGGCCCTGGTCCACGGCGTCAGCCTGGGCGAGGCGATCTCGCGGCTCGCGAAGGCGCGAGCGACGCCGCGGGAGCGGCTCGCGCTCCTGCGCGGCATCGCGGGCGCTCCGGCGCGCGGCGCGGGCGCGCTCGCCGAGCGCACGTGGCACCGCGCCGTCGCCGCGCTCGTGCAGCGTCTCGCGTCGGTGCTCGCGCGCGCGTGGGACAAGGGCGTCCTGCACCGCGACATCAAGCCGCACAACGTGATGCTCGGCGCCGACGGCGAGCCCGTACTGCTCGACTTCGGCCTCGCGTGGCGCGTCAACGCGCAGGACGACGGCCGCAAGTTCCAAGGAACGCCGGAGTACCTCGCGCCGGAGCAGATCGAGGCGGCCGCGACGGGCAACGACCCCCGCAGCGACGTGTATGCGCTCGGGCTCGTCGCGTACGAGCTCCTGGCGCTGCGCCGGGCGTTCGAGCGCGGGAAACACGAGTTGCTCCACGTGCTCTTCGAGCGCATCCGCAAGGCGGAGCTCCAGCCGCTGGACGCGCACGACCCGCGCATCCCGCTCCCGCTGCTGCGCATCGTCGAGCGCGCGATCGCGTCCGATCCCGCCAAGCGGTACGCGGACATGAAGGAGCTCGCGCTCGACCTGGAGCGCTGGCTGCAGGGTCGCGCGCCCGTGCACGCATCGATCCCGCTGCACGCGCGCGCGGCGCTGGCGGGCCGCCGAGCCGTGCGCTCTCCGCTCGTTCTCGCGGCGGCGGCGGCGCTCGTCGCGTGGGGCGGATTCACGGCGACGCGCGCGGACGTCGCCCACCGCGTCGAGGGGTTCTGGTACGTCGACAAGCGCGCCGACGCGCCGGCGCCGGTGTCGCTCGGACCGCTCGAGGAGGTGCCCGGGAGCGCCTGGCTCGGGGTCACCGTGTCGGGCACCGACGCGCAGAGCGCGGTGTACCTCTTCCAGGCGTGGCGTGACGCCGGGTCGGACGCGGATCCGTTCGTGCGCCGCGTCCCGGCGCTGCGGCTCGAGGACGGCGAGCCGGTGGAGCGGCTCGGGCCGGGAACGCACCACCTCCTCGGGACCTCGGTCGAGGTCGGGGAGTCCCATCCGCTCGAGGGCCTGGCGGTGATCCTCGTCGACGAGCACGACCCGCGCGTCGGCGAGCTCATCGACCTGGCGATGGAGCAAGACGACGTCGAGCTCAGCGAGTTGCTCGACGCGCTCCGCGCGACCGAGCGGGGCGGCCCCATCGAGGACGACCCGGACTTCGTCAGGGTGATCCGCGACGTGAGAGCCAGCGCGGGCCAGCTCTCTCGCAGCACGTATCAGCTCCAAGTCGTTCGCAGGGAATGAACGCAGCATGACCACGCGCACGGGCTTCGCGGCGACCGTCGATCTGATCGAGCGCGCCCAGAGCGGCGACACGGACGCGCTCTCCGCGCTGCTCGCCCGCTACGCGCCGCGGGTGCGGGAGATCGTGAGCATCCGGCTCGGCGCGTCGCTGCGCGCGCGCGTCGAAACGGCGGATCTGTTGCAGGAGACGCTGGTCGAGGCGCTGCGCGGATTCGACCGTTTCGAGATTCGCGAGGACGCGCACTTCCTCTCGTGGCTCGCGCGCATCGCGGAGCGCCAGGTGCTGCGCTCCGCGGAGCACCACGCCGCCGCGCGCCGCGATCCGAGGCGCGCCGTCCCGCTCGAAGCTGCGCGCGCGGCGGGCTCGGCCGGCCCGTCGCCGGCGACGTCGGCGGACCTCGAGGAGCAGCGCCGTCTCGTCGCGGACTGCGTCGCCGAGCTCCCCGAGCGTTATCGCCACGTGATCGCCGAGCGCGACTATGCGGGCGCCGACTGGGCGAGCGTGGCCCGCGAGACGGGGCTGGCGACGGCGAATGCGGCCCGCATGGCCCACCACCGCGCGCGCGTGGCGCTCGGCGCGCTCCTGCGACGCCGCGGGCTCTGGGAGGAGGTCGCCCGGTGATGCGGCCGCGTCCGCTGCTCGCGCTCGGCACGTTCCTCGGCTGCGTCGCCGTGGTCGTGTTCCTCGTGTCGCGCCCCGCTGCGCCGGTGGTTCTCGGCGCGGACATCGAAGTGCGTCTCGAGCCGAAGCGCGAATGGCGCCGCACGATCGAGGGGAGCACGGGCGCCCGCCTGCGGGTCGCGTCGGCGGAGTTCCGACCGACCGTCGAGCTCGTGACGGGCGGCGAGCACCGCGGCCCGATCGACGTCGCGTTCGCGGACGAAGTCGAGCTCCCGCCGGCGCCAGTCGAGATCGTCGTGCGTTCGGCGGACGGCGGCGGCGGCTCGTTCTGGCTGAGCGTCGCGGCCCCGGAGGCGAGCGACCGCTTCGTCTGGTTGCTCGAGAAGCTCGAGAGCCGCGCAGGCCCGCCCGAGCGCGTGCAGACGATCGCGAGCACCGTGTTGCTCACGGCAGCGCGCGCAGGCCACATCGACGCGACCGAGCGCGCGGCGGCGGTCGTCGACGCGGCAGGCGG
>CAZGTQ010000158.1:0-5388 GCA_964528575.1 uncultured Planctomycetaceae bacterium | reverse complement strand
TGCGCGAACGGGATGCGCACGACCTGCTCCACGTTCGTGTCGTCGATGCGCACGGACACGAGCTCGACCGGCGGCTCGACGAGGTCGGAGCGCCACTGCCGCAGCACGTCGTCGTGCGGCGTCCACACGCGGATCGCGACGTCGTGCGTCCCCGGGCAACCGACCCATCCCAGCGCCTCGCCGCGCGCGTCGAACGTGAGCTCGACGTCGAGCTGACGTTCCGGCCGCGTGCGCGCGTCCGGCTCGAGGAGCACGTCGACGCGCAGCCCGTCGCCGGGGTGCGCCGCGCCGCCGAGCACGAGCCGCACCGGCACGCCGCGCTGCAGCTCGACGACGCGGTCCTCCACGAGCTCCGCGACCGTCACGACGCGATGCCCCCGCGCTCCCAGGCGCAGCTCGAGCGACGGCCGGGCCGTCACGAGCGTGAGGCTGCCGTCGAAGTGCTTGCGCCGGCGCTCGTCGAGCGCCGCCACGACTCCCATCGCGGGCTGCCCGCTCGCGTCGAGCACCGACAGCACGATCGCACGCGCCGTCGTCCGTAGATCGATGGCCGCCAGCCGCGGATCCAGGCACGGCCCCGCCGGCACGTCGAGATCCGCGAGCCGCGCGAGCGTCTCCCCCGTCGTCATCGACTCGATCGCGAGCTCGTACGTTCCTGGCGCGACGTCGTCGAAACGAGCGGCGCCCGCCCGGACGAACCCGTGCGCGTCGCCGGCCTCGGCGATCAACCGCGCCCAGCAGCCGGCGAGCACGCGCTCGTCCCCCAGCAGTGTCGCCTCGACCTGGCCCCGGAGCGGGAGCTCGATCCGCAGCCCGGACGTTCCACGTGGAACGCTCACCGGCTCGCAGAACGGGGAACGGGCGCGTTTCGCGGCGACGGTCACCTCGGCGACGTCCGGCGCCAGCACGCCCCGCAGCTCGAAGCGCCCGTGCGCGTCGGACTTGCCGTGCAACGGGCCCTCGTGGCACAGCACGAAAGCGCTTTCGACCGGCCGGCCGAGCATGTCGACGACGACGCCCGCGACGACGAGCTGTGCCCGCTCGAGCGTCACGTCCCCGAGGTCGTGGACGCCGCGCGAGTCCCAGGCTCGCAGGTCCACGCTCGTGACGGCCGCGCCGTGTTCCAGCTTCGCCTCGACGTAGCGTTCCCCGGCGTCGAGCTCGACGCGGAAGCGGCCGCCTGAGTCGGTGTCGAACTGCGCGTAGCTCGTGCTCGAGCTGTACTCGTCCTCCGACCACAAGGCGATCTCGGCGCGCACGCGCGCGAGCGGCCCGCCCGACCCGTCGACGAGCCGCCCCGTGAGCACGGGCAGCGTTGAGCGGTCGACTTGCACGACGAGCGTCGCACGCTCGCCGGATCGCGTCGGACCGACGCCCTCGGCGGAGCAGACGTTGTACGAGCCGTGCGCGTTGACCTCGACGCGCAGGTGCAGGCCGAGCCCGACGTGCGGGAACACGACGCTGCCGTCGGTGGCGAGCCGCGGCTCGGCGAGGCGTCGCTGCACCGGATCGTTGCGGACGACATCGAACGTGCCCGCGAACGGCAGCATGAGCCGCACCTCGAGCGGCTCGACGAGCGGGTCGCCTCGCGCGTTCTGCACGACGACGCGCAGCTCGCCCGAGCGCGGCAGCACGAGATCGATCGTTCGTTCCGGTTCCTCGCGATCGACGCGCACGGCGATCGGCGCGGGGAGCGGCAGCGCGAGCCCGACGCGCGGTTCGGGGCGCTCGAGCGTGCGCGGCGAGACGAGGAGCTGCGCGGTCCCGTCGGCCGCGGTGCGCGCGCGCACGTGCTCGACGGCGCCCCGGTCGTCGCCCGTGCGCAGCGCGACGGCCGCGTCGGCGACCGGCGTGCCGCGCTCGTCGGCGACGCGCACCGGGATGCGGACGTACGGCGCGAGACGCAGCGTGACCTCCTCTGCGTCGGGCGGCACGTTCTGCGAGGCGCGGCGGTCCCCCGCGAAGGCGGCGACGGCGGGTCCTTCGCGTGGCAGGCCGGCGCGCGGGACGAGCGCGACGCCCGCGGCGTCGGCCCGCACGCTCGTGCCGCGGCCTTCGAACCACTGCAGCGGCGAGATCGCGAGGAGCGCACCGACGGGGACGTACGCCTCGTGCTCGGCGAGGTAGCGCACCTCCGCGCCGTTGGCGGGCTCCTCGGTGTCGTCGTCGACGACGAGCACGCGCACGACGTCGCGCTCGTCGGTGTCGCGCGATGCGTGGAGGGAGCGGCGCGCCTCGCTGCGTGCCCCGGTGACCGGCGCGGCCGGCACGCCGCCGCCTTGCAGCGCGGCCTGGTCGACCGGATCGGCGCGCGGCGTGCCGGCCGGCGCGACGTGCGGCGGGCGCGACGAGGAGCACCCGCGCCACGCTCCCGCCGCGATCGCCAGAGCGAGCGCGACGGCGAGCGACGCAGCGAGCAGCGGGCGCGAGTGACGTGCGCTCATGAGTCCGCGCAGAACCAGGCGGCCGGGCCGAGCGAGAGCAGGTAGAGCATGAACAGGAGCGCGAAGATGCCGGACCCTTTCAGCAAGGACCGCAAGGCCGAGCTCGTCCCGTCTCGCTCGTCCGTCACGAGGGCTACTTGATGCCGAGGAACCATCCGACGTAGTCGCGGTACGGATCGCACGACTCGAGGATCCAGCCCGCCGGCGTGTAGACCCAGCCGAGGCAGATGCCCGCCGTCGAATGCGGGTCGGCCCCCGAGTACACCCACGCCCACGTCACCGGTCCGATCGAGAGCAGGTACAGCAGGAACACGAGCAGGACACCGCCGGTGGTCCTCAGCAGGAGCCGCAGGACCCGCCGCCGTCCCCTGTCGCGCCGCTCACCCATCGCTCCCCAGCATGCCATGCAGCGCGTCGACCGTGGCGCGCAGCTCCGCCTCGTCAGTGAAGGCGCGCCCGTCCGGCGCGCTGGAGCGTGCGGAGAGGTGCACTTCCCGCACCCCGCTGCGCGCCACGAGCGCGGCGACGTTGCGCGCGCGCACGCCGCCGCCCGCGAGCACGATCGGCGCGCCCGCCGCTCGGCGGACGAGGTGCGCCAGCGACGCGGCGCCCTCCGCTGCCGTCGCCGCGCCGCCCGACGTCAGGACGCGCGCGACGCCGGGCGCGCGCCGCGCGTGGAGCGCCTCGTCCGGGTCGCGCGCCGCGTCGAACGCGCGATGGAACGTGACCGGAAGCGGCGCGGCACGGTCGAGGAGAGCGCGCATCCGCTCGCCGGCGACGCGTCGCTCCGCGTCGAGCACGCCGAGCACGATGCCGTCGGCGCCGCGCTCGCGCGCGCGCTCGACGTCGCGCGCGAGGACCGCGAGCTCGTCGTCGGCGTACACGAAGTCGCCGCCGCGCGGGCGCACGAGCACGAACAGCGGCAGCGTCGTCGCGTCGCGCGCCGCCGCGACGAGCCCGTCGCTCGGCGTCGTTCCGCCGACCTCGAGATGCGCGCACAGCTCGATGCGATCCGCGCCCGCGCGCTCGGCGGCCCGGCAGCCGGCGACGGTCTCGACGCACGCTTCGACCAGGACGCGCGCCACGGGCTTCAGTCGCGCACGGCGCGGACGAGCGGACCCACGTCGAAGACCAGCGCGATTCTCATGGCGCGACTCTCGCACGACTCCCGGCCGGTCGCAACCGCGCGCGACCTAGCGCCCGCCGACCGTCGTGTCGTAGCGGATGCCCTCGGGCACCGGGACGGGCACGGGCACCGTGATGCCGTGGTCGCCGGCGGTCACGCTCGTCGAGTCGACCGCGATGAACGCGGTCGCGCTCGAGAGCAAGCCGTGCGCGAGCGCGACGGCGAGCACGCGGCGCCGATGCGGGTCGGTGTCGAGCGTGCCGGCGACGAGCGCGTCGTCGTGCAGCGCCATCAGGCGGCGGCGAGCCCAGACGAGGCCGACGCCGGGGTGCGCCTTGGACGCGGCCGGGACGAGAGGGACCTCGATCGTGCGCGCGCCCTCGCGACCGCGCAGGCGGACGCCGTCGAGCGGGCCGTGCGCGAGGCCGGTCACCACGATCGGGCGCCCCGCGTACAGGTCGAGCGGGCCGCTCGGGTACACGTCCGTCGCGTCCGCGGCGCCAAAGTCGATGGCGACGTCGGCGAGCGCGGGGCGCGTCACGCGCTCGACGAACACACGCATCGCGCGCGCGGCGTCGTCGCCGGGACCGATGGTCGTCGCGGCGCCGCGCCCGAGCGCGGCGAGACGCTCGGTCAGGTAGTGATTCGCCGCGTGGCCGATGCCGAAGCTGAAGACGATCGTGTCGCCCAGGCGGCCGGCGACCGAGCGCAGCACGTCGGCCTCGTTCCCGACGAGGCCGTCGGTGAGGAAGACGACGCAGCGCTGGCGGCCGTCGTCGGCGGGCGCGTCGAACGCGGACTCGATCGCGACGAGGATCTGCGTCCCGCCGTCGGCCTCGACGTCGTCGAGGAAGCGGATCGCGTCGGCGAGGTGGCGCTCGGTCGCCGGTAGCGCCTGGCGCGACAGGCGCTGCGCGTCGTCGGCGAACGTGACGAGCCGGAACGTGTCGGCGGGCGTCAGCTCGGCGAGCGCGCGGCGCGCGGCGCGGCGCGCGATCTCGACGTTCTCGCCGGCCATGCTGCCGGAACGATCGAGCACGAGGACGAGCTCGACCGGCCGGCGCGGCGCCTCGCGGTCGCTCGCCGGCGGCACGACGAGCAGCGCGAACGGGCGCTCGCCGCCCTCGCGCTCCGCACCGACGAAGAGCGCGGCGCGCGCGCGCTCGTCGGCCGTGCGCCAGCGCAGCACGAAGTCGCGGTTGGGGATCGAGTCGTGCGGGCGCAGGCGCACCTCGCGCGCGTCGCCCTCGAGCTCGGCGACCTCGATCGCGTGGCTCGGCGAGCCGAGCTCGAGCGGCAGCGCGGCCGCGTCCAGGCGCACGGCGAGCGAAACGTCGTGGCCGCTGCGCTCGTGCGGCTTCAGGTACGTCATGTCGACGCCGCTGGTCGCGTAGCGCGCTCCGTGGGGCACGGGGGCGGGCACGGGGGCGGGCTCGTCCGCCGATCCGGTAGCCGCCGTCGACGCGAGCACGACGTGCGAGGCCGCGCGCTCGAGCGTCTCGGGCGTGGCCGGCGGGTTGTAGCGCGGGCCGACGACCATCGGGAAGCGGAACTCCCACCAGCCGTCGTCGTGGCGCAGCGTGTGCAGATAGCGGATGTCGACCTCGACCGCGCGACCCGGCGCGACGTTCGCGACCGCCTGCGTGAACACGTTCGGGCGCTCCTGGGACAGGAGGCTCGCGACGTGGCCCTGCGCGCGCGCGGCGAGGAAGATCTGCCAGTCCCCCTCGCGCTCACGGATCACGCCGCGCACCGCGCGCTCGGCGCTCCCCCCGAGGAAGCCGTGCCCCGCCGCGTCCTCTGGGAGCGGGAAGCGGT
>CAZGTQ010000157.1:0-15560 GCA_964528575.1 uncultured Planctomycetaceae bacterium | reverse complement strand
TCGATGGTCGCCCTCCACCGCATCGATCCGCGCGAGGGCCGTGCCCCGCGCGGCCTGGCGCCGCTCCTCCGTCCCGCACCGGCCCGCGCCGGCACGACGATGGTCGAGCTGATGATCGTGATGATCATCATGCTGGTCGCGCTCACGATCTACTCGAGCACCGTCTCGTCCAACGCGGGTCAGACGATGGCGGCACGCGAGCGGTTGCGCGCCGCCGAGGCCGCGCGCCGGATCATCGAGGGGATGCGCAACGAGAGCTTCGGCGAGCTCTACGCGCTCTACAACGCCGATCCCGCGGACGACCCCGCGGGGCCCGGCACCGCCCCTGGAAGTCGCTTCGCGGCCGAGGGCCTCGACGCTCCAGCCGGCGCGCCGGAGGGGCTGGGCGGCTCGATCACGTTCCCCGAGGCGAACGTCGCCGCGGAGGGCGCGGAGCCGGTCTGGGAGCTGCGCGAGAACTACGTGTTCGAGCCGCTCGGTATGCCGCGCGACCTGAACGGCGACACGATCGTCGACGTCTTCGACCACCGCGACGACTACGTCATCCTGCCGGTGCGGGTCCGCGTGGAATGGCAAGGCACGACCGGGCTCCGCCGCTTCGACGTGTACACGATGCTGTGCAGCATGCAGCCCCTGGGCGCCGACTGAGCGATGGGGAGACGCTCCGGCTTCACGTTGCTCGAGCTGACGTTCGCGCTGGCGCTCGCGACGATCGTGGTCGTCAAGCTGTTCCTCGTCATCCGCGAGACGAGCGAGGTGCAGAGCCGCGGCTCGACCGAGATGGCGATCGAGGACCAGGCGTACCGCTTGCTCGACCAGATCGCGTTCGCGGTCATGGGAGCGAGCCGCGAGACGCTCTTCCCCGATCCCGAGGCGCCCATCCACAGCGCCGAGATCCAGTACGAGGTGAACCTCGGCCTGGAGGACGGCGTGGTGATCTGGGGCGATCCCGAGTGGATCGGACTGTCCGAGACGGAGACGCAGGCGGTGTGGACCGTGAACCGCGGCGAAGAGGGCGAGCGCAGCGTCGTGTGGTGCAACTTCGTGCGGCCGTTCCACGAGGACGAGCTCGAGAACGGCGCCGACGACAACGCGAACGGTCTGGCGGACGAGCGGGGGCTCAGCTTCGTCCTCGACGACGACTCCGTCCACATCCGGCTGACGCTCGAGCGGATCGGCCCGGACGGCGAGCCGGTGAGGAAGACCGTCCACACGACGGTCACGTGCCGGAACTAGGGGGAAACGGACATGCTTATCGGTGCAGCACGACGGAACGTAGACCCGCGGCGGAGGGGGAGCGTGCTCGCGCTCGCACTGATCGCCGTCCTCGTCGTCGCGGGGCTGTCGGCCTCGTTCATCCAGCTCTCCGTGTCGATCAGTCGCCGCCAGGCGTACTCGGTCGACCGCAAGCGCGCGTTCTATCTGGCCGAGGCCGGACTGTCCGAGGCGTGGGCCGCGGTCCAGGTCGGTCAGTTCGGATCCGTGGGCAGCATGGAGGAGCCGGCGAAGTTCGGCGACGGCCTCTTCTGGGTCGAGGCGACCGACCTGGGCGACAACCTCGTCGAGCTGAAGAGCACGGGCATGTGCGGCGCCGGAAGCGCCAGCGTCTCGGCGCTGATCGACCGGGGCGGCATCAACTCGGCGTCGCTCGGCTTGTTCTCCGACGACGACCTCGTGATCCAGGCAGGGACGTACGCGGACGGCTTCTACGGCTCGGCGGGTGACTACGCTTCGCAGGCCGCGACCGCGGCCGCCGGAGGGGGCGGCGGTCCGGGCGGAGCGCTCTGCGTCGTCGCCCCGCCGCAGCGACTCGCCGAGAACGCAGCGCGAGTCGCGGCGGCGGCCGGAGCAGACGAAGGCGAGATCGACGACGGTGTGGGGATCGGCGACGTCAAGACGGTCACGGACGTCTCCGGCTTCGAGTACCTCGCCGCGCACCCGGGCGCCCAGGGGATCTACGGCAAGCACCACGGCGTCGGCGCTCTCGACGACGGTCTGTTGCCGCAGGCGCGCATCGGCTCGAACGGGAACATCACGGTCCTCGCCGAGTTGCGCAACGCGACGACCATCGTCGGCAACGTGACGCCGGGGCCCGGCCGTTCGGTCACGCTCACCGGCTCGCCGGTGATCGATGGCAGCCAGGATGCGGCGCGCGCGCCGGTCGTCCTGCCGCCCGTGCAGATGCCGGGCGCGGCGTACCACGAAGCGATCGTGCACTTCGGTGTCCTCCCGCTCGCGATCACCGCCGGCAGCTACGCGCACGAGAGCCTCACGATCGCGACCGGCTCCGAGGCGATCGTCTACGGGCCGACGACGCTCGAGCTCGGCTTCCTCGAGCTGCAGGCCGGAGCGGCGCTCTTGTTCGACACGACCGAGGGGGAGGTCACCGTCTACCTGGAGGACGGCCTGTACCTGCGGCACACCTCGGCGATCGAGTTCTCCGACTCGGATCCGCGCTCGGTGCGCTTCCTCTCGGCGGCGGTCCAGGGCGCGGAGAGTGGCGCCAAGGTCGTGTTGCGCTCCGTTGGCGACTTCCAGGCGACGGTGTATGCCCCGCGGGCGAAGATCGCCATCGGCGCGCAGTGCCATCTGCTCGGCTCCGTCGTCGGCAAGGAGCTCGTGTTGCCGCAAGGGTTGCGGTTCCACTTCGACGCGGCGGCGGACGAGGGCAACGACAACGTCGTCGAGCCGACGCTCGTCGCCTGGCGCATCGTCGACCTGCCCGAGGCGATCCAGGGCGAGTTCAGCCGCGACCCGTTCCGCCAGCTCGGCGTCGACCGCCATGCGCTGGAGTCGCCCGCCGCGTCGCGCGTGACGGGCAACATGCGGCTGCGCTACATCGACGTGAACGGCGACGACTTGAGCTACTTCGGCCAGGAGAGCGCTTTCGACTGGTCGACCGCGTACGGCGTCATCGACGTGTGGCGCGAGAGCCCGCCCGGCTCGGGCGACTACAACCGCGGCGTGATGGAGATCGACAGGCGGCGCCGCATCCGCCAGCGCGAGGAGAACGCCGTCAGCCAACTGTGAGCCGCGCCATGGTCTCGACGCCGTCCTCTCGCCGCATCTGCTCCCGCGCGCATCTCGTGGCGTGCGCCGCGCTCGCGCTGCTCGCTCTGCCGCGGGTCGGCGTCGCGTGCGACGACCACGAGGACGCGGTCGCGGCGCTGGTCGGCGCGTCGGGCACCGGCGCGAACGTCGACGCCGCGGCGCTCGAGCGCGACCTCGCCGCCCTCGGTCCGAACGCGCTCGCCGAGCTCTTCGAGGCGCTCGACCACGGCTACGTCCTGTTCCGCACGACCGAGCGCGAGCCGGCCCGCCTCGTGCTCGAGCCGCCGCACGTCGCGGCGCTGCACGGCGCGGCCGAGCACGTGCCGCTCGCGCAGGTGCGCGCGTTCGTCTCCGAGCTCGCGACGGCCGCGGTCGCGCCGCGCACGCGGCGCACGGCGATCGAGGTGCTCGCGCTGCGCGCCGACGAGTCCGACGTCGCTCTGCTCGCGCGCCTCGCCGCGCCCGGCGAGGGCGAGGAGCGCAACGCTCGCGAGGTCGAGCGCGCGACGCGCGACGCGTTCGAGCGCGCGCTCGACGCCGTGCTCGCGCGCTCGACCCAGGCGTTGTGGTTCCTGCGCGACGAGCTCCAACGCGCGCACCCGGCACTGTACTACCCGATGGTGAGCGCGGCCGGCCGCACCGAGTCGCCGACCGCGCTCGTGGTGCTCGGCGGGCTGCTCGAGCGCGTCGACGGTCTCGACGCGCTGCTCTTGATCGAGATCGCGCGCCTGGGCGACGTGACGCCGCATCCCGCCGACGAGTACGTGGTGTCGTGCGTGCGCAGGTACCTGGGCCACACCGACCGGGCGCTCGTGCAGGCTGCGGCCGGCGCGCTGGGTGCCCTCGAGGACTACGCGTCGCTCGGCGAGCTGATCGACCTGGTCGAGGCGGACGATCGCAACCTGCGCCGCGCGGCGCTCCGCGCGGTCCAGGAGATCACCGGCCTGAAGAAGCGCGTCGGCGCGAGCGCCTGGCGAGCGTGGCACGAGCGCGAGCTCGCGTGGCGTCGCGAGGAGGCGCCCCGTCTCTACGCCGATCTCGCCGGCCGCGACCCAGCCGCCGCCTCCGCCGCGATCCTCGCGCTCGCCCGCCGCCGCACGTTCCGCCACGAGCACGCCGCGCACCTCGCCCGCGCGCTCGACCGTCCCGAGACCGACCTGATCGTCCAGGCGTGCGCCGCCCTCGCGAGCCTCGGCTCCCAGGGCGTCGTCAAGGACCTCCTGCCCCGGCTCGAGCACCGCCATCCGGCGGTCGAGCAGGCGGCGTGGACGGCCCTGCGCGAGATCACCGGCCTCGACCTACCCCCGGACTCGGTCCTCTGGGCCGAGGCGACCGGCAGGCCCTGAACCGTCCCATCCGCGGGCCGCTCCCGGCCCGCGGCTCAAGCCGCTCCTTCCCCGATTCCGATCCCGGAAGCGGAGAGCCTCCCCCTCCCGACGTCCCCGAATGAACGGCACGCAGCGCAAGAAGCGGCGGATCAAGCTGATCAAGCCCCGGCTCCAGCTCCGACTGGTGGGGGTCTTCGTCGGCCTCTCGATCCTGTCCTTCCTGCTCCAGGCGCTCCTGCTCGGCTTCTGCCTGAGCGAGCTCGCGACCGCGCTCCCCGCCGACGGCAACTACTTGATGGCCGCGGTGCCCTCGATGCTCGCCGAGGTGCTGCTGTTCTCCTTCGGGATCCTGCTGCCCCTCACCGTCGCCGTCGGCGTGCTCGTGACGTTCCGCATCGCCGGCCCCGTCTTCCGCTTCGAGCAGCACTTGTCAGCGATCGCGCGCGGCGAGGACGTGCCGCCGTGCCGCATCCGCCAGGGCGACGAGCTCTGGGATCTGTGCCACCTGATCAACGACGCGACCGACGCGCTACGCCGCCGGCACGAGACGCCCGGGGTCTCGGCGCTCGACGACGTCCCCTTGCGCCGCGTCGTTTGAGCGCAGCGACATGTCCCTCCGCCCCAAGA
This sequence comes from uncultured Planctomycetaceae bacterium, assembly GCA_964528575.1. Lineage (GTDB taxonomy): Bacteria > Planctomycetota > UBA1135 > UBA1135 > CAZGTQ01. The sequence goes on along the minus strand of CAZGTQ010000157.1, from coordinate 10,554 downwards.
TCGTCCTCATCCTGTCCTGCGTCGTCGCGCTCTACGCGGTGCTCGACAACGGACTGCAGCGCTTCATGGTCTCGAGCAGCTTCACTGCGCTCGAGCAGCACGAGGCGCGCGAGGATCTCGAGCGTGTCTTCGAGGCGCTCGGGACGGAGGAGGAGCACCTCGCCGACGCGGCCGAGTCGTGGGCGGTCTGGGACGAGACCTACGAGTTCGCGCGCGGCGGGAGCGACGGCTACCCCGAGCGCAACCTCGGACCGCGCGCTCTCGAGCGCGCCGACGTCGACCTGTTCTTCGTGCTCGACGCGAACGACCGAGTCGTGTGGAGCGCGATCGAGCACCCCGACTCGCGCGCGCCGCTCACGCTGCAGGAGTTCCCCTCCGGATCGTTCTCGCCGAACCACGCCGTCGCGCGCGGCTTCTTCCGGGCGCGGGAGGAACGCCGGCGGGCCGAGGAGCGGCGCCGCGAGGCCGAGGAGCAGGGCAGCCCCTCCGAAGAGGCCCCTGCGGACGAGCCGATCGACGCCATCGCGGGGCTCCTCGCGACCGAGCGGGGGCCGATGCTAGTCGCAGCGCACCGCATCCGCGACACGAAGGGCGACGCCGATCCGGTGGGCACGCTCGTCCTCGGGCGCTTCCTCTCGCCGGAGCTGATCGAGCGCATCGGCCGGCGCGCGCGCGTGTCGTTCGAGATCTGGCCGCTCGACGAGCGCGTGCTGCCGGAGCGCGAGCGAGCGCTGTTCCCGCGGCTCGCCGAGCGCGGCGCCGACGTCTCGGCCGAGGACGACGAGCGGCTGTACCTGTACGAGACCGTCGACGACATCGGCAAGCTCCCCGAGATCCTCGTGCGCGCGAACATCGACAAGGAGATCACCGCGCGCGGCGACAGCGCCGTCGACTACGCGCTGTTGTCGACCTTCGCGACGTCGTTCCTGATCCTGCTCGTCCTCCTGCAGCTCCTGCAGAAGATCGTGATCCAGCCGCTCGGGCGGTTGACGAAGCACGCCGTCGAGGTGGGCAAGTCCGACGACACGTCCGTGCGGCTCGAGATGGACGGCCGCGGCGACGAGATCGGGCAACTGTCGCAGGAGTTCGACAGCATGCTCGACAAGCTCGCCAAGTCGCGCTCGGCGCTGGCGAAGGCGGCGCGCCTCGCGGGCATGTCGGAGATCGCGACCGGCGTGATCCACAACGTCGGCAACGTGCTCAACAGCGTGAACGTCTCGGCGAGCCTCGTCGCGCGCAAGACCGAGCAGTTGGCGGTCCGCGACCTCGAGATGATGGTCGGCGTGCTCAACCAGCACGAGAGCGACCTCGCCGAGTTCGTCTCCAACGACCCGCGCGGCAAGCACCTGCTCCCGTTCCTGAACGAGCTCGCCAAGTCGCTGGCGAGCCAGCGCGGCGAGATCCGCGAGGAGCTGAAGTCGCTCGAGACGGGCATCGAGCACATCATCAAGCTCGTCCGCTCGCAGCAGGCGTACGCCGGCAAGAAGGGCGTGTTCGAGGCGACCGACCTCGGCGAGCAGCTCGACGAAGCGCTGACGATCTGCGAGCAGAGCTACGGCTGGTCGCCCGACATCGAGGTCGTGCGCGAGCTCGAGGAGCTCCCCGCCGTGCCGGTCGACCGGCACAAGCTGATGGAGATCCTCGTCAACGTCATCCAGAACGCGCGGCAGTCGATGGACGAGGCGGGCGGCGCGAAACGGCTCGTGTTGCGCCTCGCGCGCGCGGGCGACGGCCACGTCCGCATCGAGATCCAGGACAGCGGCCTCGGGATCGCGCCCGAGAACCTGGCCCGCATCTTCAACCACGGCTTCACGACACGAGAGGATGGCCACGGCTTCGGTCTGCACGCCTCCGCCAACGCTGCGACCGAGATGAGCGCGCGGCTGAACGCGCGCAGCGACGGTCCCGGCACCGGCGCCACCTTCGTGCTCGACCTCCCGCTCCACGAGGCGCGATCCGTCGCGCCGTCGCTCTCCCAAGCCGCATGACGACGATCCCGAATCTGCGGATCCTCGTCGTCGACGACAACGACGCGATCCACGAGGACTTCGCGAAGATCCTCGGCGGCGGCGCCGCCGACGTGGGGCTCGCGAGCGCGCGTTCGGCGTTCCTCGGCGCCCCGAGCGTGCCGGGCGCGGCGCGCCAGTCGTTCGAGCTCTTCCGCGCGAGCCAGGGGGACGAGGGCGTCGTGCGCGTCGCCGAGGCCCTGGCGCAGGGCGCGCCGTTCGCCGTCGCGTTCGTCGACGTCCGCATGCCCCCGGGCATCGACGGCGTGCAGACGATCAAGCGGATGTGGGACCACGACCGGGCGCTCCAGATCGTGATCTGCACGGCGTACGCCGACTACTCGTTCGAGGACATCGTCGGCGAGCTCGGCGCGACCGACCGGCTGCTGATCCTCAAGAAGCCGTTCGACCCCGTCGAGGTGCGGCAGCTCGCCGGCGCGCTCACCGAGAAGTGGAACACCGCCGCGCGCGAGCGCGAGCAGATGCGCCTGCTGCGCGAGCACGCCGACCGGCTCGAGGCCGCGAACCGCCGCGCCGAGGCCGCCAACCGCGCGAAGTCCGAGTTCCTCGCGAACGTCAGCCACGAGATCCGCACGCCGATGAACGCGATCCTCGGCTACTCGGACTTCCTGTGCGACAAGGACGTCGACGCGAGCCTGCGCGTCGAGTACGCGCGCATCATCCGCCACAGCAGCAACCACCTCCTGACGATCCTGGACGACATCCTCGACATCTCCCGCATCGAGGCGGGCCGCGTCGAGCTCGCGTTCGAGCCCGTCGAGCCGTTCGTGATCGCCGAGCAGGTCGTCACGCTGCTGCGCACGCGCGCGGAGGAGAAGGGCCTCGCGATGGAGCTCGTCTCCGACGGTCCGATCCCGCGGGTGATCGAGAGCGACGCCGTGCGCCTGCGCCAGATCCTGCTCAACCTCGTCGGCAACGCGATCAAGTTCACCGACACGGGCTCGGTACGCGTCGAGCTCGCCCTCGTCGGCGACGCGGTCGATTTCCGCGTCGTCGACACGGGGATCGGAATGGAAGCGAGCGTCGTCAAGAACCTGTTCCAGGCGTTCAGCCAGGGCGACGGGTCGAGCACGCGCAAGGCGGGCGGCACGGGCCTGGGGCTCGCGATCTCCAAGCGCCTCGCGGTGATGCTCGGGGGCGACATCTCCGTCGAGACCGCGCCCGGCCGCGGCAGCCGCTTCGCGCTCTCGGTCGCCGCGCCGGCGGAGCGCGATCTGTACGAGCCGGCGACGGAGCGCGTTCGCGGTCCCGAGCCCGAGCCCGACGCCCCGCTCGAGCCGCTGCACGCGCGCGTGCTGCTCGTCGAGGACGTGCGTCTGAACCGCACGCTGATGGAGCGTATCCTGCGGCAGGTCGACGCCGACGTCGTGCTCGCCGACAACGGCCAGGAGGGCGTCGAGACGTATCTGCGCGAGCGCGACGCCGGTCGCACGTTCGACGTCGTCCTGCTCGACATGCAGATGCCGGTGATGGACGGCTACGAAGCCGCGGGCGTCCTGCGCCGCGAGGGTTACACCGGTCCGATCGTCGCGCTCACCGCGCACGCGATGGCCGGCGACCGCGAGAAGTGCCTCGCGGCGGGCTGCACCGACTACGCGACCAAGCCGATCGACCGCCACGCGCTCGTCGAGCAGTGCCGGCGCTTGCTCGACGACCGCCTCGGCGACTCGGTGCCGCCGCCGTTCCCGGGCCGCGCGCGCGCGAGCGACCCGGCGCGCGTCGACGAGAGCAACTGACGGGTCGATCTCGGCGCCGCGTCACGTGACGGGGGCGAGCGCGTGCTCGAGCGCCCGCGCCAGCTCGTCGGAAGCCGGGTGCGCGCGCGGCGAGAAATCCGCGAGCACGACGCGCGCCTCGGGCCACGTCAGCTCGAACGCGCGCGCGACCTCGACGTCGAGCCGCACGCAGAGCGCCGCGTCGTCGCCCTGCGCGCTCGAGAGGCCGTCTGCGATCGCGGCGATCCTGCCGCACGCGCCATCGGCTCCGTCCGGCGCGCGCGCGGGCAGCGGCAGCGCGCGGACGACGGACGCGGTCACGTGCCGGTCGACGAGTCGCCGCGCGAACCAGTTCCACACGAGCGAGTTCGCCAGGCCGAGCAGGTACAGCCGTTGCTCCTCGCTCGCCGCCGGCACGAGCAGGCTGTGCACGTAGCCCGTCGCCGGCGCGACGCCGTCGGGCAGCCGCGTCGCGATCAGCGTGCGCGTGTCGTCGGCGCGCGCCGGATAGCGGTAGGCGAGCGCGACCGCGGCCAGCGGCGCGCTCCGCGCGCTCGGACCGAGGCGCGGCACGAGCCGCTCGGCGAGCGCGCGCTCGAGCGGCGCGCGCGCGACGCGCCGGGCGCCGCTCGACCACGCATCCGCGCGGAACGCGAACGGCCGCACGTCGCGGCTGCGGGCGACGACGACGCCCGGCTCGCCCGGCGCGGGCGCAGGCAGCTTCGCGAGGTGTTTCGCGACGTCGAGCGCGGCCCACGGCGTCGCGCGCAGCGCGCCCGCGGCCGGCTCGCCCAGACGCGGGCCCTCGAGCAGCCGCGCGAAGAGCGCCTCCCCGCCGCCGCGCGCGCCGCGGCGCGAGAACGAGGGCAGCGCGAGCTCGCTCGACACGCGCGCGCGCCACGCGTCCGGCGACGAGACGGCGGGGGCCGCGGCGCGCGCCACGCGCAGCGCGCGCTCCGAGTCCGCGCCGGGCGCGAGCTCGAGCCGCGCGTGCTCCGGCGCGACGCCGCGCTCGGATGCGACGAGCGCGACCGCGTAGCTCGCGTGCGCGTCGGGAAAGAGCCAGCCGCCGCGGTTGTGCGCGACCGCGACGTGCGTGCGCGCGCGCTCGAACAGGAGCGTCCGCAGCTCGCTCCAGCCGGCGAGCACGAGCGCCTGGCGCGGCAACACGACGCCGACGCGCCCGCGCGGGGCGACGAGCGCGAGGATCCGCTCGGTGAACAGCTTGGCGGTGTCGATGTGGCCGCGGCCCTGGTGCGCGTACGCGCCCGCCGCGCGCCGGAAGCACGCCTGCAGCCGCGCCGCGCGCCCGCGCTCGCGCTCGGCGGCCTCGGCGAGCTCGGGCCGCTCGGCGAGGAGCGCGGCGATCGTCCGCTTGCGCGCGGCGGCGGGCAGCGCACCGAGCCCCGGCCGATGGCGGCAGAAGAACGCGTCCGTCTCGAAGCGCACCTTGTCCCACGGCGGGTTGCCGAGCACGACGTCGAAGCCGCGCCGGCCGGCGGCCGACGGTCCGAGCTCGTCGGGGAACGCGCGCTCGAGGTCGAGCGGAGCCAGGCCGTCCGGCGCGACGCCCGCGACCGCGAGCGTCGCGCGGTCGAGCAGCGCGTCGCCGCGGACGAGCCGCGCCTCGAGCCCAGCGAAGTCGCGTCCCTCCGACCACGCGTCCGGCCGTGCATCCGACCACGCTTCCGGCCGGGCATCCGGCCGGGCGTCCGACCACGCTTTCGGCCGCGCGTCCGGCCGCGCGTCCGATGACGCGTCCGGCCACGCGTCCGCGGCGAGCGCCGTGCGCGCGAGCGCGACCGCGAGCGGGTCGACGTCGACGCCGGCGAGGCAGCGCTCCGCCACGCGCCGGCGCAGCGGGACGGGGTCCGTCGCGCTCCGGGCGGCGAGCCCGGGGCGGGCCGCGACGAACCGCGCGAGCGCGCGCTCGATCCGCCGCGCGGCCGGGACGAGGAAGTCGCCCGCGCCCATCGCGATGTCCACGACGCGCAGGTCGAGGAGCGCGCGCTCCGCGTCGGCGTCGGTGAGCGTCGCGAGCCGTGCGACGTGCTCGGCGAGCGCCGGCTCTAGCGCGCGGTCGAGCAGATGGTCGACACAAGCCGGCGGCGTGAAGTACGCGCCCTGGCGCTTGCGGGCGAGCGACACGGCGTCGCGCTCGGCCCGCGCGTCCGCGAGCCCGCGCGCGAGACACACCTCGTGCAGGCCGCCGAGCTGCGCGGGCGCGGGGAGCGGTCCGTCCAGCCCGAGCGCGAGTGCGGCGCGCAGCTCCGCGCGCGGCGGCTCGAGCCGCTCGAGCGGCGTGCCGAGCACGTCCGGCGCGAAGACGCCGCCGCCGAGCCGGGCCGCGTCGAACGCCGCGTGCAACGCGCGCCACGGGTCGCCGGCGTCGCGCGCCGCGGCGAGCGCGGCGCGCCCGTCCGGCCGCGCCCAAGCGAGCATGGCGACGCGATAGAAGACGAGCAATCCGAGGTCGCGCGCGGCGTCGCCCGCGGGCGCGCCTGCCGCGCCGAGCGCGCGCGCCAGCGCGCTCGCGGCCGCGATCCAGCGCTCGTTCGCCGGCGGACGCACGGCCGGAGTCAGCGCGAGCGCGCCGCGCCCACGCCGCGCGCGTCGGGCTGCGCCTCGCCCGCGTCGACGGCGCGCTCGGCCTCGCCGGCGCGCTCGGCGTCGCCGCGGGCGCGCGCTCCGCTCGCTCGCTCCTGCGGATCGCGCTCGGAGACGAGCGACGCGGCGAGCGCCGCGAGAGCGAGCGCGACGAGCCGGCCGGCGCGTCCGCGCGGCGGGCGGGGGAACGAAGCGGGGCGCATCGCGGTATCGCACGCTCTCGCAGGTGCCGCGTCAACGCCGCGCGCGCGACGCGGCCCGCGCAAGAAGAAGGGCCGGTGTCGACTGTCGCCGGCACCGGCCCCGGGGGGGCGAGAAGTGGTTCGGGGGGGGGGGTGGTTCGCACTCGCGGGCGCGCTCGCTGCGCCGCGCGCGAACCCACACATCGCCTCGGCCACGATCGTATGCTCGCCGCGCGCCGAGCAACAGTATGGAATTTCCTAGAATTGCGTATCTGAGCGGCGTCGGCGCGCCCTTGTTCATGCGGGGATCCGGACATCCCTCGGCAGGCGTCGTAGCGCGCGCTACCGGTGCTCGTCCGCGAGCTGCAGCTCGATCTCCGCCAAGCCGACCGCGACCGAGCCGAGCTCGCCGCGCGCCGCCGACAGGATGCGCACCTCGAGCTCTTCGATCTTCACCGGCTCGGGCAACGCGACGACGCTCTTGCGGTCCTTGCGCGGCTCGAGCTTCACGCGCAGCGCGCGTTCGCCGTCGAGGACGAGCTCGATCTCGTCGACGCGCGCTCCGTCGGCCTCGAGCGGCCGCGGGAACGCGTGCGTGATCACGATGCGGCTCACGCGCTCGGCGCGGCGCAGCCGCAGGCGCAGCCACGGCAGCCGGTCGTCCTTCCTGCACAGCCAGTACGTGCCGAGGAGCCCGTCCGCGACGTGCGCCGGGACGTTCGCGTCGGCGTGCGAGCTCGCCTGGACCTCGCTGCGCACGTCGCGCAACAGGTTGCGCCGGCCGTCGGTCGGGTAGTCGGACTTCCACGGCTCGACGACGCGCCGCGCGACGACGGCGAGCGGCGGCGACTCGAGCACGAGCGCGTCCGCGCCCGGCGCGGGCACGAGCGTCATCCGCGCGCGCACGAGCCAGTCGCCGTTCGTGGCGAACCGGTGCTGCACTGCGAACCGCTCGGCGCCGCACGGCTGCTCGGGATCGCCTTCGGCCAGGCCGATCGCTTCCGGCGCGGCGCCGTCGGCGTCCGCGCGCTCGGCGACGTACTCGACGCGGACGACGCGCGGTCCGCGGCCCTCCTCGCCGGGCCACTCGTGCGCGCGCGCCCGCTCCCCGAGCGCTTCGATCCAGACCGCGATCGGCGCGTCGCCGCTCGCGCGCAGCCGCAGCGCCGCGTCGACCTCGCTCGTCGCCCACGAGCGCGCGTCGAGCTGCTTGCGCCCGGTCGTCGGCCGCGTCGCGCGCTTCAGGAAGAGCAACGCGAGCGGCGTGTCGACCTCCGCGAGCGTCGGCCCGGCCCAGCCGCCGTCGGTGCCCTGACGCTCGACGAGGTATTCCGCTCCCTCCGCGTACCACTCGTGCCCGCCGATCGTCTCGAGGTCGAGCAGGCTTCCGACGCGCTCGATGCCGTACAGGGAGAAGTACTGCCACGCAGTCCCGGCGCCGGGGTTGTAGGTCGTCGTGAAGCGTCGCGCGAGCCAGTGCACGCCGAGCTGCTCCGCCTCGATCGCGCGGTCGCGCTTCGCCTTGGGCAGGCGCGCGTCGAGCTGCTGGCGCGCGATCGCGAGCACCGCGACGCCCGCGGTCGTCATCGAGGCCGTCGCCTCGCCCTCGCGCGGGCGGTACGTGAAGCCCGCTTCCTCCGCCTCGTCGCCGTTCGCGAAGAGCACCTTCTGTGCGCGCGCCTGCGTGGTGAGCACGCCTTGCACCGTCCGCTCCCACGTGCGCTGGGGCACCTCGAGCCCCGCCTCGGCCGCCGCGCGCAGCGCCATCACGGCGAACACGGCGTTCGACAGGTCCGGCTCGGTCGCGCCGTGGGGGTGGCGCGGGTAGCTCCAGAGCCCGCTGCGGTCCTGCGTCGCGACGAGCTGGTCGCGCAGCGACTCGAGCCACGGCCGGTGCTCGTGCTCGTTCGTCGAGGCGACGGCCAGCAGCACGCAGGCGGCCGCGTAGGTGTGCTCGGGCGGGTGCGCGCGCAGGTACGCGAGCGCCTGCAGCATCGCGGGGTGGTCGGGCGGTACGCCGCTCTTGAGCAGCGCGTACGTGGTCAGCGCCGTGTGCCCGCAGCCGAACTCGGGGTACTTCTCCCACGACCCGTCGGGGAGCTGGCGCGCGAGCAGCCAATCGACGCCGTTCTCGATCGCCGCGTCGATGGCGGCGTCGAGGCTCGAGCGCGCCATCCGCTCGCGCGGCGGCGCCATCCGAAAGCCCCAGCCGCCGCCGCCCTGGCCGACCTTGACGAACAGATGGTTGCGTCCCGCGGCGAGGTCGAGCACGGCGCTCGAGTCGCGCACGTCGAGCACCCGCCCGACGTCGTCGTGCAGCACGAGCCGGCCGTTCAGCCAGACGCGCAGCGAGTCGTCGCTGCCGAGGTCGAGCGGGAGCGGGCCGGCCGTCGGCGCGTCGATCGCGCGGTACAGGTAGACGAACGCGTTGTCCGTCCACCCGGGCGCGCCATCGGGATTGGGCAAGAGACGCGTGAAATCGAGCACGCCGACGTCGAGCGCGGCGCGCTCGCCCGGCACGTCGGGGACGTTCCAGCCGACCTTCGCGCGCTGCTTTCCGCGGTACGTCTGTTCGAGGTCGGGCCCGTCCTCGCCGGGAAGCATCTCCTCGAGCTCCTCCTCGGGCGGCAGAGCGCGGTCGACGTGGCGCCAACCGTCGAAGCTGTCGAACGGACCGAGCACGTGCCACGGTCCCCAGACGACCTCGGGCTGCGCGTCGTCCGGGGCGGGAGCAGCCGGCTCTTGCAGAGCGAAGATCGTGCCGAGCGTGAGGGCGAGGACGTCGAGCATGGGAGGACATCGAGCGTGGAGAGCGCGGCATGCTACCAGAGCGGTCGCTTCCGCCCCGTCCCCGACGGAGGTGCGCGGGGGAGCCGGCCTTGCGCATTCCCCGTTTTCGGGGGAGACTCGATGGCGGGGTCGCATCGGCATAGCGGCTCCGAGACGTCCTATCCCATGCGATTCGTCCCCCTTCTGTGCGCCGCGATCGCGCTCGCGGCCGGTCCCGGTCTGGCTCAGCAGAACGTCCTGTTCCTGCTCGGCGACGACATCGGCGTCGACATGCTCGCGTCGTACGGCGAAGGCAGCGACCTGCCCGTCACGCCCAACCTCGACGCGCTCGCGCAGGGCGGGATCCGCTTCACGAACGCGTGGGCGACGCCGCTCTGCTCGCCGACGCGCGCTTGCACGCAGACCGGGCTCTACGGGTTCCGCAGCGGGCTCGGCTACGCGGTGCCCGACGGCGGCGCCTCGCTCGACTTCCAGTTGAGGACGCTGCCCGAGGTCGTCAAGAGCGGGACGGACAACGCCTACGCCACCGGCTACTTCGGCAAGTGGCACCTGTCGGACGCGAACGGCGGTTGGCCCACCGCGCCGAACGTGCACGGCTGGGACCACTTCGAAGGCCATGGTCCCGGCTCGAGCGTCCCGAACTTCTACGACTGGCAAAAGGTGACCAACGGCGTCGCGTCGCAGTCGACCGTGTACGCGACGACCGATCAGGTCGACTCGTCGCTCGCCTGGATCCAGACGACGCCCGAGCCGTGGATCGCGTACGTCTCGTTCAGCGCGGCGCACCAGCCCTGGCACGTCCCGCCGCGCGGGACGTACTCCGAGGACCTGTCGACGGCGGGGCCGCCCGTCACCGACCCGCGGCCGTACTACAAGGCGGACCTCGAGGCGATGGACTTCGAGATCGGCCGCCTGCTCGCGACGATCGACCCCGAGCTCCTCGACCGCACGCACGTGATCTTCATGGGCGACAACGGGACGCCCAAGGAGGTCGTCGCGCCGCCGTTCCTCGCGTACCAGGCGAAGGGCTCGCCGTTCGAGGGTGGCATCAACGTGCCGCTGATCGTGTCTCCCGCGTGGAGCGTGCAGCGCTACCGCTACGCGCTCCAGCCCGGCGTGGTCGGCGTCGGCCCGGTGCCCGGCGTCCAGCCGAGCGTCTGCGACGCGCTCGTCACGTCGACGGACATCTACAAGACGATCACCGACATCGCGGGCGTCGACCTGAAGGCGACG
>CAZGTQ010000156.1:0-35338 GCA_964528575.1 uncultured Planctomycetaceae bacterium | reverse complement strand
GCCGATGAGCCGAAGGGCCTCGTCTCGTGTCTCGCCTGCGGCGATGCACCCGGGCAGGTCGGGCACGTGAGCGCCCCACCCTGCCTGACCATGCTCGAGGACGACCAAGTACTTCATCGCGACCTCACTCGAGACCCGCCTTCCGAGCTCACGCGGCCCCGTGGGCGCTCCGCCAACTGCATCGCTCGGATCCGATCAGGGAGCCTCGTACTCCATGAACGCGAGCCGCTCCGGCCGCTCGGTCTCCATGGGCAGCCGAAGGGGTCCGAACGGCGTCCGCAAGGGTCGCTCGCGATCGAGGTAGTGGAAGAAGAACGCGACCCTGCACGGCGGCTGCACGTGGCCCCGAAGCTCGCTCTCGCCATCGGCGTCGAGGACGCGCTCGTCCCAGGGAACCTGCCAAGAGTCGCGCGGCTCACCCGGCCGTTCTTGGGTCACGCCTCCGACGAGCTCGAGCGGCGAATACGATTCGACGAACAGCTCGACGAGATGACACGGCTCCGCCGCTTCGACGGGGTGCACGCCGATCACACGATCGCCGGATACGGGCATCCAGTCCTCAGCCGACCGCGTCGGGCTCGTCGTCTTCATCGATCTGATAGATGTCCTGGCCCAAGCGGGCGCCGAGCGCGGCCATCCCTTCGACGACATCCGGGTCGTAGGAGGGGCCGCTGCCGGCGTACAGGTAGTTTCCCTTCCAGACGACCTCGAACGATGGGTTCCATTCGGGGCGGATCGCGTGGGCCACCGGCTGCAAGCGGGTGAGCAGCTCGCGGATGTGCTCGTTGACGTCCTTCGAGCGGATCCGACTGTCGATCCCCCAACTGTTCCACCGGTCGACCCATTCCCGTCCCGTTCGGAGCGTCCTCTTGCCGCCCCGGACGAGAACCTGGTCCGGCTCGATTCCCAGAGCGCTCGTGATGTCCGTCGGGGAGCAGTCGAACCGCCAGAATCCGAACGACACCTGGACGGCGACGATCGTCGATGCGTGGTCGTCGGAGATCGGCGGCACCGAGCGACTCGTTCACCCGCGCGAGAGGTCGTCGAGGAGCGCGCGCGTGTCGGCCGCCCACTCGCTCTCGGGGTCGCGCTCGAGCCAGCCCTCGAGCAGCGTGCTGGCCTCGTCGGGGCGGCCGGCGAGGGCGAGCGCGCGGGCGAGGCTCAGATGGACCGGGCGCGGGAGCGCGCGGCCCTGGCGCTCGGCCTCGGTCAGGAGCTCCTGCCACGCGAGCGCGGCGGCGCCGTAGCGCTCCTGGCGATAGAGCACGACGCCGAGGCGGTCGCGGGCCTCGAGCGAGTCGGGGTCGAGCTCCAAGGCGCGCTCGAAACGCTCGCGCGCGCCGGCGAGGTCGTCCGCTTCGTACAGCGCGATCCCCGCGTCGAGCGCGTCGAGCGCGCACTGGACGAGCAGGTCGCGGCCGAAGCCGAGCTGGTCGGTCGGCGTGCCGAGCTCGCGCGCGCGAAAGACGTGCGCGAGCGCCGCGTCGCGGCCGCGCTCGATCAGCGCCGCCGTCGCCGCGCGCTGGTGCAGCGTCGCGAGCGTGCCCTCGACGGCCAGGCCCTCCGCAAGAAGGCCCTCGAACACGTCGCACGCGCGCTCGAAATGGCCGGCGGCGGCGAGCGCGTCGCCGCGGAGCTGGCGCAGGTCGAGATCGGCCGGCGCCAGCTCGAGGCCGAGCGTCGCCTGCTCCGCCGCGCCGACCGCGTCGGCGGCGCCGAGCATCTCGCGGCCGCGGAGCACGTGCGCCTGCACGCGCAGCTCGTGCACGTACGGCAGATCGGGGTCGGCCGCGATAGCACGCGCGAGGTGCTCGAGCGCGCCGGCCGCTCCGCCGGGGACCGCGAGGTAGACCGCTGCGCGCGCGCGGTCGAGCGGCGGAGCATCGCCCGCGACCCGCACGCCGCGGTCGATCTCCTCCTGCGCCGTCTGCTTGCGGCCGTCCCACGCGTAGACCTCCGCCGCCGTCGCGTAGACGCGCGGATCGCCCGGGGACGCGCGCCGCGCATCCTCGACGAGCCGCAGCGCCCCGACCAGATCGCCCGTGCGCTGCGCGACGCGCGCGGCGAGCAGCGGGCCCTCGACGCCCGCCGACGCGCCGATCTGCTCGGCGAGCACGCGCGCCGCGTCGAGACGGCCGTCCTGCAGCGCCGCGCGCGCCTGCGCGAGGCGCGGATCGCTGCTGCGCGCGAGCACGGCGGACGCGACGCGCTGCGTTGTCGCGCCCGCGCCCGCGTCCGCCGCTCCGTCGCAGCCGGGCGCGACGAGCGCGAGCGCGAGCGCGGCGGCGATGCGAGCGGATCCGTGGGGGCGGGAGCGGGACATGACGGGTCGATCGGCGCGAGAGTCTAACCCGCGGGCCGCCGTCCGTTTCGCGCGGCGCGGGGCGAGGCTACGATCCGCCCCGATGCGCTCGGTCCGCTTCGTCACGTTCGGCTGCAAGGCCAATCAATACGACACGCAGCTCCTGCGCGAGGCGCTCGCCCGGCGCGGATGGGCCGAGAGCGACGCGGACGCCGAGCTCGTCGTCGTCAATACGTGCACCGTCACCGAGGACGCGGGCCGCAAGGCGAAGAAGCTCGCCCGGCGCATCCACCGCGAGAACCCGCGCGCGAAGATCGCGATGACCGGGTGCCTCGCCGTGAGCGAGCCGGAGCTCCTGCGCGAGCTGCCGGGCGTCGAGTGGGTGCTCGGCAACGGCGAGGCGAAGCGGCCGGCGAACTTCCTGCGCCACATCGGCGAGGAGGTCGACCCCGAGGAGCTCGGCATCCCCGCCGGGATCAGCGCGTTCGCGGGCCACACGCGCGCCTTCCTCAAGATCCAGGACGGCTGCGACATGGCCTGCGCGTTCTGCATCATCCCCAAGGTGCGCGGGCGCAGCCGCTCGCGGCCGGCGGAGGAGCTGGCGCGCGAGGTGCGCGCGCTCCTCGAGTCCGGCCACCGCGAGATCGTCCTGTGCGGCATCCACATCGGCCACTGGGGCCGCGAGCGCGGAGAACGGCTCGGCGATCTGCTCGAGCGGCTCGCGCGCGTCGAGGCCGCCGATCGCCGCGGAGCGCCGATCGACTGGCGTCTGCGGCTCTCCTCGATCGAGGCGACCGAGGTCGACGGAGCGGTGCTGGAGGCCCTCGCGCGCTGGCCGCGGCGCATCGCGCCCCACCTGCACATGCCGCTGCAATCGGGCGACGACGGCGTGCTCGCCGCGATGAACCGCTGGTACCGCATGGACGAGTACCTCGCGAGCTGCGAGCGCATCCGCGCCACCCTCGACCGGCCCGCGTTCACCGCGGACGTGCTCGTCGGCTTCCCCGGCGAGGACGAGGCGGCGTTCCAGAGCACGCTCGCGGCAGCGCACGCGGTCGGCTTCGCGCGCATCCACGTCTTTCCGTTCTCGCCCCGTCCGGGAACCGCGGCGGAGGCGCTCGACGGCCGGCCCGACCCGCAGGCGGTGCGCGAGCGGCGCGCCGCGCTCTCCGAGGTCGCGCACGCGGTCGCGCTCGACTACCGCCGCTCGCTCGTCGGGTGCCGCGAGACCGTCGTCCTCGAGGGCGGCGCCGGGCTCTCGGGCCGCTACCAACGCGTGCGCGTGCCGCTGGACGAGCGAAGTCGAAGCGCAGCTTGCGCCAGTGGAGCGCCGCCGCGCGATCTCGTCGACGTCGTCCTGGCGCTCGAGGGACCGGCGGACGAGCCGGAGCTGGTCGGAGAGCTGGTCGGCGACGGCGTCGCCGGAGCCACGGTGCGATGAGCGCGCGCCGCGAGCTCGCGCTCCTGGGCCACGCGCTGCGGCGCGAGGTCGAGCGACGCCGCCGGCGCGGGCGGCGCCGCGACACCGGCGAAGAGCCGACGCCGGCGGCCGCGACGGCAACGGGCACTCCACCGGGGGCTGCCGCTCCGAGTCGCGCGACGATTTCGGCAGCCGCAGCTCCGAAAACGCCAGCGGCGGCCGCGCCGGCGGCCGCGGCCGTGGCCACGCCGGGACCGGCGGTCGACCCGCTCGCGCCGATGGCGAAGCCGGGCGAGCCGGGCGCGGAGACGCCCGAGACGATCCGGGCGCGCGCCCGAGCGTGCCCCGACCTCGCGACGCTGCGCGCGGCGGTCGCCCGCTGCACCGCGTGCCCGCTGCACGCGACCCGCAAGCAGACGGTGTTCGCCGACGGCGACGGCTCCGCGGGCTGCATGTTCGTCGGCGAGGCGCCCGGGGCGGAGGAGGATGCCCGCGGCGTGCCGTTCGTCGGGCGCGCGGGGCAGTTGCTCACCGACATCATCGTGAAGGGCATGCGGCTCGAGCGCGCCCACGCGTCGATCGTGAACGTGCTCAAGTGCCGGCCGCCCCAGAACCGCGATCCGGCGCCCGCGGAGAAGGCGATGTGCACGCCGTGGCTCGACCGCCAGATCGAGCTCGTCGCGCCGCGCGTGCTGATCCCCCTGGGCCGCCACGCCGCGCAGCACCTCTTGGGCAACGACCTCTCGATGGGCGCGCTGCGCGGCAGGATCTGGACGCGCGGGGCGGCCAAGGTGGTCCCGACGTACCACCCTGCGTACCTGCTGCGCAGCCCCGAGTTCAAGCCGGACACGTGGCAGGACGTCCAGCTCGCGATGCGCGAACTGGGGCTTCCGTCGCCCGAGGGGAGGTAACCGGCTCCACCCGCGTCGGTATGTCGACCCGTGTTGACCCCCCTGGGGACCGCCGGTATGCTCCCGGCCCCCCTGGCCGCGCGCCGGCACGGGGTTTCGCACTGCTGTTCGCACTAGCCCTTGGTTCCGCCGCGCGCGGAACACGCTCTTTCGCCCGCTTGCGCCCTGCTCGCCGCCCCCGGTCCGCGCGACGCGTTCGTGCGGAGCGTCCCTGACGATTCGCGGCGGCGAACGGACGACAGGGGCTGCCTCGACCGACTTCCCCCTCGGGCGAGCTTCCCGGCCCCGACGCGTTCCTTCCCCACGGCTCGACGAGCTCTCGCCCCCGGGAGCGCGAACCCTCGGCCCTACGACGAACCCATGAGCGTCCGCAGCTGCCTGTTCCTTTCCCCCCTCGCCCTGGGCATGTGGTCGTGCGCCTCCCAGGACGGCGGCAACGCGCCCGAGCCGATCGAGCGCGCGGAGACCGCCGACGCCGCCGAGCCGACGGACGCGACCGCGCCCGCGGCGCGGCCCAGGCCGACACCCGCGTCGCAGGACGGCGCGCAGGACCCGCTCGACGAGGAAGCGCGGCGCCTCCAGCTCATCCGCGAGCGCCAGCAGTTCCTCGCGAGCGACTACATCGAGAACGGCAACGCACTGCTCGACCGCGGCGACCTCGAGGGCGCGCTCCAGCACTATGCGACCGCGCTCGAGGTGATGCCGACGAACCAGGAGGCGCGCGATGCGCTGCGGCGCGTCGAGGCGCTGATGGGCGATCGCTTCGCCGTGATCCCCGACTTCATGGAGGACGACGTCCAGCGCGAGCGCGTGCGGCGCGCGCAGGCGCTGATCGCGGCGGAGACGGCGTCGATGGAGGGCGACCGGCACATGCGCGCCGGCGAGTACGACCAGGCGATCGAGGCGTACCGCCAGGCCGAGCTCGTGCTGCGCTGGCACCCGCTGATCGCCACGGACACGCTCGACGAGCAGATCATCCGCAACAAGCTCGAGTCCGCGCTCGTCCTGCAGGAGGAGGCGGTCCGCGAGGCGGCGGCGCTGCGGCTCGCCGAGGCCGAAGAAGCGCGCGAGCGGGCCGAGCAAGAGGCGCGCAACCGCCGCGTCAACACGCTCAAGACGCTCTACCGCGAGTCGTGGAAGGCGTACCAGCGCGAGGACTACCGCCAGGCGGAGAACCTCGCGCGTCAGATCCTGCTCAACGATCCGGGCAACTCGGACGCGGAGAAGATGCGCGACATCGCGCAGGCCGCGCGCCACCGCGCCGTCGACGATACGCTGACGCGCGACATGCGCGAGCAGTGGCTGCGCACGATGCAGGACCTCGAGTTCCTCGCCGTGCCGCAGAACGAGTCGATCGTGTTCGACGACATCGAGCGCTGGCGCGAGGTCGACCGGCGTCAGCCCCTCACGTTCGAGGAGAACGCGGCGGTGACGGAGCAGACGTCCGCGCAGCTCATCCTGCGCCGCCTCGAGGAGGTGCGGATCGCGCCCGACTTCGGCTCGGACGGCGAGGGCGCTCCGCTGACGGAGGTCGCCGACTTCCTGCAGAACCTGACGGGCGTCAACTTCATCGTCTCGAACAAGGTGCGCGACGAGCTCGACGAGGAGCAGACGAGCATCAACCTCTCGCTCCCCGAGCGCAGCGTGCGCAAGGTGCTCGACCTGATCGCGGAGCTCTCCGAGGAGCTCAACTGGAAGATCGAGGACGGCGTCGTCAAGTTCGTCACGAACGAGGAGATGCTCGGCGGCCAGGTCCTCAACTTCTACGAGGTGCGCGACCTGATCCATCCGGTGCGCGACTTCCCGGGCCGCGAGATCAACGTCCAGCCGTCCGGCGGCATCGAGCCGCTCGACGAGGACTTCGAGGAGCGCGAGGCGCTCGTCGTCACCGCGGACACGCTCGAGGGCCTGATCCGCGACAACGTCGACCCCGAGTCGTGGGACGCCGACCCGAACAACGCGCTGCGCATCACCGAGCAGGGCGTGCTCGTCGTCAACCAGACGCCCGAGGTGCACGAGAAGATCCAGCGCCTGCTCGACGACCTGCGCGAGGCGACCGGGATCATGGTCGACATCCAGACGCGCTTCCTGAACGTCGAGGACAACTTCCTCGAGGACATCGGCGTCGACTTCCGCGGCCTCGGCCCGCCCGGCAAGGGCGACAGCGTCTTCTTCAACGACTTCGGAGACGCGACCGCGCAGCAGGACCTCGGCGCCGAGATCGGCTCGGATTCCTCCGCCGGCGCGTTCTACGACGCGGGCGACAACGGGGACGTCAAGGCGCGCGTCGAGAACCTCTACGACATCGACCTGGGCGACGAGGACGTGCTCACCGGCTCGGGCGGCCTGTCGTTCCAGTGGGTCTACCTGAACGACCTGCAGGCCGAATTGATCCTGCGCGCCGTTTCGAAGACGGAGCGCGTCGAGATCGTCACGGCGCCGCGCGTGCTCGTGTTCAACACCGCGCGGGCGAACCTCACGGTGCTCAATCAGGTCGCGTACGTGCAGGACTTCGACGTCGAGATCGCACAGGGCGCGTCGATCGCCGACCCGATCATCGCCGTGATCGAGGAGGGCGTGATCCTCGACGTGCGCCCGGTCGTCTCCGCCGACCGCCGCTTCGTCACGCTGGAGCTGCGGCCGACGGTCGCGACGCTGCGGCGCCCGATCCTGGAGGTCACGACGACGCTCGGCTCGGCCAGCTCGGTGACGATCCAGCTCCCCGAGCTCGAGATCTCGCGCGTGCGCACGTCCGTCCCGATGCCGGACGGCGGCACCGTGATGCTCGGCGGCATGAAGCTGTCCGAGCGCCAGGACCTGCGCTCAGGCGTCCCGTTCCTGAACAAGATCCCGGTCATCTCGATGCTGTTCGAGCGCAAGGGCAAGTTCATCTCGAAGCGCAAGCTGCTGATCCTGCTCACTGCGCACATCGTCATCCCGCAGGAGCACGAGCCGACGCCCGCGCAGCTCGGCCTCCTCGAAGCAGCGCCGCGCTGACCCGGATCATCCGGGATCCGGCCTGGCGACATCGCTCTCCCGTCCCCATCCGGCCGCTCGCTCGACACACGCGTGCTCGAGGAGCGGCTGGGCCCGTTCGGGGCCGCGCCGGCGGTCCCGTTCGCCCCTCGCTCCCCACTCCCAGCCCCTGATCGGAAACCGTTGGCGCGAGCCCGGGTACTGCCTGGTGCGAGCGCCCGCGGATTCCGCCCGAAACGGCTCGGCCGTCGATCCGCTGGCCCGGCGCTCCCCCGCCGGGCGAGCGTCCCCGCCCGAGCCGGCGACGCGGCATCGGCGAGCCTCTCGCCGTTCTGATGCGAGCGCCTGACACGACGCTCGCTGCCCCTCCTGCCCCGACATCGGCCATGAAGACTCTGTCGAACCAGCGGTCCAACCAGCGGATCGTCCCGCGGACCCTACTCGCCCTGGCGCTCGGCGCCGGCGCGCTCGCCTCCAGCTCCGCCGCGCTGCAGTCGGCGGCCCCGCCCGGCTCGGCGTCGGACCAGCGCATCCGGTCCGAGATCGACTACGCGCGCGGGCTGGCCGAGGACTACCAGTTCGTCGACCTCGCCGAGCAGGTGATCGAGTCGATCGAGCGCAGCGGCGCGGCGTCGGGCATGGGCGAGCAGCTCGACCTCGCGAAATGCGACATCTACGCCGCCGGCGCGAAGCGCGAGTCGGACCCCGCGCGGCGTCTCGACCTGTTCCGCAAGGCGGTCGACGCGTACACGGGCTACATCGAGAAGAACCCGCTCGCGAAGAACCTCGCCGACGCGCAGCGGGCGTACGCGGACGTGGCGAACACGTACGCGCGCGCGCTCGAGCTCGAGCTCGAGGACGCGGTCGGCGAGGAGGCGGACGCGATCCGCGAGGAGATCGTCGGCACGCTCACGACGGCCGCGCGCACCGTCGCCGACATCATGCAGACCATGCCGGCGGAGACGCTCGAGGAGCAGAACCGCAAGTTCGGCATGCAGCTCATCCGCGGCCAGATGCTGGTCGCGCTGGCGAAGGCGTCGACCAACGGGGCGTTCTTCTTCACGCAGGCGGAGCAGGAGCTCGAGGACCTCGCGCTGTCGGCGGGCGAGAAGTCGTGGTTCGGGCTGCGCGGGTTCCTCGAGCTCGGCTCGGCGAAGGTCGCGCAGGAGCAGTACGGCGAAGCGGTCGTGTTCTACGAGTTCGTGCTCGACACGCTCATGCCGCGCGGCGTCGCGTGGGTCCAGTCCAAGGAGCAGCTCTCCAAGGCCGAGCTCGACCAGATGTTCCTGCTGGCGTCGCTCGCGCTGCCGGGCGCGCTCGACGCATACGTCCGCGCGGACGACAAGCCGGGCGCCTGCAACCTCGGCCTGCACTTCCACAACCTGCAGAAGCAGGAGGGCTTCCTCCTCAACCGGCCGCTCGGATACCTCGCGCTACTCGCGGTCGCGCGCACGCTGCTCGACGCGGGCGGCCACGTCGGCGGCTCGCAGTCCGACCTGGCGTGGTTCGCGACGGTCGAGGAGATGGAGGCCGCCGGCCACGTGTTGGCGCGCAACCAGCGCCAGGCGCACGACGTCGCGCTCTCGATCGCGCAGACCGTCAACCGCGACAACAAGCGCAACACGCTGCAGATCCGTGCGCAGCAACTGATCTCCGACGTGACCAACCGCCCCGGCGTGCGCGTCGCTCCCGCGGTGCTGTTCGAGGCCGCGCAGGGCGAGTACTACGCGCAGAACTTCCCCCAGGCGATCGACGGCCTCAAGCGCATGCTCTCCGAGCTCGACCAGGCGGACGACGCGACGCGCACGGAGTTCGGCGGGAAGGTGATGTACTTCCTCGGCATGAGCTACCGGCGCCAGGACCGCGCCGTCGAAGCGTGCATGGCGTTCAAGGAGGGCGCGCAGAACTGGCAGGGCGATCCCGAGTTCCACCCGAAGAACGTGCAGGCCTGGTACGCGGCGGCGAACGAGCTCAAGAACGGGGCGCCGCAGGACCAGTTGCTCGAAGCCCAGTGGAAGCGTGCCGAGGACTTGCTCACGCAGACGGTCACCGAAGACACCGAGGAGATCCTCTTCCGCCAGGCGTTGCGCCTGTGGGACCAGGAGGACTTCGCCGCCGCGCGCGCGAAGTTCCAGGAGATCCCGCCGAACAAGCCGATCAGCGAGAAGGCGATGGTCTATGCCGCGGTGTGCCTCGAGAAGCTCGAGCAGCCCGAGCCTGCGAAGGAGGAGCTCGAGCGCTACCTCGAGGAGTACGTCACCGATCCGATGCACACGGTCTCGACCGAGCGTCACCGCGCGTACCGGCTCGAGGCGCGCGCGATGGCGACGTACTACCTCGGGAAGATCGCGCGCGAGCAGCAGGACAGCGACCGCGTGCTCGAGCTCTACGCGGACTACCACGAGCAGTTCCCGGGCCAGACGTCGTACGGGCCGGCGGCGCTCTACGCCGCGACCCTCGCGTACCTCGAGAAGGGTGACGTCGAGGCGGCGAAGCGCACGGTCGCCACGCTGGTCGAGACGTTCCCCACCGCGAAAGCGACCGGCGCCGCCGCGATGGCGATCTACCTCGTGCTCCAGGAAGAGCTCGCCAAGGCGACGGACGACGCGAGCAAGCGCTCGATCACGCGCCAGATGGCGGAGCTCCTCTCGCTCTCGAACGACCTGGCGTCGGCGCCCGACTTCGTGCGCCTGCGCGAGGAGTCCAAGCTGTGGATGGACGTCGAGGCATGGGAACAGGCGAAAGAGACGCTCGAGCTGATCGTCACGAAGTTCGGGGGCGAGCAGGAGCGGGCGGACGACCTCTACAAGTTCGTCAACCCCGACCTCGGCCACGTGCTGCTCGAGCTCGAGGACGTGCGCGGGGCGTACGCGGTGCTCGCGCCGCTCATGCCGCCGATCGACGAGACGAACCCGCCGCGCCGGCCGACGAGCAGCACGGTCGAGGACTTCTGTCGCGCGCTCGGCGGCTGGGTCGACGGCGGTCCGAACGAGATCGTCGAGCACCCGGGAGTCGGCGGCGCGGAGAACCTCGATCTCGCGACGAAGTGGTGGGCCAAGGTGGTCTTGGCGTCCGACACCTGGACGTGCGAGTGGTACGACCTGAAGTTCCACCAGGCGTACCTCTACTACCAGTGGAGCCTGATCGACTCGAACAAGCGCACGGTCGTGAAGGACCTGATCGCCTCCCTGCAGACGAACCTCGGCGAGACGTTCGAGGGCGGGCCCGCGACCGCCGGCATGGCCGAAGCGTGCGGCGGCGACGCGACGGTCCAGCGCCGGTTCATCTGGCTCTCGCGCAAGCTGCTTTGAAACCGACGCCCCGAGCGCGAGTACCTCCGCTGGTGGGGGCCGGCTCGCGCTCGCGGCGACTCGACCTATCCCCGCTCCGACGAAGGGGTTGTGACCCCTCCCCACCCCGCTAGAATACCCCGCCCTCCGCAGCCATGGATCGTCCCACGCCCCGTCGCGGACCCGCTCTCACTCCGTCGGCTCCGCGCTTCGCCGCGCTGGCGGCGCTGGCGCTAGCCGCCTTGCCCTTCGCGGCCGAGCCGGCCCAGGCCCAGGAGCGCGCGGCCCGCGCGGACCAGATCTTCGTGACGCGCAACAGCGGGACCGTCGTCCGCTCGGGCATCGTCAAGCAGAACGGGCTCGCGGAGGTCGTCGTCGAGGAGGACGGCCGCGAGCGCAAGTACCCGACCGCGGAGGTCGAACGGATCGTCTTCGGCGACGTGCCGCGCTCCTTCAAGGACGGGGACGCGTACTTCGACCGCAGCGACTTCGCGAACGCGGCGGCGAGCTTCCGCATCGCGGCGACCGACGCGGGGACCCG
Source organism: uncultured Planctomycetaceae bacterium (assembly GCA_964528575.1). GTDB lineage: Bacteria > Planctomycetota > UBA1135 > UBA1135 > CAZGTQ01. The sequence continues at coordinate 23,898 of CAZGTQ010000156.1, read as the reverse complement.
GGACGTCGTCCAGGCGCTCGCTCGCCTGCGCGCGGCCGAGGCCTTGATGAAGGGCGGCGCGAGCGACCAGAACCTGTTCGCGGAGGCGCGCGATGAGCTCGACCGCTTCCTGTCGGACCACCCGAGCAACCGCGACGTGCCGGAGGCGCGCTACCTGCGCGCGCGGGCGATGCACCTCGCTGGCGACGCGTCGGCCGCGGCCCAGGAGTACCTCGCGCTGTTCGGCGAGGAGAAGGACGGCAAGCCGACGACCGGGTACGACCTCGTGCTGTGCTACCGCGCGGGGCTGCGCGGCGCGCAGGCGCACCTCGACGCGGGCGAGACCGACGCGGCGCGGACGGCGTACACGCAACTGCGCTCGGCGGTGATGAACGCCGCCGGGAGCGTCGATCCGGCCGATCCGCGCAAGCACGAGCTCGACCAGCTCGCGGCACGCGCGCGGCTCGGCGAGGGCTTCTGCATGCTCGCGTCGGGCTCCGCCGCGCAGGCGAAGACGTTCTTCGAGCGCTCGCTCACGAGCGGGTCCGGCGAGGACGTGAACGGCGCGCGGCTCGGCAAGGCCGCGGCGCTGCTCGCCGAGGGCGCGGTGCGCGAGGCGCAGCTCGAGTTCGCGACCGTCTCCGCGCTCGACCACACCGATCGCGACCGCGTCGCGCGCGCGATGGTCGGCCTCGCCGAGTGCACGCTGCGCCTGGGCGACAAGAACGCGAAGGAGAGCGCGCGCGCGCTGCTCGAAGCCGTCGTCGCCCGCTACGGCGACACGCCCGCGCTCGCGGGCGCACAGGAGAAGCTCGCGACGCTCTGAGACGATCCAGCCGACCCGAAGAACGAACCAACCCGGGGCCCCCACGCCTCGGACGTCCCTCAACCCTGCCCCAGATCCCCGTTCCCTCAGGAGTCCGATGAAACCCCGTGAGATCCTCGCCCGCGCGATCGCGCTCGGCCACCGCGCCCTGCCCCTGGTCGCGGTCCTCTTCGTCATGGCCGCCCCGGTCCTGGCCCAGAACGGCGCCCCGGAGGTCGAAACGTCGCTCGGCGAGACGCTGCAACAGTCCGGCGTCATCGGCTGGCTGATCCTCGCTCTCTCCGTCGTCGCGCTCGCGGTGATCATCGAGAACTTCGTCTCGCTCAAGCGCGACAAGCTCGCGCCGCCGGACCTCGTCGACGAGATCCACTCGCTGTTCGACGAGGAGCAGTTCCAAGAGGCGATGGAGCTGTGCGAGAGCGAGCCGAGCTTCTTCACGCGCATCTGCGCCGCCGGCATCTCGAAGATCGGCCACCCGTTCGACGTGATCGAGAAATCGATCGAGGAGATGGGCGACGAGGAGGCGGTCAAGCTGCACCAGAAGATCGGCTGGCTGTCCCTGATCGCGAACGTCGCGCCCATGATGGGTCTGCTCGGCACGGTGGCCGGCATGATCGCGTCCTTCAAGGTCATCGCGACCACGCAGGGCCAGGCCGAGCCCGCCGAGCTCGCCGACGGCATCTCGCAGGCGCTGCTCACGACGATGTTCGGCCTGATCGTCGCCATCCCGACGACGGGCGCGTTCGCCTACCTGCGCAACAACCTGATCAAGTCGGTGATCGAGGTCGGCGCGATCGTGGAAGACCTCTTCGAGCGCTTCCGCCCCGCGACCTGATCGTCCGAACGAGCGAACCCACGGCGGGGCGGCACACGCCGCCTCGCCGAGCCAGACCCTGCAACGAAGCCTCGCCGCGCGCGAAAGGCAGTCCGCGATGAACCTGAACAAGCACGACGCCCAGACGGAGATGGACATGAACATGACGCCGATGATCGACGTCGTGTTCTTGCTCATCATCTTCTTCATGGTGATCACCGACCTCACCCAGCAGGAGCTCGAGGACCTCGAGCTGCCCGTCGCGGTCACCTGCGTCCCGGACAAGCCGAAGGCGGACGAGTGGCGCCCGATCGTCAACATCCTCCCCAGCGGACAGATGATGGTGAAGCGCTCGTCCGTCTACGACCCGGAGCGGGACGACGGCTTCAAGGCGCTCGAGGTGTGGCTCACGCTCGTCGCCGACCGCATGAAGAAGAAGTTCGACGCGGGCCTGGGCAAGGACCTGCCCGACGAGCCGGTGCTCGTGCGTGCGGACGAGAACACACCGTTCAAGTACGTCCAGAAGCTGATGGAGATCTGCGGCAAAGAGGGGATCCAGATCTGGCAACTGCAGCTCGCGGCGAAGGAAGACAAATCCGACGACGACGTGTCCCCGTGAGCACGCCGAGGAGCTGAACCATGTCCATTCTGCAAGACATCGCCAAAGACGACTGCGAGCTGGAGATGACGCCGATGATCGACGTCACCTTCCTCTTGCTGATCTTCTTCCTGTGCACGATCAAGTTCAAAACGCTCGAGGGCAAGCTGAACGCGTTCCTGCCCAAGGACGTCGGCGTCAACACCACGCAGGCGGAGCCGAAGGACAAGATCGAGATCCAGATCCGCGTGAAGAACGAGGGCCGCAAGGTCGACCCGCGCGACAAGACCAAGACCGAGCCTTGGAGCGGAACGGGGCGCTGGAAGTACACCGGCCGCGAGCTCACCTACTCGATCGGGCCGTACAAGACCGACAGCCTCGAGGACGTGCGCAAGCGCCTCATTACGCTGCACGACGCCGATCCGGAGCAGGACACGACGATCGACCCGCGCAAGGGCGTCGTCTACGCCGACGTCGTCGGCGTGCTCGACGCGGTGCTCGAAGCGGACTTCGACTCGGTCACGTTCGTCGGCTCCTACGAGGAATAGCAGCCGACGCCGGCGCCCCGAAGGGCGCGCGGCGAATTCGGCGCGTGGACTGGACCGAGGGCGGGTCGCCGGAGAGGCGGCCCGCCCTTCGCCGTTTCGGGAGCCTTCGCCGTTCCGGGAGCCCTCGAAGAGCTGGCTGCGCCGTATCCGCGCCGCGCCCGCCAGGTAGCTCTTGCGGACGTCGGACCGGGCCCCCCGCCACGGAGACGAACGATGCGACGAGCGAAGGACCACCGGAGCCGCGAGATCGAGCTCGAGATGACGCCGATGATCGACGTCACCTTCCTGCTGCTCGTGTTCTTCCTGTGCACGATCCGCTTCAAGACGCTCGAGGGGAAGCTGAGCGCGTTCCTGCCCAAGGACGCCGGCGTGAACGACCGCCGCGCCGAGATCGACACGCGCGTCGACGTCGCGATCCGCGTCGTCGACGCCGGCGAGCGGCGCGACGCGCGCGATGCGTCGCTGCCCTGGGGCGGCTCGGGCCGCTTCCAACTCGTCGGCCGCCGGCTCGAGTACACCGTCGGCCCGCACCGCAGCGGCGAGCTCGACTCGCTCGCCGAACGCTTGCGCGCGCTGCGCGCCGCCGGCGCGGACGGCGACGGCGACGCGACGCTCGAGCCCGGGCCCGGGACGGTCTACGCCGACGTCGTCGGCGTGCTCGACGCCCTCGCCGGCGCGGGCTTCACGTCGATCGCCTTCACCGGCGCCGTCGACGACTGAACGTCGGACGACTGACCGCCGGACCGTCGGACGACTGGCCGTCGACGGCTGAACGACGACTGACCGTCGACGGTTGAACCTCACGGTTACTTCGGTCGCCGGCCGCGGTAGCTTCCCCGGACGCCGCGAGACGTCCCCCACCGGTCTCGATCCGCCCCATCGAAGCCCCCTGCGACGCGCGACGATGTGCGCACCGATGCGCGCGTCGACGCATGGCGCGCGGCGACGCGAACGTCGTGCCGCGCGCGCTCGGAGAGCCTCGACGCGGCGCTTCCGGCCGGTGCTCCAGCCGAGCTAAGTCCTTGGAAGCGAAGGGGTTGTTTTTACAGGGATGCTTTGACCGCGGAGCCGGGAGCCTGCTAAGGTTCCCGACCCTTGCGGCGGGTGCCAGCTTGCCCGCGCGTCCCCGAACGACCGCCTTCCCTGCTCGCTGTTCGCGGCTGTCCGGTCCGCTCCCTCCCGTCCCCCGGCCCTGCCTCGCCCGACCGGCCCAGCGCTCGCTCGTCGCGCCGCGGTCCGCCGGACGCGCCCCGGATTCCCCCACAGACCTCGCGAAGATTTCCCGATGAGGAACATCGGCATCGCTCCTCTGGTGTGCGCCCTCCCGCTCGTCGTCGCGTGCAACTCGACGACGCGCGACGAAGACCCGCCGGCACCGGCGCCCGAGACCGCGGGCGTCGATCCGCTCGAGGCTTCAACGCGACCGCCACGCCAGGACCCGACCGGCGACGACTTCCTCGAGCAGGAGTGGGAGCGGCTGACGCTCGAAGAGCAGAAGGCCGCTCTGCTCGTCGAGCAGGCGCTCGCGAACGCCGAGTCGTTCCGCTCGCAGTTGCGTCTCGAGGACGCGCTCGCCGAGATCGAGAAGGCGCTGTCGATCGATGGTGACAACCTGCGCGCGAAGCGCATGTACACCGAGATCGCAGCGCTGCTCGGCCGTCCGGACGCGGAGATCCAGACGCTCGCCCAGGAGCTCGAGCAGTCGCACTCGATCCGCATGCAGCAGCTCCTGGCCGACGCGCGCGAGAGCGTGCAGCAGGCCGAGCTCATGCTCGCCCGCGGCGACTACGACGGTGCGGTCGCCGAGCTCACGCTCGCGCTCGACCACATCCGCTGGGCGCCTGCCAGCGTCGACTGGCAAGGCCTCGACACCGCCGCGCAGACCATGCTCGAGCGCGCGCGGGCCGAGCGCCAGGCCGCGCTGGCGGCCGAGCGCGAGAGCGAGGCGCGCGCCTCGCTCCAGCAGCTCCGCGGCGAGGAGGAGGCCGAGCGCGACCGGCGCCAGCGCGCGATCAACCAGATGATCCAGCGCGCGATCGACGCGTTCGAGATGGCGCGCTACGAGGACGCGATGGACGCCGCGGAGGAGGCGCTGCGCGTCGACCCGCGCAACGACCGCGCGCGCGAGATCCGCGACGCCGCGTTCCGCGCCGGCCGGATCAAGGTCCGCGACGAGTACGTCCAGCGCAAGCGCGAGTCGTTCAAGCGCTGGGAAGAGGAGATGCGCGCCAACGAGGTGCCGTGGATCGACATCGTGCGGCATCCCGATCCCGGCTATTGGGCCGAGATCACCGAGCTGCGCAAGTCGCGGCCCGGCATCGACCTCTCGCGCACGGTCGACCCGACCGAGGTGGCGCTGCGCGACCGCCTGGCGACGACGCGCATCCGGGGCCTCGAGATGGAGGACGAGGAGAGCCTGCGCCGGGTGATCTCGACGATCCAGCTCATGACGGGCCTGCCGCTCGTCGTGCACGAGCTCGCCGAAGAGGCCGCGATCGACGAGGGCGTGGTCTTCACGTTCCGGATGCAGAACCCGATCACGGTCGAGGACGCGCTCAACATCATCACCGCCCAGGCCGGCGAGGAAGTGACGTGGACGGTCCGCTACGAGACCGTGATCATCACGACCCGCGAGAAGGCGCGCGGGCGGCCGATCATCTACAACCACGACGTCCAGGACCTGATCTTCGGGCTCACCGAGTTCTTCGGCCCGCGCATCGATCGCATCCGTCTGCTCGACGAGATGGAGGACGACGACGGCAACGGCCCCTTCGGCGCCGTCGGAGAGCGCCCGGTGATCATTGAGGAGGACGCGCTCGCCGCGCTCGTCCAGGAGAACGTCGCGCCCGGCTCGTGGGACGCCGAGGGCGTGTCGATCAACGCGGAGATGGGCTTCCTCATCGTCGTGCACACGCCCGAGGTGCAGTCCCAGGTGCGCCGCTTCCTCGAGGACCTGCGCCGCTTCAGCTCGTCGCTCGTGACGATCGAGTCGAAGTTCCTCACCGTCGAGGACAACTGGCTCCAGGAGATCGGCGTCGAGTTCCGCGGCCTGGACAACCCGAACGTGCCGTTCACCGACCTCGACGACATCACGAACGGCCTCGAGGACATGGCCGCTGCGGGTCTCGACAACTTCGGCACGGGCGACACGAACATCGCCGGGCCGCCCGCCGCGGGCTTCTTCTACGACGACGGCGGGGACGGCGAGTTCAAGGCCGCGACGAACCACCTGTGGCAGTCCGGCGCCGGCAACAAGCTGTCGAACGAGGGCGCGCTGACGCTGCAGTGGACGCTGCTCGACGACGCGCAGGTGTCCATGATCCTGCGGGCGGTCGAGAAGCAGCAGAACATCGAGCTGGTCAACGACCAGATCCTCTCGGTGCACAACACGCAGCGTGCGTACGTGACGGTGCTAAACCAGCGCGCGTACATCCAAGACTTCGATGTCGAGGTCGCCCAGTTCGAGGCGGTCGCCGACCCGCAGATCAACGTCTTGATCGAAGGCGTCGTGCTCGACGTCCAGCCGACGATCCACCACAGCCGCAAGTACCTCACGCTCGAGATCCAGCCGACGGTCGCCGAGGTCGTCGCGCTCGAGAACTTCTCGACGACGCTGGGCGGCCAGACGTCGCCGGTCGAGTTCCAGCTCCCCGAGCTGCAGGTGCAGAGCGTGTTCACGACGGCGGTCGTGCCGGACGGCGGCTCGATCCTGCTCGGCGGCCTCTCGCGCATCCGCAACATCGAGCGGCGCGCCGAGGTGCCGTGGCTGGCGAACATCCCCGTCGTCGGCTTCTTCTTCAAGGAGGAGGCCTACAACGACGAGCGCCAGAGCCTGATGATCATGCTCCGCGCCTGGATCACCGACGTGAAGGAAGAGCTCCAGGCCTTCGAGACGCGCTGACGACGCCGCCTCGCGATTCAGAGGGGGCCGGTCGGCAGCGCGTCGACCGGCCCCTTTCGCGTTCCCACCCCGCCATGACGCTGCGCGCCGTCCTCTTCGACATCGACGACACGCTGTTCTCGACGACGGCGTTCGCGCAGCGCGCACGTCAGAACGCGGTGCGCGCGATGGTCGAGGCCGGGCTCGAGCTGCCCGAGGAGCAGGTCATGCGCGAGCTCGAGGAGGTGATCGCCGAGTTCTCGTCGAACTACGACCACCACTTCGACAAGCTCCTCCAGCGGCTCCGGCCCGAGTCGCTCGCGCGCCGCAACCCGGCGATGGTCGTCGCGGCGGGCGTCGTCGCCTACCACGACACGAAGTTCAAGGAGCTCGCGCCGTTCGACGACGTGTACCCGCTGCTCACCGACCTGAACGCGGCGGGCATCATCACGGGCGTCGTCACGCACGGCTGGACGGCCAAGCAGGCGGAGAAGCTCGTCCGGCTCGGGCTCGTCCCCTACCTCGACCCGCGCGCGATCTTCATCTCGGACCAGATCGGCATCTCGAAGCCGAACCCGAAGCTCTACCAGGTCGCGCTCAAGGACCTGCGCCTCCCGGCGAGCGACGTGATGTACGTCGGCGACAACGTCGAGCACGACGTCGCTCCCCCGCTCGCGCTCGGGATGATCACCGTGTGGGCGCGCCGCGCAGCGAAGCGCCTCCCGCGCGCGGAAGACCCCGAGCCCCACCACGTCGTCGACGATTTCCGCGAGCTGCGCGAGATCCTGCGCGAGACGTACGGCGTCCGCTGAGAGCGCTGCGCCCGCGTTCGGACTGTCCGCGCGCTCACTCCACCTCGTAGCACGCGACGAGGTGCCCGCTGCTCTTGCGCTCGAGCGGCGGCATCGCGTCGCGGCAGTGCGGCTGGACGAGCGGGCAGCGGCCGGCGAACGGGCAACCGGGCGGCAGATCGAACGGGCTGGGGACGTCGCCCTTCAGAACGGTGAGCTCGCGGCGCTCGGCGGGGTCGTTGATCGGGATGGCGCCCAGCAGCGCCTGTGTGTAGGGGTGCTGTGCGTTCTCGTAGAGCTCGTCGCACGAGAGCTCCTCGACGACGTAGCCGAGGTACATCACGACGACGCGGTCGCAGAAGTGCTCGACGACCTTGAGGTCGTGCGAGACGAACAACAGCGTGAGGCCGAGCTCGTCCTTGAGGTCCATCATCAGGTTGAGGACCTGCGCCTGGATCGAGACGTCGAGCGCGGAGACCGGCTCGTCCGCCACGATGAAGTCGGGGTTCAGGGCGAGCGCGCGCGCGATGCCGATGCGCTGGCGCTGGCCGCCGGAGAACTCGTGCGGGAACTTCGGCCGCGCGTCGGCGCGCAGGCCGACCTTGGTGACGAGTTGCTGGACGTAGTCGTCCATCTCGGCGGGATCGACGACCTTGTGGAAGCGCGTCACCTCCTTCAGGAGCGCGTCGACGGTCAGCCGCGGGTTCAGCGACGAGTACGGGTCCTGGAAGATGATCTGCATCCGCCGCCGGAACGGCATCAGCTCGCCGTGGTCGAGCTCGGTGATGTCGACGCCGTCGAACCACACCGACCCGCTCGTCGGATCGTGCAACCGAATGACGCACTTGCCGAGCGTCGACTTGCCGCAGCCGGACTCCCCCACGACGCCCAACGTCTCGCCGCGGTCGACGTGGAACGAGACGCCGTTGACGGCGTGCACGCGCGACACGACGCGGTTCAAGATCCCGCCGCGCACCGGGAAGTGCTTGACCAGGTTCTCGACCTCGAGGAAAGCCATCAGTGCCCCTGCTCGACGGTCTCGAGCGGATAGTGGCAGCGCACCGCGCGGCCGCCGGCGAACGCGTCGAGCTCGGGCTCGACGTCGACGCAGCGCTGATCGCGGTACGCGCAGCGATCCTGGAACCGGCAGCCGACGGGCAGCTCGGTCAAGCTCGGGACGATGCCGGCGATCGTCGGGAGACGCCGGCCGTGCTCGCGCTTGCCGGCCCGCGGGATCGAGTCGAGCAGCGCGCGCGTGTACGGATGGCGCGGCGCGTGGAAGAGGTCGCGAATCGGCGCCTTCTCGATCGCGCGGCCCGCGTACATGACCATCACGCGGTCGCACACCTGCGCGACGACGCCGAGGTCGTGCGTGATGAGCACGATCGCCGTGTCGAGGCGCTCCTCGAGTTGCTGCATCAAACGCAGGATCTGGGCCTGGATCGTGACGTCGAGCGCGGTCGTCGGCTCGTCCGCGATCAAGATGTCGGGCTCGCAGCACAGCGCCATCGCGATCATCACGCGCTGGCGCATGCCGCCCGAGAGCTGGTGCGGGTACTCGCGGATCCGCTTCTCGGGGTTGGGCATCTCGACCAGGCGCAACATCTCGATCGCACGCTCGCGGCGGCCGGCCTTGTCGAGGTCGGTGTGGTAGCGCAAGGCCTCGTCGATCTGCCAGCCGACGGTGAACACCGGGTTCAGCGACGTCATCGGCTCCTGGAAGATCATCGCGATGCGGGCGCCGCGGATCGCGCGCATCTCGGACTGGTCCGCGTGCAACAGGTCGACGCCGTCGAACATCACGCGGCTCTCGTCGCCGTACACGGTCAGATGGTCCGGCAAGAGCCGCATGATCGACTTCGACGTGACGGTCTTCCCGCAGCCGGACTCGCCGACGATGCCGAGCGTCTCGCCCGCGCGCACGTCGAACGACAGATCGTCGACCGCCGTGACGAGCCCCGCATCGGTGCGGAACGACGTCGTCAGGTGCCGCACCTGGAGGACTGTCTTGCGCTCGGGCTCCATCAGCTCTGCACGTGCTTGGGGTCCAGCGCGTCCTGGAGCGCGTCGGTGAAGACGTTGAACGCGAGCACGAGGCCGAACATGAACGCGGTGGCGGCCCCGATCTGCCAGAAGAAGCCGTTGATCACCTCGTGCCGCGACTGGCTGATCATGATGCCCCAGCTCGAGCCGCTCTTCACGCCCAGCCCGAGGAACGACAGGATCACCTCGGACTTGATCGCGCCGATGAAGATGAGCGAGAAGTTGATGAACATCAGGTGCGCCGTGTTCGGCAGCACGTGCTTGAGCAGGATGTACCAGCGGCCGAAGCCCACCGCAGTCGCCGCCTGCACGTACTCGAGCTCCTTCAGCTTGAGCGCCTCGCCACGCACGACGCGGCACGTGCCGATCCAGAAGGTCGTGCAGAAGGCGACGTACACGGGCAGCAGCGTCGCGTCGTACGGCCCGCCTTGGAAGATGTACGCGACGACGACGAGCAGCACGAGGTACGGGATCGAGGAGAACGTCGAGTAGAGCCAGATGACGAACGCGTCGACCCAACCGCCGAGGAAGCCGGCTGCCGCGCCGAGCACTCCGCCGAGCAGCACGGAGATCAGCGACGTGACGACGCCGATCTGCACGGCGATCTTGACGGCGTAGAGCGCGCGGAAGGAGATCGAGCGGCCCTGGCGGTCGGTGCCGAGGATCAGGCGCGCGTCGTAGACGAACGAGTCCCAGCCCTCGAGCGGCGCGAACAGCTCGTCGGCCAGCGCCTCCAGCCGCGCGAGCTCCGGCCAGAGCTCCGGCTGGGTGTCGAGATCGTCCACGCGGCCGAGCTCGTCGACGGCCGCCAGACCGCGCGCGACGAGCGGAGCGACCACCTCGGGATCGGTCGAGGCGAGCTCGCGCTCCGCGTACGCGACCTCGGAGAGCGCGGACTCGGGCTCCGAAGCGCCGAGCGCGGTGTCGACTCGGGCGAGGTGCGATTCGGCGTCGGCGAGGCGCTTCTCCGGCGTCGCCTCGGCGAAGAAACCGGGGACGGCGCTCGGGCCGACGCGCTGTACGGTGTCGTCGACGGTGACGACGTCGAAGAACAGGATCGCGAGCGCCGCGACGAAGTAGACGCCGATGACGGCGGTCGCGACGAGCGCGGTGCGGTTCTTCTTGAACTTGCGCGCGCCGCGCGTGCGCATGAAACGGCGCAGCATCAGGACAGCCTCACGCGCGGATCGACGAGCGCGTACAACACGTCGGTCAGGACGTTCGACACGATGAAGATCACTGCGAACACGGCGCTGATCGCCTGGATCAGCGGGAAGTCCGCCGCGCCGATCGCCGTGATGAGCGTGCGCCCGAGGCCCGGGATCGAGAAGTACATCTCGAGCAGGAACGACCCCATGATCAGGAACGGCAGAGTGATCATCACGCGCGTGATGATCGGAATGAGCGCGTTCTTGAGCATGTGGACGAACATGATCTTGCGCTTCGACGCGCCCTTCGCCATCGCCGTGACGATGTAGTCGCGCGTCGACTCCTCGACCATCACCGCGCGGTAGAAGCGCGTGTCGTAGCCCATCGCGACGACGACCGAGATGAGCACGGGCAGAGCGCAGTACGACGCCCACTGCGCCCAGCCCTCGTATCCGGAGATCTGGAACAGCTCGTCGCCCGGCCCGAGCACCTGGTTCAGCTTGTAGGCGCCGAAGTACTGGCCGAGGATGATGTAGACCAGGAAGCTGACGCTCATGCCGAGGACGGCGCAGAACACGAGCACCTTGTCGAGGACGCGCCCGCGATAGTACGCGGACACGAGCGCGACGCAGATCGACACCAGCGTCGTCAGGAAGAGCGCGGGCGCCGTGATCGCGAGGCTGGGGGGGATCGCGTCGGCGATCACGGCCCCCACCGTGCGGCCGCGCTGGCCCCAGCTCTGCTGATCGAAGTCGAGCGTGACGAAGTCGCCGACGAAGCTCAGGTACTGGATCGGGAACGGCCGGTCCAGCCCGAGCTCGCGCTCGAGATCCTCGTACGCCTGCTCGGTCGCACCCTTGCCCAGCATCGCCGGGATCGGGTCCTTGACCCGGATCGCCAGCATGAGGAAAAGGATGATCCCGAGGAACACCGGCACGTTGTAGAGCAGCCGGCGCACGACGTAGTTCCACATCGAACTGGTTCTACGTCGACCCGGTCAGCCCTGGACGCGCTTGCTCTCGTCGACGTCGACGTACTTGAGCCAGTTGTAGAACACCTCGTTCGGCTTGAAGTTCACGAGCCACGGGTGTGCGAGGTAGTTTCGCACGCGCGCCTGCGACCCCGCGAAGACGCAGTCCGCCATGACCATGTCACGCATCGTGCGAATGAGCTCGGCGCGTCGTGGCCCGACGGGCATGAGCCGCAGCTCCTCGTACATTCGGTCGAACTCGTCACTCTTGTAGTTGAAGCTGTTGTTGCCGGGCGACTCGTTCGGCCCGTAGAAGAGCGCGAGGTTGTTCTCCGCGTCGGGGTAGTCCGAGCCCCACGCGTACGAGAACATCTGCGCCTGCTTGCTGTCGAGCGCCTCCATGAGCTGCGAGAAGTCGACGAGGCGCGCTTCCACCCTGATGCCGGCCTCGCCGAGCTGCCGCTGGATCAGCTCGACTTGCTCGGGACTGTTCTCGCCGCGGCTCGTCCACAACTGGATCGGCGGCAGGCCCTCGCCGCCGGGGTAGCCCGCCTCGACGAGCTTCTGCCGAGCCTTGTCGAGCTCGAGCCGGCGGTAGCTGATCGGCCCGTTGCCGTTCTCCGGGAAGCCATCCATGCCGGGCGGGATCATCCCGTCGTACAGGATCGGCGTGTCGTTGTAGAAGGTCCGGTTGATCTCCTCGACGTCGATGGCATACGCGATCGCTTGGCGCAGCGCACGACGCTTGTCGTCGTAGCCGCCGAGGAGCTCGTCGTCCATGTTGAAGGCGCGGAAGATGAAGTCGAGCAACTGCACGTCGTGGTTCACGATGCCCCGGTCCCGGTAGTCGGGGCGTAGCTCGCCCGTCCGCTTGTTGTACGCCTCCTCGTAGTTCTCCGACGGGACCTGGATGTAGTCGATCTTGCCGCTCTGGAACGCAAGCCACCGCGGCTGCGACTCCACGAACATCGTGATCTCGACGCGGTCGGCGAGCGGGAGCTGCTTGCCCGCGTCCTCGACGTAGCTCTCGTCGACGTAGCTCGGCGTGAACTCGCTCGGATACAGGTCTTCGTGGTAGTTCGGGTTGCGGACGAGCGAGAGGCTCTTGCCCTGAACCCACTCCTCCATCATGAACGGTCCGGTCCCGACCGGGTTGCGCGGGAGCGTCTCGCCGTAGTGCTCGACCGCCTCGCGCGGCACGACTGCCGTTTGGAACATCGCCAGCACCCACGGAAAGCGTTGCACGGGCTCGACGAGCTCGACCTCGAACGCATAGTCGTCGATGATGCGCATCCCGGCGACCTCGGCGTCGTAGTCGAATTCTTCGCCCGCGAGCACCGCGGCGTTCTGCTCGTTCTTGTAGTCGTCGAATCCAACGATCGTGTTCTCGTAGAGCCACCAGCCGTTCACCTTGTTGCGGTTGTCGGCCATGCGTTTCCACGAGTAGAAGACGTCGCCCGCAACGAGCTCGCGGCCCTTTCCGTCGGGCCAGCAGGCGTTGTCGTGGAAGCGGACGCCCTTCTTGAGGCGGAAGGAGTACGACTTGCCTTCGTCCTCGGTCTTCGGCATCTCCGCGAGGAGCAGCGGCTCGAGCTCCAACGGCTCTTTCAGGTACGCGTACTGGAGCAGCGTCTGGAAGATCTGGCTGCACGCGACGTTGTCGTACGTCGTCGATCCCTGCACCGGGTCGAGCGAGTTGGGCCCGTCGGTGCGCATCGGGACGTGGAGCACGGTGAGCCCCTTCTCGGACGCGTCCTGCGTGGGACCGCAGGCAGCCAGCGCTCCGAGCGCGGCGAGAGCGAGGACTGTGCGGCTGAGAGGAAAGTTCATGGCGTTGGAATCGGGCTCCGGGCGGGTGCGGATGCGGGTGCCGTGACGTGGCACGCCGCGGAGTGGGTGTCGCTGAGCTGAACGGTTTGCGGATAGACCTCCGCGCAGCGCGGCTCGGCGAGCGGGCAGCGCGTGCGGAAGTGGCAACCGCTGGGGGGATTGATCGGCGAGGGTACGTCGCCGGTGAGCACGACGCGCTCCTTCTTGCGGCGCGGGTCCGGCCGCGGGACGGCGGAGAGCAGCGCTTGCGTGTACGGGTGCGCCGCCCGCTCGAAGACGTCCTCGCGGGTGCCGGTCTCGACGATACGTCCCAGATACATGACCGCGATGCGGTCCGAGAGGTACTTCACGACCGACAGGTCGTGGGCGATGAACAGGTAGGACAGGCCGCGCTCTTGCTGGAGATCCTTCAGCAGGTTGATCACCTGGGCCTGGATCGAGACGTCGAGCGCGCTGACCGCCTCGTCGCACACGATGAACGACGGATCGAGCGCGAGCGCGCGCGCGATGCCGATCCGCTGGCGCTGGCCGCCCGAGAACTCGTGCGGGAAGCGGTTCCCCGCCTCGGGACGGATGCCGACGCGCTCGAGGAGCTGCTCGACCCGCTCGTCGAGCGCGGTCCCCCGCACGATCCGGTGCACGCGCAGCGGCTCGGCGACGATCTGGCCGACCGTCAGCCGCGGGTTCAGGCTCGCGAACGGGTCCTGGAACACGATCTGGAGCTCGCGCCGCGCCGCGCGCATCGCGCGGTAGCCGAGCTGGAACAGGTCGCGCGGTGCGTCGCCGGGGCTCTTGGCGAACCAGGCCTCGCCGCCGCTCGGCTCGATCAGCCGCAGGAGCGAGCGGCCGGCCGTCGTCTTGCCGCAGCCGGACTCGCCGACGAGCGAGAGCGTCTCGCCGCGGCCGACGTGGAACGACACGCCGTCGACTGCCTTGACGTCGCCGACGTGGCGGTGGAGCACGCCCTTGTGGATCGGGAAGTACTTGCGCAGGTCGCGCACCTCGATCAGGTGCTCGCCCGTCGCTCGTCCGTTCCGATCCGCCGCGGTCACAGCTTCGCCGCCTCGTCGAGGTGGTGGCACGCGACCGTGTGACGCAGCCCGACCGTCGTCGCGCCGGTCGCGCTCGCCGGCGCCGGCTCGAGCTCGGGTATCGTCTCGGCGCACACGTCGGTGGCGATCGGGCAGCGCGTGCGGAAGCGGCAGCCGCTCGGGAAGTGGAACGCGCTCGGAACGATGCCGGGCACCGTCGAAAGCCGCTCGCCGGGCGCCGCGAGGTCGGGGAGCGAGCGGAACAGGCCGATCGTGTACGGATGCCGCGGGCGCTCGAACAGCTCCTCCACCGGCGCGTACTCGACGACCTTGCCCGCGTACATCACCGCGACGTGGTGCGCGGTCTCGGCGACGACCCCGAGATCGTGCGTGATGAGCAGCACGCTCATCCCCGCGTCGCGCTGGAGGTCGCGGATCAGGTCGAGGATCTGCGCCTGGATCGTCACGTCGAGCGCGGTCGTCGGCTCGTCCGCGATGAGGATCGCGGGGTCGCACGACATCGCCATCGCGATCATGACGCGCTGGCGCATGCCGCCCGACATCTGGTGCGGGTACTCGTCGACGCGCGCGTGCGGGCTCGGGATGCCGACGCGCTCGAGCATCTCGATCGCGCGCGCGCGCGCCGCCTCGCGGCCGAGCCCCTGGTGCAGCCGCACAGCCTCGACGATCTGGTTCCCGACCGTGTAGACCGGGTTCAGCGCGGTCATCGGCTCCTGGAAGATCATCGCGATGTCGTTGCCGCGCACGCGCCGCATCTCGCTCTCGGAGAGCTTCAACAGATCGCGGCCGCGGAACAGCACCTGCCCGCCGACGATGCGTCCGGGCGGGTCGGGCACGAGCCGCATGATCGAGAGCGCGGTCACGCTCTTGCCGCAGCCGGACTCGCCGACGACGCCGAGCGTCTCGCCGGGCAGCAGCTTGTAGCTCACGCCGTCGACGGCGCGCGCCTCGCCTTCCTCGCTGAAGAAGTACGTGCGCAGGTCGCGCAGCTCGAGCAGCGGTTGGACGTCGGCGCTCATGCGTTGCGCTTCATACCTTGCGCTTGGGATCCAGCGCGTCGCGCACGCCCTCGCCGACGACGTTGTAGCAGAACACCGTCAGGAAGATCAGGAAGCCGGGGAAGATCTGCACCCACCAGTACTCCGCCGAGCCGCGAGCCTCGTTGAGCACCGAGCCCCACGACGGGATCGGGAGTTTGATGCCGAGGCCGAGGAACGAGATCGCCGATTCGGTCAGGATGCCCGCGGCGACGGAGAACGCGCCGGCGACGAGCACGGGCCCGAGCGCGTTCGGCAGCACGTGGCGGAAGATCACGCGCGGCGCCGAGCAACCGAGCGCGCGCGACGCCATGACGAAGTCCTGCTCCTTCAAGCGCAGGAACTCGCCGCGCACGAGGCGCGCGACGCCGGTCCAGCGCACGATCGCGATGAAGAAGACGATCGCGAAGATCGGGTGGATCTTGTCAGCGGGGATCAGCGCGACCGCAGTGAGGATCAGGAAGAACGCCGGGAACGACTGGAAGATCTCGATGATGCGGGAGACGACCATGTCCGTGCGTCCGCCGAAGTAGCCCGCGAACGAGCCGATCGCGACGCCGATGATCACGAGCAGCACGGTCGAGAGGATCCCGATCGCGAGGCTGATGCGGCCGCCGTACAGGAGCCGCACGAGCAGGTTGCGGCCCATCGAGTCCGTGCCGAGGACGTGGCGCCACGGCGAGTTGAGCTCCGGCTCGGCGTATTCGACCCGCACCTGCTTCGGCGGTTGGCGGTGCCCGGTGACGGCGTCCGCCTCCGGCTTGCGCGGCCCGCGCACGTAGTAGCCCTCGAGCGAGATCTCCGCGTCGCCGTGCCACGTCGGCGGCCGGAAGCGCTCCTCGAGGCTGTTCTCGGCGAAGCCCATCGCGACCGGCGCGAAGACGACGTCGCTCGCGACGATCTCGCCGGCCGTCAACCGCTCCTTGAACGGCGAGCTGTCGAAGGTCATCTCGCCGCCGACGAGCACGGCCCAGAGCGCGGCGACGATCGCGGACGAGCCGAGCACCGCGATCCACTTGCCCTTGCGCCAGCGCCGGATGCGCTCGCGGTCGCGCCGGAGCACGACGCGGTTGACGAGCCGGTTCCACAGCGGCCACGCGAGCACGAGCGCCCACAGCCACATGAAGAACACCTCGCCCCACGTCGTCGCCTCCAGCGCCGGATAGCTGCGCTGCGGGACGAGCTCGACGCCGCCCTTCTCGGGCGCGCCCGCGTCACGCGGCACGTAGTCGGTCCGGAGCGCCTGCGCCTGCTCCTTCAGCTCCCCGGCGAGCCGCTCCGCCTCCTCGGCGTCGCCGGCGAGGGCCGCGGCGACCGTCGCCGCCGTCTTCTCCCCGAACGCGTCGAGCGGCCCGTGCAGCTCCTCATCGAGCACGCCGCGCATCGTGCCGAGCCGCCGCTCGATCCCCGCGAGCTCGAGCGCCAGCGCGTCCTTCCACGACAGCGGCGGCGCGCTCGCGGGACGGCTCGCTTGGAACGACGCCTCGTCTTGCTTCGCGTAGCGTCCGATCGTCAGCGCGGCGGGGTAGAGCGTGCGCTGGTCGGTCGCGTACGCCTTCGTGTCGATCGCGTCGAGCACGAACGGCCGGTCGTTCGCGATGAGCGGCGCGTAGATCGCCGACGCATACAGGAGCGCGAGCACCGTCAGCGCCGCCTTGACGAGCGGGCGCCGGCCGATCTGCTCGAAGACGTTGTCCCAGTAGTCCTTCGAGTAGAGGCTCGCGGACCTCGGTGCCGTCTCGCCCGGTGTCCTCTCACCCATAGCGGATGCGCGGGTCGACGACCGCGTACAGCACGTCGGACATCAGGATGCCGACCATCGTCATGAGCGCGGAGAACAGCGTCGTCGCCATGATCACGTTGATCTCGCGGCTGACGAGGCCCTCGTACGCGTAGCGGCCCATGCCGGGGATGTCGAAGACGACTTCGATGATGATCGAGCCGCCGATCAGGATCGGCAGGATCGACGCGAGCAGCGTCAGGATCGGGATCATCGAGTTGCGCAGTACGTGCTTGAAGATCACGGTCTTCTCCGAGAGCCCCTTCGCGCGCGCCGTGCGCACGTAGTCCTGCGTGATCGCGTCGATGACGCCGACGCGCATCTGGCGCGACAGGTACGCGAGCGACGCGTACGTGTAGCAGACCACCGGCAGGATGCAGTGCTTCAGGAGGTCGACGAAGCGACCCCACGCGCTCATCTTCTCGGCGTCGATGTCGTGCAGACCGATGACCGGCAGCCAGTCGAGGCCGACGCGCCCGAACAGGAGCTGGAGCATCAGCCCGGCCCAGAACGTCGGCACGGCGTAGAGCAGGAACAGCATCAACGTGCTCGAGACCTCGAGCACCGACCCCTGGCGCACCGCCGCGTAGATGCCGATCGGCAGCGCGAGCAGATAGGTGAGCAGCACCGACACCAGCGCGAGCGGCACCGTCACCTTCAGCCGCTTCACGAGCTCGCTACCGACGTCCTTCGTCTCGTCGAGCAGGTGCGTGCCGAGGTCGAGCGCGAGCAGCCCGTTCCACGGGTCGGAGCCGTCGCCGCCGAAGATCGGGAACGCGCTCTCGCCGAGGTGGAACGGGCCGACGTAGTGCAGGAACTGCTTCCACACCGGCTGATCGAGAAGCCACTTCTTCTTGAACTTCTCCTGCATCAAGCCGGCGTTCGCCTCGGACGCGCTCGCCCCGCCCTCGCCCGCGACGCCGGCGAACTTCATCGACTCGGCGCTGCCCGGAGCCATCTGAACGAGCGAGAACGTGACCAGCGCGACCCCGAGCAGGGTCGGCATCATCAGCAGCAGTCGGCGCAGGACGTACTGGAGCACGGAGCGGCGCGCGCGGGCGTCGTCGGCGGGTACGGGCTAGCGCTCGGCGCCGGCTTCGCGCGTAGCGCCGTCGGGCTCGACGACGTACCACTCGCGGATCCGGTAGTGCGGCGCGACGGCGTACGAGCGGTAGTTGCGGATACGCTTCGACATCGCGTACTTCTTCGGCAGCGTGTAGTCGAACGAGTATGGCTGCAGCTCGTAGAGGTGGCGGTGGAACTCGTGGAAGAGCTCCGCACGCTTTGCGTCGTCGAGCTCGACCTGAATCGCCTCGATGAGCGCGTCCGCCTTCTCGTCCGCGAATCCGACCCGGTTCGAGCTGCGCAGCTTCGGATCCGCCCAGCGCGAGTGCCAGAGCTGCTCCGGATCGTCCTCGATCGACAGCACCCAGGACAGACTGCAGCAGTCGAAGTTGCCGTCGTACAGGCGCTCGAGGAACGTCGCCCACTCGAGCGTCGAGATGTTCATCTTGATCCCGACCTTGGCGAGGTTCTCCTGGAACTTCTGGGCCTTCATCTCGGACGCCGTGTTGCCGGTCGAGGTCAGGAACTCGAACTCGAACGGCACGCCGTCCTTGTCGATGATGTCGTCGCCGTCGCTGTCGTACCAGCCGGCTTCGATCAGGAGCTCCTCGGCGGTGTCGAGGCTGAAGGTGATTGGCTCGACCGAGTGGTCGTAGTTTCGTCCGAAGTAGAAGGCCGGTCCCGTGATGCGGCTGCCGAGGCCCTCCATCACGGTGTCGATCCAGTCGTCCAAGTCGAAGCAGTACGCGAGCGCACGACGCACGAGCGGATCCTCGAAGTGGTGCCGGCGCATGTTCCAGCCGGTGTAGCCGAGGTACGCGAACACCGAATAGCCCTTGTAGTAGTGGTCGGTGAACGCGGCTTGCTTCGTGAACTCGCCGACGTAGTCCTCGGGGCGCAGGCGGTCCCAGTAGTCGAGATCGCCGTTGATCAGCGCCTGCTTCGCGGCGGGGTCCGACGAGATGTGGCGCCAGCGGATCGTGTCGACGTAGCCGCTGTCCGCCGGGTTGAAGTAGCCGTCGAAGCGCTGCGCCTCGACGTACTGGTCGTTCCACGCAGTGATGCGGTACGGACCGGTGCCGATCCACATCGTATTGTTCTTGTGCTCGTTGATCGCCGCGCCGATCTTCTCGTCCGTCGCTTTCGGATCGTGCTTGGCATGGTCCGGGTCGCACAGGTCGTAGAGGTGCGACGGCAGGATGCAGAAGCCCGTGAACGCGTCGAGCGCGAGGAAGTACTGCTGCTTCGCGAAGAAGCGCACCGTCAGGTCGTCGATGGCCTCGCAACCCGAGAACTTCTGCCACTTGAAGCGGATCGCGTCGCATTCGACGGCCGGGTTCAAGTACGACGCGAACGTGAACGTGCAGTCGCGCGAGTCGAGCACGCGGCCGTCGTGCCACTTGACGTTCGGTCGGATGTCGAACGTGAAGACTGTCTCGCGCTCGACGCTCTTGACCGCATCCTTCGGCACGACGCGCGCCTCGCCGAGCGAGTTCCCCTTCGAGAGCGGCTCGACGCGCCAGCCGCCGTCGGTCTCGGTCACGCGCCCGTAGAGGATCGGCACGCCGTCCCCCGGTCGCGGGAAGCCGAGCGAAGCGTCCTTCAGGATCACGGTGTCTTCCTCGACCCAGCCCGCCGCGAGCACCGGCTCGTACTCCCACGTCTCCCAATCGCGCAGCACGAGGTACTCGTGCGTCTCGTACTGCATCCACCGCGTCACGGCCGAGTTCTCGACCATGTAGTTCATGTTCTTCGGCAGCGTCGACAGGTGCACGATCACCCGCCCGCCCTTGCGCGGCTCCGGCATCTCGTCCGTCGCCGGATCGAAGCCCGGGTAGAAGACGTCCGGCTGGACCGGCCCAGGAGCGTTCGTGACGTTCTCCTCCCACTCGCGCCTTTCCTGGGCGACGCTCGCCCCCGCGAGAAGCACGACGCCGACCGCGAGCCCCATGAGCTGCTTCATCTTCATCCTCGATCTTCGATCCGTCCGCGCCCGCCGTCTGCGACGGCGCGGCGCGGCCGACGCGCAGCGCCGGTGAGCCGGGGATCGCGGGGCCCGCAGGCGTCCTCGGGCGGTGCCGCCGCGCCGAGGGGGGAGAACGGGGACGCACGAGAGCAGCCCCGTCGGACGCGCGATCCGGGGGAGAGTGGAGCGACAGGGTAGCCCCGGACCGAGCCGCCGTCAAGCTTACAAATCCTTGCCAGGACGAGACTTGCGGCGATCGGTCGAGCGGCGGCAGGCGCTCTGCTAGCATGCGCGGTGCATGCCCCCCGCGGCCTCCACTGCGCTCCTGCGCCGCGTCCTTCCGCTCGCCCTCCTCGTCGTCCTGCTCGGCGCCGGCCTGCGCGTCGTCCTGTCCGCGCGCCTCGAGCCGGCGGACTACGTGATGAACAACGGGACCGAGGTCACGACGCTCGACCCGGCGACCGTGACCGGGGTGCCCGAGGGCCGGGTGATCCGCGCGATCTACGAGGGGCTGTGCGTCCAGCACCCTGAGACGCTCGAGCCGATCCCGGGGATGGCGCAGAGCTGGGAGCTCTCGGACGACGGCCTGACGTACACGTTCCACATCCGCCGCGGCGCGCGCTGGACGAACGGCGACCCCGTGACGGCGCACGACTTCGTCTACACGTTCCAGCGCTGCCTCGACCCGCTGACGGCCGCGGAGTACGCCTACCAGCTCTACTACGTGCGCGGCGCGCGCGCGTACAACACCGAGCTCGACGAGGACGGCCGTCCGCTCACCTCGTTCGACAGCGTCGGCATCCGCGCGACGGACGACTACACGCTCGAGATCGAGCTCGCGTCCCCCACGCCGTACTTCCTCGACCTCGTCGCGTTCTACCCGCTGTTCCCGGTCAACCGGCGCAGCATCGAGTCGGCGAAGGAGCGCTGGCCCGACGACTGGCAGGTCGAGCTGATGAAGCCGGTGAACCTCGTGACGAACGGGCCGTTCCGCGTCGTCGAGCGGCGCATCAACGACCGCATCCGGCTCGTCAAGAACGAGGACTACTGGGACGCGGACGAGGTCGCGTTCCGCTCGATCGACGTGCTCGCGGTCGAGAACTACGGGACGATGCTCAACCTGTACCTGACAGGGAGCGTCGACTTCATCGACCGCATGGCGACGAACATCGTCCCGCGCATGATCCCGCGCGAGGACTTCGATCCGACGCCGTACCTCGGCAGCTACTTCTACCGCGTCAACGTCACGAAGCCGCCGTTCGACGACGTGCGTGTGCGGCGCGCGCTCGCGCTGACGATGGACCGCAAGGCGATCTGCGACAAGATCATGAAGGCGGGCCAGAAGCCCGCCTACGCGCTCGTGCCGCCGGGGATGGAGGGCTACGCGAACGCGCAGATGGACCACGCGGACGTGGACGCGCTCGGCTACGACGCCGCGTTCCGGCGCGACTGCGAGCGCGCGCGCGAGCTGCTCGCCGAAGCCGGCTACGGGCCCGGCGGCACGCCGTTCCCGACGATCGAGATCCACTACAACACGAGCGAGGCGCACCGCGACATCGCCGAGGTCGTCGCCGACGGCTGGAAACGCACCCTCGCGATCGACGCGAAGCTGCTCAGCCAGGAGTGGAAGGTGTATCTCGACACGCAGCGCTCGCTCGGCTACGACGTGTCGCGCTCGGCGTGGATCGGCGACTACCCCGACCCGAACACGTTCCTCGACCTGTTCGTGACGGGCGGCGAGAACAACAAGACCGGCTGGGGGAACCTCGAGTACGACCGCCTCGTGCGCGACGCGGCGTCGGTGATGGACTCCGAGAAGCGGATGGCGATGCTGCGCGACGCCGAGGAGATCCTGATGCGCGAGCTGCCGATCCTGCCGATCTACATGTACGTCACGCAGTCGGTCGTCAACCCGCGGCTCGGCGGCTACTTCGACAACGTGCAGGACGTGCACTTCCAGAAGTTCTTCTACTGGATGAGCGACGAGGAGCTGGCGGCGAAGCGCGCCGCGTACCCGCCCGGCGTCGAGATCGTCGACGCGCCCGGCCCGCCCGAGGGCCTGTACTCGCCCGCCGAGATGCGCCGGCGCGCGGGCGCGCAGTAGCCGCCGATGCTCCGCTTCCTCGCGCGCCGCGCCCTCTGGTTCGCGATCACCCTCTGGGTGGTCGTCACCGTCTCGTTCTTCCTGATGCGCGCGGTGCCCGGCGGCCCGTTCGACGGCGAGCGCACGCTGCATCCGGCGATCGAGCGCAATCTCGAGGCGCGCTACCACCTCGACTGGCCGACGTGGCGCCAGTACCTGCAGTACGTCGGGCCGCTCAACCTCGACGAGCAGCGCGCGACGATCCTCGGCGGCACGGGCGAGGACGTCCTCGGCGGGCTGCTCACGGGCGACCTCGGCCCCTCGTTCAAGTACCGCGACTTCACGGTCAACGACATCATCGCCCAGTCGCTGCCGATCTCGATGGCGCTCGGCGTGCTCGCGCTCGCCTGGGCGATCGTGCTCGGCGTCGGCGCGGGCATCGTCTCCGCCCTGCGCCGCGGCAGCCGCCTCGACGTCGGCATGCGCCTCGTCGCGACCGGCGGCATCGCGATCCCGAACTTCGTGATCGCGTGCTTCCTGATCATCCTGTTCGTGTTCGGCGCCGGCCTCGTGCCCGTCGCCGGCTGGGGCACGCTCGGCCACCTCGTGCTCCCCTCGCTCGCTCTCGGCGCGCCGTTCGCCGCGTACTTCGCGCGCCTGACGCGCACCGGGATGCTCGAGGTGCTGAGCCAGGACTACGTCCGCACCGCGCGCGCGAAGGGCATGCCGCCGCGCATCGTGCTCATGCGGCACGCGTTCAAGGGCGGCATCCTGCCCGTCGTCAGCTACCTCGGCCCGGCGATGGCGCGGATCCTCACGGGGAGCCTCGTCATCGAGAAGATCTTCGCGATCCCCGGCACGGGCACGCACTTCGTCAACAGCGCGCTCAACCGCGACTACACGCTCGCGATGGGCGTGACGATCCTCTACACGGTCCTCGTCTACTCGCTCAACACGCTCGTCGACCTCGCGTACACGCTGCTCGACCCGCGCATCCCGCTGGAGGATGCGTAGTGGCCAAGGGCGAGCGGTGGACGCTGTCGCGCATCGCGCCCGGCGCGGACGACCTCGAGCGGCTCCTTCGCGAAGCGCGCGCGTACAAGGGCGAGAGCCTGTGGAACGACGCGTGGCGGCGCCTGAGGCACAACCGCGCCGCGCTGTGGTGCCTCGGCTTCCTCGCGTTCGCCGGCCTCGCGTCGCTGCTCGCGCCGCTGTGGCCCGCGCCGTCGCCGATGGCGCTCGACCTGTTGGACGAGCCGCGCGCGCCGAGCTGGCCGTGGGAGCAGAGCGAGCGGCTCGACCTCGCGGGCGACAAGGAGCTCGGCAGCGCGCCCTCGCGCGCGCTGCGCAGCTTCGCCGACGACGGCTGGCAGCACCGCGCGCTGCTCGCGTTCGCCGGCCCGCCGGACGCGGGCGACGCGCTCGAGGCGCTCGTCGAGGACGTCTGCGGCCGCCGCGCGGTCGTCCACGCCGCCCCCGACGAGGAC
>CAZGTQ010000155.1:0-3762 GCA_964528575.1 uncultured Planctomycetaceae bacterium | reverse complement strand
GCCGTTCGAGAGGAACGGCGGGCTCTCGGGCGCGAGCGCCTCGGGCGGGTCGTTGCGCGCTGGATCGATCTTCGCCTGGTCGTCGTCCTCCCGCGAGCGGCAACTGCACGTCGACGACCGTGCCCTGGATCCGCGCGCGCGTCGTGAGCCGCTGGTACGGTCACTTCGCCGACGAACGAGCCGCTCCGCCAGCACGCGCCGCTCGACGTAGAGCGCTGTGGGCGAGTTGCGCGCCAATGCCATACGATGCGCGCATGCACGTCGTGCTGCTCGGCGCGCTCGCCTTCGGCGCGTTCGACGACGCGATCACGCGCGCCGCGTGCGCACGGGGCGTCCCGCTCGTCGACGTCGCGCGCGCGCACGACGTCGCGTCGCGGCGCTGCGGGCTGTACGCAGGAGCGGCGAGATGATGCGGCGCGTCGCGATCGGGACGCTCGTCGTGGTCGCGC
The DNA here is from genome assembly GCA_964528575.1 of uncultured Planctomycetaceae bacterium. Classification (GTDB taxonomy): domain Bacteria; phylum Planctomycetota; class UBA1135; order UBA1135; genus CAZGTQ01. The sequence continues at coordinate 3,313 of CAZGTQ010000155.1, read as the reverse complement.
TCGCGCTCGCGCTGTGGCTCGCGTACGGAGAGCGCGACGACGCGCGGCTCGCGCTCGACGCGCCGGTCGCGCTTCGGCCGGTGCCGGGCGCGGCCGCGTCGTTGGCGCCGCCCACGAGCGAGCGCGGCGCGGCCGCGAACGAGCGCAAGAGCGTCGACTCCGAAGGAGCCGCCGCAGAGAACGCGCACGCGCGCTGGATCTGGGGCAGCGTCGTGGTCCCGCACGGAGCACCGGACGAGCCGCTCGCGGTCGTAATGCTCGACGTCCGCGGCGGCCGCCGCCGGCTAGCCCAGTGCAGCGTCGCCCCCGACGGTTCGTTCCGCCTGCCGCTGCCGGCCGACGCACGCCTCCCACGGCTCGAGCTCGAGTCGCACTGGCTCTACCTGCCGGACCGCGCGCGCGTGCGCGACGAGCGGACGAGCTTCACGCTGGAGCCGCTCCTCGGCGGTCGCGTGGTCGGGAAGCTGCTCGTCCCGACCGACGCGCCCGTCGACGTGCGCGAGCTCGTCGGCACGCCCGTCGCGGTCGGCGCGAGCGCGACGACGCTCCAAGGCGACCTCACGTTCGAGCTCGAGCACGTCGTGCCCGGCGACGTCACCGTGTGGTGGGTGTCGGACGTCGTGCGCCCGGTCCGACGCGAGATCCTGCTCGCCGCCGGCGAGACAGCGACGGTCGAGCTGCCCGTCGAGATCGGCGTCGAGGTCGCCGGCGTCGTGCTCGACGAGGACGGCGAGGCTGTGCAGGGCGCTCGGCTGAGCGCCGTGGTCGGCGGCGCTCCTGCGACCGCTACGACGGACTCGCGCGGCACGTTCCGCATGCGCGGGTTGGCGCCGGGCGAGCTCCGCCTGACCGTCGTCGCCGACGGCCTCGTCGAGCGCAGAGTCGTGCTCGGCGAGCTCGCGGACCGCGAGCGTCGAACGGGGCTCGAGATCGTGCTCGCGCGCGGGAGCTCGCTCGCGGGGCGCATCGTGGACGCGGACGGCGAGCCGGTTGCGAAAGTGAGCATCGAGATCGAGAGCACGTCCTCGCGCCGCTCCCACTCCGCGACGACGGACGACGAGGGTCGCTTCCGCGTCAGCGGTCTCGACGACGGCCCGTTCGCGGTCGACGCGACGCGCGGCGCGCAACGAGCGGCCGCCGAAGGCGTGGCCGCCGGGACCCACGACCTCGAGCTGCGCCTGCTCCCGTACGGTCTCTCTCTCGAATGCCTCGTCGTCGACGACACGGGCACGCCGCTCTCGCGCGCGTCCGTGCGCGCCGGGAGCGCGCGCGCGTTCCTCGGCGACGACGCGGGCGGTCTCGTCGTGCTCCGCGGTCTCGATCGCGGGCGCACGACCGTCACCGCGCGCAAGCGCTGGCACGTCGACGCGCAGCGCGAGGTCTGGCTGCCATCCGAGCCGATCACGCTCGTCCTCGAGCGCCAGGCGACGGTTCGAGGCAGCGTGATCGGGCCCGACGGGACGCCCGTCGCCGGAGCACGCGTCGCCGCGCCGGGCGACGGCGATCGGACCGACGACGCGGGGCGCTTCCGGCTGAGCAGCGTGCGCGGCGGACACGTCGAGCTGACGGCGAGCGCGAACGGCTTCACGGACGCCGCGGCGGCGGTCGAGGTCGCGCCCGGTGGCGAGCTCCACGGCGTCGTGCTCGCGCTCGGCGCCGGCGGCCGGATCGAAGGCGTCGTCGAGGAAGCCGCGGGAGCACCGGTCGCGGGACGACGCGTCGAGCTCTTCTCGGGTGGCGCCACGCGCACCGACGACGCGGGCCGCTTCGTCTTCGAAGGCCTGTCCGCCGGCTCCTACACGCTCTTCGCGCGCCCGACGGCCACGGAGATCGAGGCGCTCGGCCTCGAGGCCGAGCAGGCGCAGCGTGTCCTCGAGCGCAAGGTGCGGATCGACGTCGGCCCCGGGGGCACCGCGCACGTGACGATCCCGCCGAGCGGCGCGGGGCTCGTGACTCTCGAGGGACGCGTTCTCGTCGGCGGCGCTCCGTTCCGCCCCGAACGGATCGCGGCGCGCGAAGGCGTGGCCGCGCTCTGGCCGGGAACCGCGGGCGGAGCAGGCGCTTACGAGCTCGTGCTCCCGCGCCCGGGCACGTGGGAGGTGTCGGTGTACTTCGCATCCGCTCGTCTCGAGACGACGGTCGAGGTGCCGCGCCCCGGCCACCACGAGCTCGACCTCGTGTTCGAGGCGGGCGCGATCGAGGGCCGCGTGCTCGCCGCGGACGGATCGCCGGCGGAGGGCCGCTCCGTGCGCGCGCAGGGCGAGGGTTGGAGCTACGTGCACGCGACGACGGACGCGCAGGGGTTCTTCGCGATGCCGATCGTGAAGGCGGGCTCGTACGAGGTCACTTCGAGCGACGCGGAGCCCGTCCAGCTCGAGCTGGCGGCGGGCGCGACGGCACAGGTCGAGCTGCGGCTCCCGCCGGCGGCGACGCTGCGCGGGACGGTCCACGGCCCAGGGTCGGGACGGATCCGCGTCTGGATCTTCGACGGCGACGAGGGCGTGGGAACGGCCATGACCGACGAGCTCGGTCGGTTCGAGGTCGAGGAACTGACGCTCGGGGAGCGCGTCGTGTGGGCGGAGACCGAGGAGCGCGCAGCCTTCCGTCGCGTCGAGGTGACGCAGGACACGCCGCCCGTCGACCTGTCGCTCGATCCGGCGACGCGGCTGCGCATCACCGGGACCCGCGCGTCCGGCGCGTCCGCGCCGGTCGGCGCGGGCGTCCGCGAGATGACGACCGATACGCCGCTCCCGCGCTCGATGGCGCGGATCTGGGAGCGCGGGGACGAGCCCGCGATCCGGCTCCCGCCGGGGACCTACCGCGTGCGCGCGGTCGCGACCGGGACGGCGGTCGAGGAGCGCACGATCACGCTCGCGGGCGAGCCCGAGCACGTCGTGCGCTTCACGTTCGCCGAGTAGCGCTCGCTACCGTGCCGAGTAGCGCAACAGCCTGTCGTCCCACGTCTCGCTCGCGCGGACCTAGAGCAGTGCGGCCTGCCCGGCGGGGACCGACCGCGTGGTCGTGCTCCTCCAAGCCTCGCCGTCCAACTCGAGAAGCGGGAACGACCGCCGACCAGGTGACGCCGCGGATCGGCGTCGCGAGTCTCCAAGAGCGTCGACGCCGGCGCGATCGGGCCCGTGCAGATCGAGAGCGCCAGGATGGGCGCGCGACGCGGGGGGCTCCAGCGCGGTCGAACCCGCGCGCCCGCCCGCTGTCAACGCTCTCTCCGCACGCTCCTGACGTGCGATTGACGGCGCTGCACCTTGACACTGCCGGGGCATCGGTGACGATTGCCAGACAGGTCCCGGCCCCC
>CAZGTQ010000154.1:0-10374 GCA_964528575.1 uncultured Planctomycetaceae bacterium | reverse complement strand
CGCTGATGGACGCCGTACGCGGGGAGGCTATCCTCCTCGCCCCATGGCCGCCGAGCTCGCTCTGTCCTGTCGCTGCTTGCGCAAGCGGTTCGGCGACGTCCAGGCCGTCGACGGCGTCGATCTCGACGTGCGGCGCGGCGAGTGCTTCGGCCTGCTCGGCCCGAACGGCGCGGGCAAGACGACGACGGTCGAGATCCTCGAGGGCCTGCTGCGGGCGGACGAGGGCGACGTCGAGATCCTCGGCCACCGCTGGGAGGGAGCGGGCGAGCGCGCGCTGCGCGAGCGGATCGGGATCCAGCTCCAGGAGGCGCAGCTCGCCGACAAGCTCACGGTCACCGAGGTCGTGCGGCTGTACCGCAGCTTCTATCCGCGCGGCCGCAGCGTCGACGACGTGATCGCGCTCGTCGAGCTCGGCTCCAAGCGCGACGCGCGCTACGAGACGCTGTCGGGCGGCCAGAAGCAACGGCTCGCGATCGCGGTCGCGCTCGTCGGCGAGCCCGACCTGCTGTTCCTCGACGAGCCGACGACCGGGCTCGATCCCGCGGCGCGCGTGAAGCTGTGGGAGATCGTCGACTCCTTCCGGCGCGGCGGCGGGACGATCATCATGACGACGCACTACATGGAGGAGGCCGCGCGGCTGTGCGACCGGCTCGCGGTGCTCGACCACGGCAAGATCATCGCTCTCGGCTCGCCGTCCGAGCTCATCGCGTCGCTCGGCGCGGACCAGGTGATCGAGTTCGAGGTCGCGGGCGACGAGCAGCTCGAGCTCGGATCGCTGGAGAAGCTGCCGGGCGTCGAGGTCGCGACCAAGCGCATCGACCGCTACGTGCTGAGCGCGAAGGACGTGACGCGCGCGATGCCGGCGTTGATGAACGAGCTGGCGCGGCGCTCGCTCGACCTGCGTACCGTCGCGACGCACCAGGCGACGCTCGACGACGTGTTCCTGAGCCTGACCGGGCGGGGGCTGCGCGATGACTGACCGTGCGAACCCGATCCTCGAGCTGACGCTCTCGCGCCTGCGCGAGTTCTGGCGCGAGCGCGGCGCGGTGTTCTGGGCGTTCGGTTTCCCGGTGCTGCTCGCGTTCGGCCTTGGGATCGCGTTCCGCAACAAGCCGCCGACGCGGCCGCTCGTCGGCGTCGCCGACGGCGCGCCGCAGTGGCTGGCCGACGCGCTCACCGGCGTCGAGGCGCAGGAGGGCGGCCGCGGCGTGGACGTCGAGCGCGCGCCCGCCGAGCTGATCGCGCGCAAGCTCGAGACGGGCGGCGTCGACCTCGTCGTCGAGGCGGCGGGCGACGCCGATGGACGCGCGCTGACGTACCGCTACGACCCGACGCGCGACGGATCGCGGGCGGCGCGGCTCGCGCTCGACGACGCGCTGCAGCGCGCGCTCGGCCGCGCCGACGTCCTCGCGGCGGTCGACGAGACGTCGATCGAGGCGGGCGACCGCTACGTCGATTTCCTGTTCCCGGGCATCCTCGGGATGAACCTGATGGGCAGCTCGATGTGGGGCCTCGGCTACAACATCGTGCTGGCGCGCAAGCGCAAGCAGCTCAAGCGGCTCGCCGCGACGCCGATGAGCCGCTCGCACTTCCTCGTCGCGATGTTCCTGTCGCGCCTCGTGTTCCTCGTCGGCGAGATCATCGCGATCCTCGCGTTCGGCGCGCTCGTCTTCGACGTGACGAACCACGGCTCGTACGGCGGCGTCGCGCTCGTTTCCTTGCTCGGCTCGGCCGGCTTCGCCGCGATCGCGCTCATGATCGCGGCGCGCGCCGAGAGCGTCGAGGCCGCGGCCGGCTGGCTCAATTTCGTCATGCTCCCGATGTGGCTGCTCTCGGGGACGTTCTTCTCGTACGAGCGCTTTCCCGAGGCCATGCACCCGTTCATCCGGCTCCTGCCGCTGACGGCGCTCAACGACGCGCTGCGCGCGGTGATCAACGACGGCGAGCCGTTCTGGTCGTCGGCGTTCGAGATCGGCGTCCTCTGCGTCTGGGCCGCGATCGGCTTCGCAGTCGCCCGCCGGTGGTTCCGCTGGCAATGAGCGCGAGCGCGGCGCGCGACCCGTGGTTCCCGTTCGTCGCGGCAAACGGTCCCGCCGCGGCCGCGCCGGTGCGGCTCTTCTGCTTCCCGTTCGCCGGCGCGGGCGCGTCGGTCTTCCGCGAGTGGCCCGCCGAGCTGCCGAGCTCGGTCGGCGTCTTCGCGGTGCAGCCGCCGGGGCACGAGACGCGCATCCGCGAGACGCCGCTCGTCTCCGTCGAGTCGCTCGTCGACGCGTTCCTGCCGGCGCTGCTCCCGCGGCTCGACCGCCCGTTCGCGTTCTTCGGTCACAGTCTGGGAGCGCTCGTCGCGTACGAGCTCGCGCGCGCGCTGCGCTCGCGCGGCGCGCCGCTCCCCGGGCGCCTCTTCGTTTCGGGCTCGCGCGCGCCGCACCGGCCCAAGCGCGCGGGCCTGTACCACGTGCTCGAGGGCGACGCGTTCGTCGCGGGCCTGCGACGCCTGGGCGGCACGCCCGAGCGCGTGCTGGCCGAGCCCGAGCTGATGGAGCTGTTCGAGCCGATGCTGCGCGCCGACTTCACGATGTCGGAGACGTACGAGCGCGCGCCCGACGACCCGCTCGACGTCCCGATCGCCGCGTTCGGCGGCACGGACGACCCGGAGGTCGAGCCCGGCGGCCTCGAAGCGTGGGAGGAGCACACGCGCGCGCCGTTCACGCTCGAACGCTTCCCCGGCGATCATTTCTTCCTGCAGAGCGCGCGCACCGAGCTGCTGCGCGCCGTCGCGCTCGAGCTCTCCCGGCCATGACGTCGTTCGCACCCGCGCGCGCGCCGGAGCCGCCCGCCGAGGGCGAGGTGCGCGTGTGGCTCGTGCGCATCGGCGAGCACGCGCGCGACGACGGCTCGCTCTCGGCGTTCGAGCGCGAGCGCGCCGCGCGCTTGCGCTTCGACGAGGACTGCCGCCGCTACGTCGCTGCGCACGTCGCGCTGCGCCGCGTGCTCGGCGCTGCGAGCGGCCGCGAGCCGCGCGCGCTCGTCTTCGACGTCGGCGAGCACGGCAAGCCGTCGCTCGCGGACGACGCGGGCCTCTTCTTCAACCTCTCGCACTCCGGCGAGCGCGCGCTGATCGCGGTGACGCGCATCGCGCGCGTCGGCGTCGACGTCGAGCGCGCGCGCCCGTTCGAGCGCATGGAGGACGTCGCGCGGCGCTTCTTCTCGCCCGCGGAGGTCGAGGCGCTGCTCGCGCTCCCGCCGCACGAGCGCGCAACGGCGTTCTTCCGCTGCTGGACGCGCAAGGAGGCGTACGTCAAGGCGCTCGGCGAGGGGCTGGGCCACGCGCTCGACCGCTTCGCGGTATCGCTCGACGCGGGCGCGGGCGCGCGGTTCGTCTCGTTCGACGAGGAGCCGGGCGCGCTCGGCCGCTGGTCGCTCGTCGACCTCGACGTGGACGCGGGCTACGCCGGCGCGCTCGCGCTCGAGTCGCCCGCGGCGCGCGTCGCGGCCGCGGAGCTGGCGTGAAGGCGATCACGGTCCGGAGCGACGATTCAGACCTGGATCGTCGCCGCCGGACCGGGCGATTCCGTCAGTCGTCGCCGACGCCCGCCGCCTGGCCCTCGCCGCGCGGGTCGGCCGCGCCCACGAAGCGCACGGGGCGCCCCTCGGCGTCGCGCTCGATCGCGAGCGCGTGGGCGGTGCCGATGCCGCCCACGCGGCGGACGTCGTGTCCGAGAGCCGCGAGCGCCTTCGCGGTCCGCGCGTCGATGCCGCGCTCGACGAGGAGCCGGTTCGGCTCGTAGAAGCTGATGCGCGGCGCGTCGAGGGCCGCCTGCAGGTCCATGCCGAAGTCGATCACGTTCATGATCATCTGCGGCACGGTCTGGCTGATCGTGTGCCCGCCCTCGGCGCCGATGGCGATCCACGGCCGTCCGTCGCGCAACACGATCGCGGGAAAGTCGCCCGAGCGCTTGCGTTGCCCGGGCCGGGCATCCATCGGGTTGCCGGCGGGCTCGAACGTGCAGTACTGCATCGAGTTGTTGAGCCAGATCCCGGTGCCTGCGGGCACGACGCCGCTGCCGAAGCCCTGCCCCAGCGTGAGCGTGGCGGACACGACGTTCCCGGCGGAGTCGGCGACGACGAAGTGCGTCGTGTGGTCGCTCGATTCGCCCATGGGCCCGGGCGGCGCGAACGTCGTCGCGCGCTCCGGCAGCTCCGCGGCGCGCTCGGTCCAATAGTCCTGCGCGAGCAGGCGCTCGAGCGGCGGCGGGCTCTCCTGCGGATCGCCGGCGTACCGCAGGCGGCACCAGAACGCGTGTTTGGTCACCTCGGCGTAGCGGTGCAGATAGCCGGCGCTGTTGTGGCCGAGCGCACCGGGATCGAGGCGGCTCATGATCCCGAGGCGGACGAGCCCGGGGAACGACGTCGCCGGCGGAGACGCGGTGAGGATCTCGCAGCCGCGGTAGTCGATCCGGATCGGCTCCCACCACTCGGCCTCGGCGGCCTCGAGATCCTCGAGCCGCAAGAAGCTCTGCGCCGCGCGCATCGCCGCGTCGATCGCGCGCGCGAGCTCGCCCCGGCGCATCTCGTCCGCGCCGTTCGCCGCGATCTTGCGCAGCGAGCGCGCGAGGTCCTTCTGCACGAGCCGCGCGCCCGCCTCGAGCGGCTCGCCGTCCGCGCCGAAGACCGCTCGGCAGCTCTCCGACATGCGCGCGAAGCTCTCGGCGATGAGCAGCTCGGCGATCGCGCCGATCTCGAAGCCGTCCTCCGCCGCCGCGATCGCCGGCTCGAACAACTCCGACCACTCGGCCGTGCCGTAGCGCTCGTGCATCGCCTCGAGCGCCGGGATCACGACGGGCGTCGAGATCGCCTTCGGGCCGCGGCGGTTCTCCTCGTAGCTCGGAGCGGGCGGGCGGAAGACGTCGGAATCGGTCGCGCGTGGGAAGCGCCCGCTGGCGTTCAGGAACCAGGCCTCCTGCTCCTCGGCGTCGAAGAGCAGGATCGTGCCGTAGCCGCCCGGTCCGACGTTGTACGGCTCGACGACGAACAGCGTCGCTGCCACGGCGACCGCGGCGTCGAACGCGTTGCCGCCGCGCTCGAGCACGGCGACGCCCGCCTGGGTCGCGCGCGGGTGGCCGCTGCTGACCATCCCGCGCGTCGCTTCGACGGGCCCGGCCTGGGCGCACGCGGCGGGAACGGCGAAGAGCGCGAGCGTCCCGAAGAGGGGGAGCGTGGTCGTCGTGCGCACTCAGTACAGCACCGGCAACAGCACGATCGCCATCGCGAGGAAGAGGATCGTCAGCGGGAGCCCGAGCCGCGTGAAGTCGCGGAAGCGGTAGCCGCCGGGGCCGTAGACGATCAGGTTCGTGTTGTAGGAGACGGGCGTGAGGAACGAGCAGTTCGCGCCGAACGCGACCGCCATGACGAACGGGAGCGGGTCGGCGGACGCGAGCTCGACTCCGACCTGGAACGCGATGGGAGTCATCACCGCGGCCGTCGCGTTGTTCGAGAGGACCTGCGTCAGGAGCGCGGTGAAGACCAGCACGACGGCGAGCACCGCGCGGTCGCCGAACGGGGCGGCGAGCTCGATCACGGCGTGCGCCGCCGTCGCCGCCAGGCCGGTCTTCACGCACGCGACGCCGAGCGCGAGCGTGCCGGCGATCACGAACAGGACGTCCCAGCCGATCGACTCGTACGCGCGCCGCACCGAGATGCAACCCGTCAGCACCGCGAAGAGCGCCGCGGTCAGCGCCGCGACGTCGATCGCGACCACGCGCGTGACCGCGAGCAGCACGAAACCGCCGAGCGCGAGCGCGGCGAGCGGCGCGCGGCTCGTGTCTCGCGCGATCCGGTCGACCTCCTCGACGACGAGCACGCCCGACGTGTCGCGCAGGCGCCGCATCGAGCTCTCTGTGCCCTGCAGGAGGAGCACGTCGCCCGGCTGGAGCGCCAGGCGGTCGATCTGCTCGCGCAGGTGCGCGCCGTGTCGCTGCACCGCGAACACGCTCGCGTCGTACGCGTCGTGCAGGCGCAGCGCCCCGACCGTGCGGCCGATCCACGACGAGCCCGGCGTGACGACGAGCTCGAAGAGCGTGAGCCCGACGCCGCGCGCCGCGTCGCCGCGGTTCGAATTCGCCGCGCGCTGGCTCTCCGCCATCCGCAGCTCGAGCACCGCCTCGGGCTCGCCCTTGACGAGCAGGAGGTCGCCCTCGACGAGGCGCACGCTCGGCCGCGGGGCGCGGATCACCTCGCCGCGCACGACCTGCAGGATGCGCACGTCGGCGCCGAGCAGCCGCTCGCTCGCGACCTCCTCGAGCGTGCGCCCGACGAGCCCGCCGTTGTCGACGACGGCGATCTCGGTGACGTACTCGACCGCGACGCCCTTCTGCGTGAGGAGCCCGAGCGACGGCCGCACCGGCAAGAGGCGCCGGCGCAGCGCGAACACGAGCAGCCCTCCCGCGAGCGCGATCGGCACGCCGAGCCGCGCGAACTCGAACATGCCGATCGACATCGTGCCGCCGGACACATCGGCGAGGCTCGAGGCGACGATCAGGTTCGTCGACGTGCCGATCAGCGTCGCGGAGCCGCCGAGGATCGACACGAACGACAGCGGCATGAGCAGCCGGCTCGGGGCCTCCTCCATGCGCCGAGCGAGGCCGAGCACGAGCGGCAGGAAGACGAGGATGATCGGCGTGTTGTTGACGAAGCCCGACAGGACCATCGTTGCGACGAGCAGCAGCCGGTACGTGCGCGCGGGGCTCTCGGCGCCCGGCCGCGCGAGCTTGTCGGCGACCGCGGCGACCGCGCCTGTGCGTCCGATCGCCGCGGACAGCACGTACATGCTCGCCACGGTGATCACGGCGGGGTTCGTCAGCCCCGCGAACGCCTCGCGCGCCGGCAGCACGCCCGTGAGGATCAGCGCGACGATCGCGCACAGCCCGGTGACGCCCGGCGGCACCCACTCGAACACGAGCAGGAGGATCGTCGCGCAGAGGATGATCAGCGTGAAGGCGACGTCGCCGGTCATGGGGCCCGCCGCGCCTCGATCGACCCGCTGCGCGAGCCCGTGGATCGGCTGGCCGCCAGTGTCGCCTCCGGCGCGAGCGCGCGACAAGGGGCGGGACTTGCCGCCACGCCGGAATCCACGAGAATCGGGCGCACGGGTTCGAAGCGATGACGAATCGACCCATTGAGCCGTCCAGCCCGCGGGCGGAGCCGCTCCGCGCTCGCGCGCGGGCCGCCCAGCTCCTCGCCGAGCGGCTGCGGGCGGCGGACGAGCTCGAGCTCGAGTCGCTCTGCGCGGAGCACCCCGAGCTGGCGGACGACTTGCGCGAGCTGTACGCGCGCCGGGGTAGGTCGCGCTATCGGATCGAGCGGGAGCTCGCCCACGGCGGCATGGGGACGATCCTCGAGGCCTGGGACGAGGACCTGCGCCGGCGTGTCGCGATGAAGGTCGTCCGCGCGGACGGCGAGGGCCCGAGTCTCGAAGCCGCCCTGCGCGCGCGCTTCGTCGAGGAAGCGCAGGTGACCGGTCAGCTCGACCACCCGGGCGTCGTGCCGGTGCACGCGCTCGGCGCCGGCGACGACGGCGCGCCGTACTTCACGATGAAGCTCGTGCGCGAGGGCCGCACTCTCGACGACGTGTTCGCGCTCGTGGCCGCGGACGCCGACGGCTGGACGCGCGCCCGGGCGCTCGGCGCGCTCATGCGCGTTTGCGAGGCGATGGCGTACGCGCACGACAAGGGCGTGCTGCACCGCGACCTCAAGCCGGCGAACGTGATGGTCGGCCGTTTCGGCGAGGTCTACGTCATGGACTGGGGCCTCGCCAAGGTGCGCGGCGGGGACGGCGCGCGCGACGTGCGCGTCGCGCCGCCCGCTCCGCCCGCCTCGACGCGCGTCGCGACCGACCGCAGGCGCGCGACCGAATCGGACCCCGACTCGCCGCTCGTCACGCTCGACGGGACGGTGCTCGGCACGCCCGCGTACATGCCGCCCGAGCAGGCGGCGGGCGAGCACGGCGAGCTCGGCCCCTGGTCCGACGTCTACTCCGCCGGCGCGGTTCTCTACCACTTGCTCGCGGGCCGCGCGCCGTACGCGCCCGAGTCGGGGCGCGTCTCGCCGGGCGCGGTGCTCTCGATGCTCGTCGCCGGCCCGCCGGCGCCGATCGCGACGCTCGCTCCCGAGGCGCCGGCCGAGCTCGTCGCGATCTGCGAGCGAGCGATGGCACGCGATCCGCGCGCGCGCTATCCCGACATGGTCGCGATGGCCGAGGACCTGCGCGCGTTCCTCGAGGGCCGCGTCGTGCGCGCGTACCGCACCGGAGCCCTCGTCGAGCTCTCCAAATGGGTCGCGCGGAACCGCGGGATGGCCGCGTCGATCGCGGCGGCGGTCGCGCTCGCGCTCGGCGGGCTCGGTGCGACGAGCGTCGTGCAGGCGCGGGCGAGCGAGCGCGTCGCGCGCGAGGCAGCGATCGCGGAGGCGGTCAACGCGTTCCTGAACGAGGACCTCCTCGCCGCGGTCGCGCCTTCGACGGAGCGCGGGCGCGGCCGGGACGTGTCGATGCGGGCGGTGCTCGACGTCGCGGCCGAGCGCATCGACGCGGCGTCGCGTCCCGGCGGGCGCTTCGCGGACGAGCCGCTCGTCGAAGCGGCGATCCGCACGACGCTCGGCGCGACGTATCTCGAGCTCGGCGAGGCCGACGCGGCCGCTGCGCACCTCGAGCGCGCGTACGAGCTGCGCGCGCGCGAGCGCGGCGACGACGACCCGCGCACGCTCGACGCCCTCGCCAACCTCGCGGTCCTCTACGCGCGCTCGGGGCGCACGGGCGAGGCCGAGGAGCTCCAGCTCGAGGCCGTCGAGCGCAGCGCGCGCACGCTGGGCGCCGACGACCGGGGCACCCTCGCGTCGCGCGCGAACCTCGCGGGCCTGTACGCGACGCAGGGACGCTCCGAGGAGGCGGCGGACCTCTTCCGCGACGTGCTCGAGCGTTCCCGGCGCGCTCTCGGTGCCGACGACCGCGGTACGCTCGCCGCGCTGAACGGCCTCGCGGCGCTGCACGCGTCCGGCGGACGCCATGAGCAGGCCGAGGCGCTGTACGCGGAGGCGCTCGCGACGAGCGAGCGCGCGCTCGGCGACGAGCATCCGGACGTGCTCGCGCTGCGTCACAACCTCGCGGACGTGTACTACGCGCAAGGCCGGCTCGCCGACGCGGAGCGGCTCTACGCCGACGTGCTCGAGGCGCGCCAGCGCGTGCTGGGGCCCGAGCATCCGCGCACGCTCGCCTCGGTCCAGAACCTCGCGCTCGTCGTCGCCGCGCAGGGGCGCGTCGAGGAGGCCGAGCGGTTGCACGTCGAGGCGCTCGAGGCGCAGCGCCGCGTCCTCGGCGACTCGCACCGTGACACGCTCCACTCGCGGACGAACCTCGCGGTTCTGTACGAGCGGCAGGGTCGCGTCGAGGAAGCGGAGCGGCTGTACCGCGCGGTGCTCGACGAGAGCCGTCGCGTGCTCGGCGACGAGGATCCGGCGACGCTCGCGGCGCGCGAGAATCTCGCCATCCTCCTCGCGCTCTCCGGTCGCGGCGAGGAGGCGGAGCCGCTCCATGTCGAGGTCGCCGCAGCGCGCGAGCGGGTGTTCGGCCGCGCCCATCCCAAGACGATCGCCTCGAAGCGCAACCTCGCGCTCCTCTACGAGGACGAAGGGCGTTTCGACGAGGCCGTCGCGCTGTACGAGGAGGCGCTCGAAGCGACCCGCGATGCGCGCGGCGACGAGGACGCCCAGACGCGCCGCGCGATGCGCTGGCTCGCGGCGGCACACGCGGAGCGCGGCGACTTCGACGCCGCGGAGGCGCTGTTCGCCGACGAGCTCGAGGCGACGCGCCGCGCGCTCGGCGACGACGATGCCGAGACGATCGCGGCGACGGACTCGCTCGCGTGGTTCCTGCTCGACCGGCGCCCGTCCGCCGCCGAGCGCGCGCTCCCTCTCGCGCAGCGCGCGAACGAGGCGACGCGCTTCGGCGAGCCGCTCTATCTCGAGACGCTGTCGCGCGCGCGCCACGCGACCGGCGACACGGCCCGCGCGATCGAGCTGGCCGAGCGCGCGCTCGAGCTCGCGCCGGCGGACGACGCGCCGTTGCGCGCGGACCTCGAGGCGGCGCTCGCCGAGTACGAGCGAGCGCTGGCGGCGGAGGAGGGTTGAGACGATGCGCGCGCTCGCGCTCCTGCTGGCGTGCGCGGCCATCGCCGGGTGCGCTGCGCCTCGCAGCGCGCGCGTGCCGACGACTTCGGTCGGCGGGCTCGTTCTCGTCGAGGTGGACGGTCGCGGCGCAGAGCCGCTGCTCGCGCTGCTCGACACCGGCGCCTCGGCGTCGGCGATCGACCCGCGCAGCGCGCG
>CAZGTQ010000153.1:0-17796 GCA_964528575.1 uncultured Planctomycetaceae bacterium | reverse complement strand
GTGAACAAGAAGGCGGAGGTAGTGCGAGCCTACTTTCCGCCGGACGCAAACTGTCTGCTCTCGGTGATGGACCACTGCCTGCGCAGCCGCCACTACGTGAACCTCGTGATCGCGGGCAAGCACCCGGCCCCGCAGTGGCTGGCGATGGACGCCGCCGTCAAGCACTGCACCGCGGGCATCGGCATCTGGCAGTGGGCCTCGAACGACCAAGGGGCCCTGCCCGACGTGGTCATGGTCTGCTGCGGCGATGTACCCACACTGGAGACGCTCGCCGCCGTCTCCATCATGCGCGAGCACCTCTCCGAAACAAGAGTCCGCGTGGTCAACGTCGTCAACCTCATGAGACTGCAGCCGCAATCCGAGCACCCGCACGGGCTCAGCGACACCGAGTTCGACGAGCTCTTCACCAAGGACAGGCCGGTCATCTTCGCCTTCCATGCGTACCCGTGGTTGATCCACCGCCTCACCTACCGCCGGACCAACCACGAGAACATCCACGTCCGCGGCTACAAGGAGGAGGGTACAATCACGACGCCCTTCGACATGACAGTGCTGAACGACATGGACCGCTTCCATCTCGTCATGGACGTCATTGACCGGGTGCCGCAAACCGGAGCCAGGGGCATCGCCCTGAAGCAGCAACTCAAGGACAAGCGGGTCGAGCACAAGCGATACATAAAGAAATACGGGCAGGACATGCCGGAAATCCGCGACTGGCGCTGGGGCGCACGACGGGCCGCAGACGGCGAAGCGACATGAACCAAGCGCTGCCGAGGGTCTACCTCGTGCGCCACGGCGATACCGCGTGGACGCTGACAGGCCAGCATACCGGCCGCACCGACCTCCCACTCACCGAGCAAGGAGAACGCCAGGCGCGTGAGCTCAGAATGAGCCTCGGTGCGCTGCGCATCGATCGCATTCTCTCGAGTCCTTTGCAGCGCGCCCGCCGCACGGGCGAGCTGGCGATGCCGCACGCTCACGTCGAGGTCGACGATGAGCTCATGGAATGGGACTACGGCGCCTATGAAGGCAGGCGGACTGTCGAGATTGAGGTGGAGCGCCCCGGTTGGCGCCTTTTCCGAGACGGCTGCCCGGGCGGCGAGACACTCGATTCCGTGGCCACGCGCACCGACCGTGTCATTGACCGCATTCGCGCAGACGGCGGCACTGTGCTCCTCTTCGGCCATCGTGAGGTTCTGCGGATTCTCGCGGCGCGCTGGATCGGGCTTGCGCCGATCGAAGGACGCCGCCTGCTGCTCGCGACCGCGTCCTTGAGCGTCCTTGGGTACGACCACGACCTCACCGAGCCTGTCATCCACGCCTGGAATGCCAGGGGCGTCGATGGTGGACAGGAGACGACATGAACGCCACAGAGCAGCTTCACGCTCTGGGCCAGAGCCTCTGGCTCGACCACATCACCCATTCGCTCCTGACGAGCGGCACACTCGCTCGCTACATCCGAGAGCTCGCGGTGACGGGTCTCACCTCCAATCCCACGATCTTCGACCACGCCATCAAGAATGGCGGATTCTACGACGACGCAATCCGCAGAAGAGCGCTCGCCGGCATGTCGAACGGGGCGTTGTTCTTCGAGCTTGCGACAGAGGACTTGGTCCAGGCCGCGGATCTCTTTCGGCCGATCCACGACGCCACGGGAGGCGTCGACGGCTGGGTATCGCTGGAGGTGTCGCCCCTGCTCGCGGACGACACCGCAGGCAGCATCAAGGCGGCGGCAGAGCTGCACGCGCGCGCAGAGCGCCCCAATTTCTTCATCAAGATCCCGGGTACCCGCGCCGGCATTCGTGCGATCGAGGAATCGATCTTCGCGGGCGTGCCGGTGAACGTGACGCTGCTGTTCTCACGCGAGCACTACATCGCGGCGGCCGAAGCGTACATGCGCGGCGTCGAACGGCGCATCGCGGCGGGCCGCGACCCGAGGATCGCTTCCGTGGCGTCGGTCTTCGTCAGCCGGTGGGACGTAGCCGTCAAAGACAAGGTTCCGGACGCGCTCCGCAACCGCCTTGGCATTGCCGTTGCCATGCGCACGTACAAGGCATACCGCGAGCTGCTCGGGTCGCCGCGCTGGCAGAAGCTCGCTGCTCATGGGGCTTCGCCGCAGCGTCTGCTGTGGGGCAGCACCGGGACCAAGGATCCCGCGGCACCCGACGGCCTCTACGTCGAAGCGCTGGGGGCTCCGGACACGATCAACACAATGCCCGAGAAGACGCTGCTCGCCTTCGCCAATCATGGGGAGGTGAAAGGCGCGATGCCGATCGACGGGGGCGACGCCGAAGCGGTGCTCGCGGAATTTGCGGCCGCGGGCGTCGACGATGACACGCTTGCCGCCGACCTGCAGCGGGAAGGCACCGCTGCATTCGCCAAGTCCTGGAATGAGCTGATGCGTCGCATTGCGTCGAAGAGAAGTCTCCCATGACGCGCGTCCTGGTCCTCAACACTGGATCGACCAGTGTGAAGTGGACCGTGCTTGCGGCCGACAAGACGGTCCTCGCCGGCGGGAGCGAGCCGTGGGCGGCGGAGGACAGCGCTGCCCGCGCGGATCAGCTCCGGGCCGCGCTCAAGCGAGCGTCAGCGTTCGACGCCGCGGGCCACCGGGTCGTGCACGGGGGCACGCGCTTCCGCGAGGCCGTCGTCATCGACGAGAGCGTTCGTGAAGAGCTCGCCGGGCTTTCCGATCTCGACCCCGAGCACATGCATGCCTCGCTCGCAGGCATCGACGCGGTCAGTGCCGCCTGTCCCACGGTTCCGCAAGTCGCGGCGTTCGACACCACGTTTCACGCGACCCTCCCGGAGGCAGCAGCCGGCTACGGCCTGCCGTTCGAATGGACGGAGCGGTGGGGCCTTCGTCGCTTCGGCTTCCACGGGCTCAGCGTGGCCTACGCTGTCGAACGAACAACCGACCTTCTCGGCGCCCGTCCCTCGCGCCTCATCGTCTGCCATCTTGGCGGTGGCTGCTCGGTCACGGCCGTCCAAGGCGGTCGGTCGCTCGACACCACCATGGGGTTCTCATCGATCGAGGGCTTGATGATGGCCACGCGCTCGGGCTCGATCGATCCGGGGGTCGTGCTCTACCTCCAGCAGCATTGCGAAGTGGGCATCGCCGAGCTCCGCGAAACGCTGACGAAGCGTTCCGGACTTCGCGGCGTGTCCGGGATCTCCGGAGATCTGAGGAAGGTCCTCGAGGCAGCGGACGGAGGCTCGTCGCGCGCGCAACTCGCCTACGAGCGCTTCGTGCTCTCCATTCGTCGGGCCCTGGGCGCGATGACGGGCCTTCTCGGAGGGGTGGACGCGGTCGTGTTCACCGGAGGCATCGGCGAGAACAGCGCTCGGGTTCGCCGGGATACTACGAGCGCGCTCCGGTTTGCGGGGCTCGAGCTCGCCGAGGACGCGAACGCGTCGAGCAGCGCCGATCGCGACATCGCCGCACCGCGTTCACGGGTTCACGTCCTGGTCGTTCGGGCTCGAGAGGATCTCGCAATCCTGAAGGACGTGCTCCGCCTGCGCCACGCCGAGCTCCTGGACGGTAACCCCAAGGGCGCTGGGGAGAACGTTGCTAACCCGCGTGCCCCGCACGCGGCTGTTGCAGTGCGCGAGATTGCCGACGTTCGCGCGTCGATGGCCCGCTGGGAAAACGACGGAGGTGCTCCACGCCCAGTGCAGAGCTTGATTGAGCTTGACCCAGTGAAGAAGCTCATTGTCTTCGACCTGGACGGCACGCTTGCTGAAAGCAAAGCATCTCTCGATGCCGAGATGGCCGCGCTGCTTCACGTCCTTCTGGGCGTCGTAAAGGTCGCGATCATATCCGGAGGCGACTGGCCGCAGTTCGAGACCCAAGTGCTTTCTCAGTTGTCCCACGACGAACGCCTGCGGAACCTGTCGCTGCTTCCTACGTGTGGGACGAAGTTCTTCCAGTATGCCTCCGGCTGGGCATTGCTTTACGTGGAAACTCTCTCCGACGACGAGAAGGGGCAAATTGTCCATTCGTTGAAGGAGGCGATCGAGTCGTCGGACCTTGGGATCGAAACCACGTGGGGAGAGCAGATCGAAGATCGGGGAAGCCAGATCACCTTCTCCGCCCTGGGGCAGCAGGCCCCCATCGAAGAAAAGGAAAAATGGGACCCTGACTTTGCCAAGCGCAAAAAGATGCAGGCCCGCCTCGAGCGACTTATTCCCGGGTTTTCTGTGCGCCTGGGCGGCTCGACTTCTGTGGATGTCACCAAGCTTGGCATCGACAAAGGCTACGGCATGCGAAGGCTCCGAGACACTCTTGGAATTGGACTCCATGAGATGCTTTTCATCGGGGATGCCTTGTTCCCTGGTGGAAATGACTATCCGGCGAAGGAAGCAGGCGTTGAGTCGATCCAGGTCAGAGATCCGAACGAGTCGAAGCGGGTGATCGAAGCCATCGTCGCGTGTTTGGGACGGGCCCGACACGCGACGCTCCGTGAGGACGGCGTGGGATGAGCGGCTTTCAGTTGCAGCGCCTTGGGCAGATCATGGAGCCGGAACCAGGCAATCCACTTGAGATCGAAGGCGTCCTGAATCCAGCGGCCGTTCGTGGTCCAGATGGGCACCTGTATCTCTTCCCCCGGCTTGTCGCGCGGGGCAACTATTCGCGCATCGGCATCGTCCGCGTGCGGTTCAATCAAGCCGGTGATCCGTCGGGCGTCGAGCGGCTCGGCATTGCTCTTGAGCCGGAGGCGGACTACGAGGTGCGAGCTGACGGTCGCGGCGGTTGCGAGGATCCGCGCATCACCTTCGTGGAACGGCTGCAGCGTTACGTCATGACCTACACGGCGTTCTCGCCCATCGGTCCACGGATCGCCCTCGCCGTATCGGAAGATTTGTTTCACTGGGAGCGTCTGGGTCTCGCGACCTTCGCTCCGTATCGCGGCATCGATTTCGTTCACGTGGACAACAAGGACGCGAGCCTCTTCCCACTCGCCCTTCCCAATCATGCCGGGAAAATGCAGATGGCGATCCTCCATCGGCCCCTCTTCCCTGGAACGCGTCCCGAGGAAACCGCCTGTCAGAGCGCGTCCCGGGTGGTGGACCTCGAGCATGAAAGCATCTGGATTTCCTACTGCCCGACCGCCCTGGATGGCATCGAACCGCATCACTTTGGCCTGTTCAACTCGCATCACCGGCTCGCGACTCCCGTGTCGCCCTGGGAGATGCTGAAAATCGGCGGTGGCACTCCGCCCATCCTCACTCGTCATGGCTGGCTGATCGTTTACCACGGCGTGAGAGAGGAGCTGTCCGAGCCAAATGCTGAGCGCCGTTTATGCTACTCGGCCGGGGTGATGGTGCTCTCCAAGAAGCATCCACGCGTGCTGCTTTACCGATCGGAGGAGCCGGTGTTGAAGCCCTTGCTGCCGCAAGAGCGCCTGGGAGCAGTTTCCAATGTCGTCTTCCCCACGGGCATTGACCGGCGCCTCGATCTCGGCTTGCCGGACCGCATCGACGTCTACTACGGGATGGCCGACAACCGGATCGGCGCGGCGCGCCTCGACGTGCCTGAACGCCTACCGGCAGGAGCACCCGCCGATTCTCAACGGCGGTAAATGTCAAACACCATGCGGACAACAAGCGACAAGGCTGCCGGGAATACGAAAGCTGGTGTCCGCTCAGGACGCTGCCGGCGTACACCGAGAGGAAGCGGCGTCCTTGACCGCGCATACAAGGGCGTCGATTGGGGGGTTAGACTACCGCTCGGGTAGGCGTACCGTTGCGAGGAAGAGCTCGGCCGCGTGCTCCGCGAACAGCTCGTTGCCGAGCTGGTTCACGTGGGCCCGATCGTAGTAGAGCGTGCGCGGCTCGTTCGCGAACAGGCGCGAGCAGTCGCGCGCAGCGATGCCGTCGGCCGCGAGCGCCTCGAGCTCCGCGCGCAGGCGCGGGTAGAGCTCCTCGACCGCCAGCGCCAGCCCTACGCCGCGGGGGCCGATCGCGTCGAGCTCGGCGGGCGTGAACGGCTTCGCGGGGCCGTCGTTCCAGTCGTGCGCCGTCGGCTGCAAGAGGTGCAGGTAGTGCACGTCGAGCTCGGCGCAGAAGGCCGCGAGACCGCGGGAGCCGCGCGACCACAGGCCGACGATCTCACGGACGCGCTCCTCGATCGGCTCATCGTGCCAGGGGCCAGCGAGCGCGTCGGCGGCGTCTTCGCGCACGTCCGCCAGGCTCAGCTCCTTGTACTCGAGCTCGCGGTGCGCAGCTTCTGCCGCGTGGGTCTCCGCGCGGCGCACGTACCAATATGCGGCGACGTTGCTGATGCCCGACCAACGGTGCGCGGCGCGCGAGGCGTCGTCGCGGCGGGCGCGCGCGAGCTCGATGGCGGCCAGGGCGCGGCGCAGCGGGGCCGTCGGCGCTCCGTCGGACAGCACGTGCGCCCAATGCGTCGCCGACGGGAACGCGGGCGAGACCTGCTTGGCGACGTTCTGCATCGCGAGCGCGACCTCGTTGAAGCCGTCGACGTTGATCACCGCGTCGGGCTCGAGGCCGAGCGCATAGAGATACGTCGTCGCGAGCAGTTGCTGCGGTTGCTTGTAGCCGCCGACCGCGGCGTTGACGACGACGACGTCGCGGCCCTCGAAGCGCGGGTCGTCCTCGATCCGCTCGGCGAGCGTCGGTCCGCCCTGGAGCGCGAGCCAGCGCGCGACCGAGCCGCCGACGACCAGGATCAGATAATCGTCCGGATCGCGGCGGAACGGATAGTCCCTCGCATCGACGAAGCCGACGTTGCTCACCTCGCGCCTGAGCCAGTCCGGCCGCGCGTTGCCGACCTGCGCCGCGAGCCGGTCGGGACCGAGCATCCCCTCGAGCGTCGCGCCGCTCGCCTCGACGTAGCCGAGGTAGGGGTGCGGCACGACGAAGTAGCTCTCGCCCTCGTCGCCCGCGCGCTCGGCGGCGCCGACCTCAGGCGGGAGCGTGCGCGCGCGGATGCCGGACGGCGTGTAGCCCGGGAGCCACACCGCCGCGTACACGCGGAACGCGATCTCGAAGAGGACGAGCGTGACCGCCGCCGCGAGCGCCATGCGCGCGATCGTGCGGTTGCGGCCGGCGGACGCGTCCCGTGTTGCTCCCTGCGAGGCTCCCATGCGCCAAACTTCGAGTGTAGCGGATCGCGCGACGAACGAGCGGAAGCGCGAGCGCGAGCGAGCGCACGAAATCGCAGTGGGAAAAAACTTCGCGGCCCGAGACGGTCTCGTCCGTCGAGACGGTGCCGTCCGTCCGTCGTCAGCGAGCGGCGTCCATCAACCGCGCGGCGAACGAGCGGCGCTCGTCGTTCTCGCGCGCGTTGATCTCGTCGAGACCGCGGCGGTACGCGCTCTGCTGCTCGGCCGCGTACGCGGAGCGGTCGAAGCCGTGCGCCGCGCGGAAGTCGCGCAGGAAGTGGTTGCGCGTGCGGTCGAGCGCGTCCTGGCGGCGGATCCACGCGGCGAGGGCGGTTCGCACGCGCTCGAGCTGCGACGGCTCGAGGCCGCCGGGCCAGAGCCGCTCGAAGAGCTGGCGGCCCCGCGCGGACAGGTTCAGGTCGACGGCCGCCTTCTCGCCCAGGCCGCACCGGCCGCCGTCGGCCGGCCCTCTCGGCTCGGCCCCCGGGGCGATCGCCGCCTGCCGCTCGCGCGAGCGATAGACGGCCTCGCTGAGGAACAGGATCGCGTCGTCGAGGCGCTGCTCGTCCATCGCCGGGCAGTCTAACGCGTGACCCCAACGGTAGCTCGACGTGGAACGCCCGGGAGCGCCCGGCAGGATGGGCCGCAGCTCCTCCCTATACCGGCGGCCGATCGTGGCCGATAGCTGTACACAGCTCGATGCCTCCTCCTGCCCATCCCTCGATCGCGATCGCCGACCCGGCGGCGCGAGCGCCCTGGCTGTCGGGCTTCGCCACGGGCCGTCGCGGGCCGCTGCGGCGGACGGTCGCCCGGGCCTTCGCATCGGCGACCCGGCTCCTGCGCCACACCCCGCCGGGCGCCTGGATGCACGGGCGGCTCCACGGCGCGATCGAGCTCGAGCTCGTCGGGGTCGGGCTCGCGGGCGCCGCGGCAGCGCTCCACGGCCTGCGCGTCGCGTGGATCAGCGACCTCCACGCGGGCCACTTCATGGACGAGCTCGACCTGCACCGCCTGTTCGAGCGGGTCGCCCAGGCCGAGCCCGACCTCGTCTGCCTCGGCGGCGACCTGATCAACACGCACGCGCACGAGGCGTTGCTCCTGCGCGAGCCCCTGCGGCGGCTCGCCGGCGCGCCGCTCGGCGTGTGGGCCGTCCCGGGTAACCACGAGTACTACGACGGGTCCGACCTCGACGTCTGGCGCGGCGTGATGGAGGAGAGCGGCGTCGAGGTGCTCGTGAACCGCGGTGCGCGCGTCGAGCGCGGCGGCGCCTCGCTGTGGGTCGCGGGCGTCGACGATCTCGTCGAGGGAGAGCCCGACCTCGAGCGCGCGCTCGCCGGCCGCACGGACGGCGAGCCGACGCTCCTGCTCGCGCACAATCCCGACTGCTTCCACGAGTCGGCCGCGGCGGGCGTCGGCCTGACGCTCTCGGGCCACACGCACGGCGGTCAGATCCGCGTGTTCGGATGGTCGCCGATGCTCGACTCGGCGCGCGGCTTCGTCGAAGGCCTCTACCGCAGCGGCGACGCGCTCTTGTACGTCGGCCGCGGCGCGGGCGTCACCGTCCTTCCGCTGCGCTGGGGGACGCGCGGCGAGGTGACGGTGCTCGAGCTGCGCGCGCCGTAGTCCGGGCGAGCCAGCTAGTCCGGCCAGAGCTGCTCGCGCTCGTGCTCCATCTGGCGCAGGAGCTCGCGCACCGTCTCGTGATCGTCCGACAGGAAGATCGCGTCGAAGTTGAGCTGGCACACGGCGCACACCGGGCGGCTGCCGCGGTAGCTCATGATATCGAGGCGCTCGAGCACGATGTCCTCGATGCCGTACGCCTCCGGCTCGATCGGCGTGCCGTCTTCATGGAAGCCGAAGAAGCTCTTCACGTCCGCGGGCGTGCGCC
This sequence comes from uncultured Planctomycetaceae bacterium, assembly GCA_964528575.1. GTDB lineage: Bacteria > Planctomycetota > UBA1135 > UBA1135 > CAZGTQ01. Next base: position 8,781 of record CAZGTQ010000153.1, on the reverse strand, counting down.
GGCAGAGGTAGCAGCGATCCTCGTTGCCCGCGCGCTCGAGCGCGTCGAAGTACTCCTGGAAGTGCTTGTCGAGGGTCATCGGGGTGTGCATCGTCAACCTACCTGTCGCACTTCGAGCGGATCCTCGGGGCGTTGCGACAGGGAGTAGGCCAGCTCCTGAACCGGGTTGCCGAAGGCCGCGCGAAGTTCTGCGATTTCGCCGTCCAGGCCCGCGTACGGGTCGTCCTGGTCCATCCGCGGCCAGAGCGCGGCCACGGCTCCGCCGCCCGCCAGGCGCCCGAGCGCGCGCACCACGCGGCCGCCGAAACGGCCGACCTCGACGACCTCGTCGCCGACGAGCGTCGCCGCCTCGCGCCGCAGGTGGTCGAGCACGAAGTCGGTGCACGCCGCGTCGATCAGCCGGTCGTAGTCGGGTCGGATCGAGGTCTCGAGGACGCGCGCTCCGCGGCCGGCCTCGATCAGGCTCAGGTTCGGCTGGACGTGCCGGAAATGGAATGCGAGGAAGCCGTCGGCGATGCGGTACGTCCCGCGGCGCGAGCGCAGCGGGTCGGGGTCGGTGAGCGGGATCTCGCGCTCGACGAGCCGCAGCTCGCGCAGCACGTGCAGGTACTTGTTCGCCGTCGTCGAGTCGACGCCGACGCGCAGCGCGATGTCGCCGACCCGCTCGCCGACGCCCTCCTCGCCGCGCGCGACCGCCGACAGGATGCTGTTGTACGTCGTCGGGTTGCTCAGCTCGGCGCGCAACAGGAACTGCACCTCGTCGAACAGGTAGCCCTCCGGCCGCAGCACCTCGCGCAGCAGGTTCTCCTCGAGCGCGAGCATCGGGTCGAAGCGCTGCAGGTACGCCGGCATGCCGCCGAGGATCCCGTACGCGAGCACGCGCTCGCGCGCCGTCCAGCGCTCGAAGAACGCGATCGCCTCGCTGGGGCGCAGCGGCTCGAGCCGCCGCTGGCCGGTGCGCCGACCGAACAGCGGCGAGCGCTCGGCGAGGACCTCGCGCTCCATGAACGAGACCTGGCTGCCGCAGAGCACGAGCATCAGGTTGGAGCGCTTGCCGCGCTCGTCCCAGAACCGCTGGAGCAGCGACGGCAGCCCTTTGTTCGACTCGCACAGGTAGGGGAACTCGTCGAGCACGACGACGAGCCGCTCGCTCGCGCCGCGCTCCGCGGCGAAGCCCAGCGCGGAGGCCCAGTCGGGGAACTCGACCGAGGCCGCGAGCGGGTCCGCGAGCGCCTCGGCCAGGACGTCGCGGAACGCGCGCAGGTTGTCGCGGTCGCGCACCTGCGCCGCGAGGAAGTACACCGCCCGGCGGCCGCGGCAGAAGCGCTGCAGGAGCTCGGTCTTGCCGACCCGGCGGCGGCCGTACAGCACGAACAGCTCCGCCCGGCCCGAGCCGTAGAGCTCGGTCAGGACCGCGAGCTCGCGCGCGCGGCCCAGGAAGCGGTCGCGGTCGTCCGGAGCGTCCATGGCGCCAGAATATACCGCTCGGTATTATACCGGCCAGTATAATACGCGCCGCACCCATGCGCCCCGAGCTCCGCCAGCGCCTCCGGGCCGCGCCCCGGCTCCTGTTCGTCTGCTCCGGCAACATGATCCGCTCGGCGTTCGCGGAGCTGTACGCCTCCCACCGGGGCTGCCCGCGTCCCGTGCGCTCGGCGGCGACGACCTACCGCAACCGGGCGATCCACACCGAGGCCGCCCGCGCGCTGCTCGCCCGCGGCGTCTCGCGCGACGCCGCGCTGGCGTTCCGGCCCGGGATGCTCGACGAGCGGGCGCCCTGGCTCGGCCCCGGCGCGGTGGCGTTCGGGATGACGCGCGACCACCTCGTCGTGATGCGCGCGCTCCTGGCGCCGAGCGTCCACGTCCACCTGCTGGCCGAGCTCCGCGGCGAGCCGCTCGAGATCTGCGACCCGCTGTTCGACGGCCGCTACGATCAGGCGTTCGAGCGCATCGCCGCGTGCGTCGACGCGCTCGTGGCCGAGCTGGGCGAGGAGCTGGGCGACCAGCTCGCGCCGTGACGCAGCCGGCGCAAGGCGCGGCCGCCATCGCGACATGAGAGTCTCGGACCCCCGCCGAGGAACCGCGCGCATGTCGAAGCTCCACGTCCTGCCGCTCGCCGGCGCCGCGCTCTTCCTGGCGTGGGCGCTGGTCCACGACCGCCCCGCGCCGCCGTTCGATTGGAGCGAAGCCGAGCTCGTCGACGTCCTCGGCTTCGACTACGTCGAGGACGAGCCCGGCGGGCGCGTCCTCGCCGCGGTCGACGCGCGGCTCGAGCGCGCCGGCGACGTCGGACGGCTCGTCGTCGTCGCCTCCGCCAGCGGCCCGAACGTGGACCCGCCGCCGGGCTGGACCGAGCGGCGCGGCACGAACCGCATCACGGCGCGCGAGCTGGGGCGCCTGCTCGACGGCGAGTCACGGCTCGTCGTGCGCACGCGCGACCGCGACGAGCGGACGCGCGCAGCGACGTTCGCGGCGGGCCGGCTCGAGGCGCTGCCGAGCCGGCGCCTGCTGCCGAGCGGAGCGATCGAGTGGACCGGCGCCGGCGCTCCGCTGCCGGTCGAGCTGACGATCGAGAGCGCGCCGCTCGAGCTCGGCGAGCACGTGCTCGAGGTGCTCGTCGACGACGCCGTGCGCCTGTGGGTGCGCTTCGAGCTCGACGAGAGCGGGGGCCGCATCGTCGACCACGCGACACCCGGTCCCGCCGATCCCCAAGGAGGCCGCTCGTGATGCGCTCCACGCTCGCGCTCTGCGCCGTTCTCGTCGCGCTCGCCGCCGCGCGCGCCGCGCGCGCCCAAGAGCTCGCTCCGTCCGGATCGCACGGCGGCGCGCCGGCCCAGGAGGCCGCCGCGCCCGAGCGGCACCTACCGGCCGACGAGCTCCAGCGCTGGGCCGCGTCCGACGCCGAAGGACGCTGGTTCGTCTACGCGCGCAGCGTCGCGCTCGACCCGGCGCGCGCGCACCCGTGGGTGCAGCACGCGCGCGCAGAGCGCGACCTCGCCACGCTCGAGCTCGTCGCGCTGTACGGCGAGCCACAGATGCAGCAGCAGGCGCTGGAGGCGCTCGTCGAGCTCGACGCGCCGCAGTGGCTGCGCGCGGCGCTCTGGATCGTCGAGAGCGCCGCCGACAGCCACACGATCACGCGCGCGCGCGAGGCGCTCGACGAGCGGCCCGCGCTCGTGCGCGCGTACCTCGCGCGCCATCCGGACGCGCAGACGCGCTACGTGCCGCCCGCGCGCGCCGCAGGAGCGCCCGACGACCCGCGCGCGCTCGACGTGCGCGACTATCCCCGGCCGTGGACCGCGCGCGAGGTCTTCGCCGCGCTCGACCCGAGCGCGGAGCGCGAATCCCTCGGCGACCGCGTGCGCGCGGAGCCCGGCGTGCTCTACCGCTTCCAGGTGCTGCGCGCGATCGACGCGTACGCGCGCTTCTGGGCGCACACGTTCCCCTGGAACGAGCGCCTCGCCGCGTTCGCGCTCGACCCCGATCCGCTCGTCGCGCAGCGCGCGTGCCTCGCGTACGCGCACTTCGAGCCGGAGCGCGTGCCGTGCGACGCGCTCCTGCGGATCGTCGACGATCCGACGCGGCCGGACGCGGTGCGCGAGGCGGCGCTGCTCGGTTTCTCGTACGGCCCCGAGCCGCGCGTCTGGGTCGAGCTGCACCGCGTCGCGCGCGATCCCGAGCACGCGGCGTGGAAGGCCGCGGTCAGCCGTCTGGGCGACCTGGGCAACGCGTTCACCCTCGAGCATCTCGCACACCTCACCTACGCGCGGCTGAGCGTCGACGCGGAGGTGATGAGCGAGCTCGAGCGCTCGCTCCTGCGCGCGGAGCTCGACCGGGTGCGGCAGCGCGAGAAGGCGCTCGACGCCGATCCGGAGAGCTTCGCCCGGCGCGTCGTCCCGCTCTTCGAGCGCTCGGCGTGGGCGCAGCTCGCGGCGTCGCCGGCCGAGGACGAGCTGCGGGCGTGGACGCTCGCGACCGCGGCCGCGTGGGCCGCGCGCGAGCCGGTGCGCGCGACGCTCGAGGCGCTGGCGGCGAGCTACGAGGGCGACGTCCCCGCGGGCGAGGTGCGGCTGTTCGGTCCGATCGCCGAGCGCGTTCGCCGCTACGCCGCCGACGCGCTCGCCGCGTCCGCGGTCGAGCGCCGCGCTCAGTAGCTCACGCTACTGGAACTGGATGCTGAGCGCGTCGCTCGAGCAGAGCACCGCTCCGCTCGGGTTCGGACAGCTCGGCGTGCCGGCCCACACGTACTGCGCGAAGAGCGTCGCGCCGCTCGCGGTCGGCTGCGTCGGGATCACCGATTCGGCGTACCCGCCGCGGTCGCTCGCGACGGGCACGACGACGGAGAGCGGGCCGGGCATGACGAGCACGTCGGCGCCGAGCACCGTGAGGCCGGCCGGCGCCTGCGCGGCGCCGAGCACGAGGAAGCCCGGGGCGTTGGGCGGCGCGTTGAAGCACGTGATGCGCGTGGTGCTGCCCGCGATCGCGGTCTCGCGGATGCCGATCGTCACCGGCCCCTTGCAGCTCGGCTTGGAGCGTCCGTAGCGCGCGACGCCGCTCGTGTAGTTCGCCAACCCGAACGCGTAGTCGCGGACCGCGGCGAAGACGCGCCGCGCCTGCACGATGTCCGCGCGCACGAGGTCGCCGATGCACGTCTCGACGTCGGTGAGCGTCGCGATCGGGACCGTCGCCGCGATGTCGAGCACGCTCTGGAAGTAGTCGAGGTACAGCGTGAGGTACTCGGCGTCCCGGCAGACGGCGATCGGGCGGCCGTCGACGATCACGTAGACCGCGCCGGTGTGCGTCTGCGTCTCCTCGAGGCGCATCGAGCCGGTGCGCGCGACGATCCAGCCGCTGTTCGGCATCGGCACGCGCGTCTCGAAGACGTGCGGACCCGGCGTCGAGAAGTCGATCGGGCGCGAGCGGGCGACGACGTCGCCGTTGACGACGATCTCGATCCAGTCGTTCCCCGTCTGGACGGTCGGCGCGGTCGAGAGCGTCGCGGTGACGCCGACCTGGTAGACGCCCTCGAGCGCGACTTCGTCGCCCGGCATCGCCGCGCCGTTCACGCGCAGGTCGAGGAAACGGTCGGGTCCCATCGCGAGCGAGACGCGTCCAGCGCGCACGGCCTCGACCCAATCGACGAAGTCGACGACGTCCTTGCCCGTGTAGGCCCACGCGCGCGCGCTCCGGCCGGAGCCGGGCGTGTAGCACGTGTTGTCGCTCCCCCCGGTGACGCTCACGCGCATCCCCGCGTTGAGCAGCTTGTAGTACATGCCGTACCAGCGCACGCCGGGATGCGGCGTCGAGCCCGGCGGCAGGCTCGGCGAGTCGTCGAGCTGCAGGTCGAGCGTCTCGAGGAAGTCGACGCGGCCGAGCGCGACGTCGACCGAGGCGAGCGCTGGGCGCGACACGAAGTCCGCCGTGGCGATGAGGATCTGCTCTCCGATCAGGCACTTCGCGTCGTTCCCGTACTGCGGCGGCAGCAGCGAGGCCCAGTCGATGCCGTACACCGGGTGCGTGTTGGTGACCGGCCACATCTGGTGCGCGTAGCCCGTCACGGTCTGCGGCGATTGGCGCCACAGGTCGAGCACGTGGCCGGCGTAGAGCGTGTCCATCATCCCGCCGTCGCACGCGAGCGCGCACGGCGAGGCCGCGCAACCGAGCAGATCGAGATAGCTCGACAGCGCCGGGGGCACGTTGAGCGCGATCGTGTGGCCGAGCGAGTCGGGCAGGAACCCGGAGTTCTCGACGCCGAACTGCAGCGCGAAGTCGTCCTGCCCCAGGGCGGGCGGCAGCGCGACCTCCTGGCCGGTGACGAGCGGGTCGTAGTTCGCCAGGTAGTCGGGCTCCGTCGTCCACGCGCCCGCGCCCCAGATCAAGACGCTCGCGACGTGCAGTTGCTCGTCGAGCATCTTCGACATGATCTCGCCGAGCGGGAGGTCGCGCGGCTGCGTCGGCGCGCAGAGCTGGACGTGCAGGTGCGAGTCGCCCGAGAACCACCCGTCGGGGCGTGCGACCACGCTCTGGCCGGGCGGGTCGCTCTGGGCTCGCCGCTGGAGCTGCGCCGCGGCGCCCTGCGCGAGCGCGCCGGCGAGAACGGCTGCGAGCGCGCAGCGGACGAGCTGGGGGGGGTGGCGGTGGAGCATGGGGCAGCTTCCTGAGCTGCGGCGCGAGGCGCGGGGACGGCGTTGCGGAGCGGTCGGTGGCGCCGGCTCCATCCCGAGAAAACATAGCAGGATCGCGCCGTTGCGGCGTTCCGGGCTGGCGTCGGTGCTCCGCCGGGCGCGTGCTTGGGACGCGCCGATGCGGAAAGGAGTTCCCGCCGCAACGGCGACGATGCGCGTACGCTGCCGCGATGCGCCTTCTGCTCCTGCTCGCCGCGATCCTCGGCGCCGCTTGCGGTGCCCCGCGCGCCGCGCCCGAGCGGGACCGGGCCGCGCCCAGCCCCACGGCCAGCCCCACGGCCAGCCCCGCGGCCGCGGCGTCCGCCGCGACCGATCCTTGGGCCGTCGCCGGGCGCTCCGTCGAGGGCCGGCTGCTGCGCTACGCGGTGCGCGGCGACGGGCCCCTGACCGTGTACCTCGTCGCATCGATCCACGGCGACGAGGCCGCCGCCACGCCCCTGGTCGAGCGCGCCGAGCGCCACCTCGCGAGTCGTCCCGCGCTCCTCGCCGGGCGCCGCGTCGTGCTCGTCCCCGAGCTCAACCCCGACGGCGTCGCGGCGCGCCGCCGGACGAACGCGAACGGCGTCGATCTGAACCGCAATTTCCCCGCCACGAACCATCAGCCGTCCCAGCGCATGGGCGCGGCCCCGCTCTCCGAGCCCGAGTCGCGCGCGCTGGCGGCGTTGTTCGAGCGCTGGCCGCCCGACCGTGTGCTCAGCTTCCACCAGCCCGCCGACCTGCTCGACTACGACGGGCCCGCCGGCGCGCTCGCGGACGAGCTCGCCGCCGCCGGCCCGCTCGCGGTCCGTCGCCTGGGCGCTCGTCCGGGCTCGCTCGGCTCGTGGACGGGCGTGGATCGCGGCGTGCCCACGCTCACGGTCGAGCTGCCGCGCAGCGCGAGCGCGCTCGATCCCGACGCGCTGTGGGAGCGCTACGGCGCGCTGTGCCTCGCCGCGATCGCGAGCGAGGACGAGCGGCCCCGCCCAGCCCGGTGAGCGGGTCTGTCGAGAGGATGTCCGGGCTCAGCGCGCCGCCGCGACCATCGGCCAGGTGTCGGCGACCTGGTCGTAGCGCGTGCACGACCTGGGCCGGCGCGCCCGCCTTCGTCTCGCTCATGCGTCCACGTCCGCGCCCTCTGCCGCGCGCTCTTCCGCGCGCTCTGCCGCGCGCTCTGCCGCGCCATCTTCCGCGCGCTCTCGCGGCGCACCGAGCCCGGGCGAGCTCAGCCGCGCCAGCGTCCGCACCACGTCGGTCAGCCCTGCGAGCGAGCCCGGCTCGAGCTCGGCGAGCAGGCGCCGATCCGCTTGCTCGATCGCCGCCGCCAGCCGCCGGTGACGCGCGCGTCCCGCGCGGGTCGCGCGCACGCTCACCTCGAGCCGGTTCGCGCTCGACCGTCGCCGCACGACGAGCTCCTCGCGCTCCATGCGCGACAGCAGGCCCGAGATCGTTCCCGGGTCGACGTCGAGCGCGCGGGCGAGCGCGCCGACGCCGAGCTCGCCGTGCTCGTCGAGCAGCTCGAGCACGTACATGCGCTGCGGGTTCAGCCCCTGCTCGAGCAGCGGCCGGTAGTACGCCTGAGCGCGCCGCCAGCCCAGGTAGAGCTGGAAGCAGGGGAGCGCGTCGAGGCGCGCGCGCGCGGGCGCCGCCGAGTCGCCGGGGGCGGTCATGAGCACCGATGTTAGCGTGCTAACCGTTGGCGTGCTAGCCGGGGCCGGCGCGCGCCGCCTTCGCCCATCGGGATGCAATTTTCTAGGGTCCGTCTGCGACTCCTAAGCTCGCGCCGGACAACCACTTACGAACGCGTCCCGGCCGCGCTCCTACCAAGGAATACCCATTTTGCCCGCGGGATGCTCCCATGGGTTGTAACGGGAACAATGGGAGGAGATCGAAGGACGGGCGATGAGGGGTCTCGCGTCGCGGACGTTGGGCTTCTCGTCCGCATGGCGCGGGCCGGGAGCGACTCGGCCGACGCGCAGGAGGCCTTCCGTGTCTTCCACGCGCGCCATTTCGACTACCTCTGCGAGGTCGTCGCGCGTTCGCAGCTCGCGCCAGCGCTGGGCGGCGATCGCGGCGTCCTCGACCTCGTCGACGACGTGTTCGCGCACGTGAGCCGCTGCGCCGACGAATTCGAGCTCGAGTGCGAGGAGCGGGGCGACGACCGCGCGCGTGTCCGTGCGTGGCTCGGCCGGCTCGCCGCCGAGACGGCGCTCGAGCGCGCACAGCGCCGCGAGGACCCGGCCGCGGCCGCGCCTCCGGCGGCGGGGGACGCGCTCGAAGCGCTGCGCTGCGCCGACGATGCGAGCGTGAGCGCGCTGCTCGCGCTCGACGAGAGCGCGCGCGAGCCGATCCTCTCCGCGCTCGCGTTCTACGATCCCGCGGCTGGCCTGAGCCGCGTCCCCGGCTGGGTGCTGGACGAGCTCGCCGAGCGTCGCGGCACGACGCGCGCGGGACTGCGCCGCGACCGCGACCGCCTGCTCGACGAGCTGGCGCAGGCGCCCGCGCCGGTCGTGACGCGCGAGACGGTGCGCGGCCGCTGGAAGCCCGAGGAGGCGTAGCGTGGCGCGCGCGTCGAAGGGGGAGAGCCTGCGGCACGCGGCGCTGGACCGGCTGTACGCCG
>CAZGTQ010000152.1:0-2890 GCA_964528575.1 uncultured Planctomycetaceae bacterium | reverse complement strand
AGGCGCCGCGATCCTCGGGCTGACGGCGACGCCGGAGCGCGGCGACGGCCGCGGGCTCGCGCCCGTCTTCACCGCGCTCGTCGAGACCGTCTCGGGCGCCGAGCTCCGGGCATCGGGCGTGCTCGTGCCCGCTCGGGTGTTCGCGCCTGATGTCCCCGACGTCGACCTCTTGCGCGTTCGCCGCGGCGACTTCGACGAGACGGCGGCGGAGGCTCTGATGGGCACGCTGACGGGCTCGATCGTCGGGCATTGGGCGCGCCTCGCCGCGGGCCGGCGGACGCTCGTCTTCGCGTGCACGGTCGAGCATTCGCGCGCGATCGTCGCGGAGTTCCTGGCGGCGGGCGTCGCCGCCGAGCACCTGGACGGCAACACGCCGACCCCGAAGCGGGACGCGATCCTCGCGCGACTCGCGAGCGGGGAGACGCTCGTCGTCTCGAACGTCGGCGTCCTCGCTGAGGGCCTCGACGTGCCGGCGCTCGAGGCGGTCGTGCTCGCGCGTCCGACGCGCAGCGCGACTCTGTTCCTCCAGGCGGTGGGGCGCGGGCTCCGGGCTGCCCCGGGCAAGGTCGACTGCATCGTGCTCGACCACGCGGGCAACTCGCTCCGGCTCGGCCATCCCGACGAGGAGCGAAGCTGGGACCTCCACCGCAAGCCCGACCGCCAGCATCGAGCGGCTCGGCGCGAGACGAGGTGCTCGCGGTGCCTGCGGGTCCGCTCGCCGCGCCAGGTCGCGTGCGAGTGTGGGCACGTCTGGCCGGCGCCGACGCGGGTAGGTCCCGAAGTCCAGGAGGGGCGCCTCGCCGAGCTCCGCCCTCGTCCGAAGCGCGTTGCCTTCGCCGAGCGCGAGCGCGCCTACCGCGAGCTCGTCGCGACCGCGTCACGCCGCAGCTACGCGCTCGGCTGGGCGCGGCACCGCTACCGCGAGCAGTTCGGCGTGTGGCCACGCCGCCTGAAGCACGTCGAGGAACTGTACCGACGACCGCCAGCCGGGGCACACGCGCCGTGAACGAGGTGCACTGATGCCTCACCTTGCGTCGATAGAGCGCCGCGATAGAATCACGACGATGGCACGCCCGAGAACGCGAAGGGGGCGCCGCGGGATCGTGGCCGAGCGACTCCGAGCCGCCCGCGCCGCGCGCGGGTTGACGCAGAGCGAAGCCGCGCGAGAGCTCGGGATCCCCGTTCCGAACCTCGCGAAGTACGAGACCGGCTCCATGCGCCCCAGCGCCCTCGCGGCGCTCGCGCTCGAGTGGTGGTGCCAGGCCGCGCTCGGCGAACCTCTCGCGATCCCCGGACTCGACGACAGGAGACGCTCGTGAGGATCTACAAGCCCACCCGGGAGGGAAAGCGCGGCGCCTCCATCTCCTACAAGCGGTGGTACGTCGAGCTCCGCGATCATCAGGGCATCGTGCGCCGGCTCGCCGGCTTCACGGACTGGACCGCGACCGACGAGCTCGGGCGGAAGCTCGTTCGCATCGTCCAGCTCCGCGCCGCGGGCGAACCTCCGACGGGCGAGCTCGCGCGCTACGTCGAGACGATGCCGGCTTCGGTCCGCGAGAAGCTCGCGACGTGGAGCGTGCTCGACGCACGGCGTGTCGCCGCGTCGCGCCCGCTCGAGGACCTCGTGCAGGAGTGGCGCCGTTCGATCGAAGCGCGGGAGCGAACGTCGAAGCACGTCGAGCATTCGATCGGCCGCGCTCGCCGGCTGTTCGGCGCCTGCGGCTTCTCAAGGTGGAGCGACATCCGGCCCGAGGCCGTGGAGCGTCACTTGCGCGGCCTGCGGGACAGAGACGCGGCCGAGATCGCGCTCCACCTTGCCGCGATGGAGGATGCGAGCGAGGGCGTGCGTCGGCGCCAGGAGAACGCGCTCTCGTCGAAAGGGCTCAGCGCCAAGGCGGCGAAGGAATACGTCGCGGCGGCTCGCCAGTTCACGCGCTGGGCGGTCTCGCGCGGGCTCGCGTCGGATGACCCGCTTCGGGTCGTCGAGGCGCCGGATCCGCGGCTCGACCGTCGCCTGCTCCGCCGCGCGATCTCCGAGGACGAGCTCCGCGCGCTGCTGAGGGCTGCCCACGATGCGCCCGCGTGGCGCGGCGTCTCTGGTCCGACGCGCGCGCTCGTCTACGCGCTCGCGGCCGAGACCGGACTTCGAGCAGCCGAGATCGGTGCTCTCCGCGGGGCCTCCTTCGACGTGGCCGACGTCGAGCGCGCGTCGGTGGCGCTGCCTGCGGCCGCCACGAAGAACCGCGAGGATGCGTGGCTCCCGCTGCGCGCCGCGACTGCGCGCGCTCTCGCTGTGCACCTCGCAGGCGTGGGGCCCCTAGAGCACGCGTTCGTTCTTCCTCGCGGGAAGGAGGCGCGGATGCTGCGGGGAGATCTGTCGCGCGCGGAGATCCCGTTCATGGACGAGAGCGAGCGGCGGTTCGACTTCCACGCGCTGCGCGGCATGGCCGCGACGCGCGCGCTCGCGTTCGGCGCGGGGCCGAAGGTCGCGCAACGGCTGCTTCGGCACTCGACCGCCAATCTCACGGTGGCCTTGTACGCGCGGAGTCGCCCCGACGAGGAGCGGCGCGCGGTCGAAGCGCTCCCCGACATCCTCCCGACCGAGCGCACCGCGGCGCGCGCGACGGGAACGTCCGATCGCGTGGCGCGTTGTGTGGCGTCCGAGGTGAGCTCGGGAGAGCGCAAGCGAGCGCTCGAAGTCACACCGAACCGCACTCACGCATCCGAGAACGCGGTTGCGACGTCGCAGAGTGGTGGAGGCGGCGGGAATCGAACCCGCGTCCCGGGATCGGCGATCACCGAGCGTCTACGTGTGTAGTTCGTGGTTTGTTTCTTGTCGTCGCGGCGCCCACGAACAGGCTCCGGTCGGACCAGCGTCGGTGTTTCTCGC
>CAZGTQ010000151.1:0-7364 GCA_964528575.1 uncultured Planctomycetaceae bacterium | reverse complement strand
TGAGTCGGACGCGGCGGCGGAGCGTTCGCCGGCGCGCGGATTTCTTTGCGCTCTCCTACCGCGGCCGGCGGAACTCCTCCCAGTCGCGCTGCATTTCGAGGAACGCGAGCGAGGCGGACCACGTGATCAGCGCGAGCCCTGTCAACGCCTCGGAGCCGCACAGGATCCGGATCGGGCCCGTCGGCACGATGTCGCCGAAGCCGATCGTCGTGTAGCTCGTCACCGAGAAGTAGACGAAGTCGAGCGCGCCTTCCTCGAAGCTGCCGACCAGACGCCCGACGCTCGGCCATCCGTCGAGCAGCCAGTACGTGAGCCCGTAGATCCACACCTCGACCACGTGGGTCGCGAGCATGACGAGGATGAGCACGACGATGCGCGCGCGCCGGACGAGCCCGAGCCGCGGGATCAGCCGCGACGACCAGCTCATCACCTCGTAGTGGAACAGCACGCAGGCGACGGCGACCGCGGCCGAGACGGTGCCGACGAAGACCTGCGGGCCGGAGACGTGGAACCCGCGCCGGGCGGACTCTTGGACGACGTCGAGGATCGACACGCGCGGGAGACTAGCGGGCGCCCAGCGGCTGTCCAGCGGCTACGCTCTTGGAAAGAGGAGATCCGCCCATGATCCACGTCCGCCGTTCCGAGGAGCGCGGCCACGCCGAACACGGCTGGCTCGACACCTACCACACGTTCTCGTTCGCCGACTACCACGACCCGGACTGGACGCAGTTCGGCTCGCTGCGCGTGATCAACCAGGACCGCGTCGCCGCCGGCCAGGGCTTCGGCACCCACGGCCACCGGGACATGGAGATCGTCACGTGGGTGCTCGAGGGCATGCTCGAGCACAAGGACAGCATGGGCACCGGCTCGCGCATGCGGCCGGGCGAGGTCCAGCTCATGTCCGCCGGCTCCGGCGTCACCCACAGCGAGTTCAACGCGTCGCCGAGCGACCCGCTCCACCTCCTGCAGATGTGGGTCTTCCCGCGCAGCCACGGGACGCAGCCGCGCTACGAGCAGAAGGCGTTCCCCGCCGACGAGCGGCTCGGCCGCCTGCGCCTGGTCGTCTCGCCCGACGGCGCGGACGGCTCGCTGACGATCGACCAGGACGCGCGGCTCTTCGTCGGCACGCTCTGCCAGGGCGACCGCGTCGAGCACGCGCTCGGCGCCGATCGCGCGGCGTGGCTGCACGTCGCGACGGGCCGCGTGCGCCTCGGCGACGTCGAGCTCGGCCCCGGCGACGGCGCGGGCCTCCGCGAGGAGCGCGCGCTCGTGCTCGAAGGCGTCGAGGACGCGGAGCTCGTCCTCTGGGAGCTCGCGGAGGGCTGATCGCTAACACGTCGCGGCGCCGCGCGTCGGGACGGGCGTGAGCCGATCGGTCGCGCTCGTCCCGCTGCTCGCTCTCGCCCTCGCCGTCGCCACGCCGACCTGTCGGCAGCCGACCGGCGCCGGAGCGGGGGAGCGCTCGCCCTTCGTGCCCGCGCCCGGCTCGCCGCTCGAGCTCGGCGCGGACGTCGGCCGTCCGGTGCTCGCCGACCTCGACGCGGACGGCGTGCTCGACCTCGTCGTGCCGTACGACGGCGAGCCGCGTCCCGGCGACCTGGGCCGCGTCGCCGTCTTCCTCGGGCGCGGCGACGGCGGCTTCCGCACGCCGCCGTCGGAGACGAGCCTGCCGCGCGCCCACCTGAAGCTCGCGGCCGGCGACGTCGACGGGGACGGGCACGTCGACCTCGCGGTCGCGGCGCACGACTCGTACGCGGTTCGGCTGCTGCTCGGCGACGGCCGCGGCGGGCTGCGCGCGGGCGGCGACGTCGTGATGCGCGCGGGCACGACGCCGCACACGCACTCGATCGCGCTCGCGGACGTCGACGCGGACGGCCAGCTCGACCTCGTGACGGCGAACGCCGACCACGGCGACGTGTCGGTCGCGCTCGGCGACGGCCGCGGCGGCTTCGCGCCCGCGCCCGGCTCGCCGTTCCCGGCCGGCCCGCACCCCTACGAGAGCCTCGTCGTGCGCGACGTCGACGGCGACGGCCGCGCCGACGTCGCCGTCCCGCTGCTGCACGGGAGCGCGGTCGCCGTCCTCGCGGGCGACGGGCGCGGCGGCTTCGCCCAGGCGCCCGGCTCGCCGTACGCGGTCCCGCGCCGGCCGGGCTCGGTCGCAGCGGGCGACGTCGACGGCGACGGCCGCACGGACCTCGTCGCGACGCACGACGACGAGGCGCTGCTGAGCGTGCTGCGCGGAACCGGGGCGAGCTTCGCGCTCGCGCCCGATTCGCCGCTGCGGCTGGACGGGCGAGCGTGGGACGCGCGCATCGTCGACCTCGACGGCGACGGACGGGACGACGTCGTGCTGGGCGGCGTCGAGACGGACGTGCTCGTGCTCCGCGCCGACGGGAGCCGCGCACGCGTGCGCGACGCCGGCCGCGCTCCGCTCTACCTCGCCGTCGGCGACCTCGACGGCGACGGCCGGCCCGACGTCGTCACCGGGAACATCGGCGGGAACGACGTGTCGGTGCTCCTCGCGCGGTAGCGACGGCTATCGCGCGTGGACGAAGGCCGCGATCGAGCTCCACGCGTCGGGGTGCCGCCCGGCTGTGCGGTGGAACGGCGCGCGCGTCCCGTCCTGGTCGCGCGCGACGACGTGCAGGCCGTGGTCGACCTGCGGCAGCACGAGCACGCGCGCGGGCTCGACGGCCGCGTACCACAGCGCGTCGCGCATCAGCGGCGCGTTGACGCGCGCGGCGACCGCGAGGTCGAGCTCGCCGAAGAGCGCGAGCGTGGGGCAGCGGAGCGAGCGCAGCGCCGCGCGCTGGTCGAAGTCGCCGTTGAGCCGCGTCCACGTCCAGTCGTCGCCCTCGAGCTCCGCGGGTCCGAGCAGCTCGCCGAGCCAGCCGGCCTCGTCGACGCGCGCGCGCAGCTCGAGGTAGCGCTCGCCGTCGCCGCCGCGGCGCGCGTGGTCCCACATCGCGCGCAGGTAGCGCCCGGCGAGCGCGAGGTCCGCCTCGCTCGCTCCGCGCTCGAGCATCCGGTCGAGCCGCGCCGTCGTCTCCTGCTCGATCGGCGACACCGCCGGACCGACGACGGAGACGAAGAACGCGCACGCAGAGTCCTCGGCCGCGGCGAGCGCGCCGTACCAGCCGCCGCGGCTCAGGCCGAGGTAGCCGACGCGCGCGGGGTCGCAGCCGCCGTTCGCGCGCGCCGCGTCCGCGAACGCGCGCAGGTCCGCCGCCGTCGTCGCGAACGGCACCGTCCGCTCGCCGCCGGACGAGCCCCAGCCGCGCTTGTCGTACGTCACGCTCGACACACCGAGCGCCGCGAGCAGCACGCGCGCCGACTCGACGCGCGAGCGGTCGCTCCAGTTGCTGCCGCCCGCGATCACGGCGCACGGCGCGCCCGCGTCGCCGGCGAGCGTGAGCGTGCCCGCCAGCGTCGCGCCGTCGCGCTCGACCGTCACCTCCTCGGTGCGGAGCGGCCGCCGCGCGTGACGCCGCTCGCCACCGCCCGCGCGCACGACGAGCGCGACGACCGCGCCGTCCGCGTCCCGCTCGACGCTCACCTCGCGCTCGATCGGCGCGGGGACGTACAGCGCGGGCCCGACGACGTAGCCGCCGTCCGGGCGCGCGAAGAGCGTGCGTTCGTCGCCGCGGACCGGGTCGACGAGCACGAGCTCGCCCCACGGCTGCGCGCGGACCGCGAGCGGCGCCGCGGGCTCGCCGTACACGCCGACGAGCTCCGCCGCGGCGTCCGGCTCCTGCCACGCGAGCGGGTGGGCGGCGCGGTGCAGCTCGACGCGTCCGCCGACGCCCTGCCACTCGACCGCGCCGCGCAGGTGCGGCCCGTCCGCGAGCTCGATCTCGAGCCGGATCCGCGCGTCGTCCGCCGACGGGTGCGCGAGGACGAGCGCGTCGCCCTCGATCGCCGCGCTCCCCAGGCGCACGCCGATGTTGCCGGCGGCGGGCAGGTCGATGTCGGCAACGAGGCCCTCGGCGCCCGCGGCGAGGTGCAGCCGCACCGGCACATCGCCGTCGTCGAGGTAGAGCCAGCCGGCCCAGTCGCCGGCGACGTCGGGGGCGGGGAGCGCGAGGCGGGCGGCGGCGAGCGCGAGAGCGATCGTCTGGAGCATCGCGGCACGCTACGCGGGCGCGGCCCGGTGCGCGTGGCGATTCTTGATCGTCCCGCGCCCAGTCAGCGCGCGCGCCGGAACGCGCTCGGCGGCTCGCCGAGGACTTGGCGGAAGGCGCGGTGGAGCTGCGTGCGGTCGCTGAAGCCGGTGCGCGCGGCGACGTCGTAGAGCGAGAGCGCCGGGTCGGGCAGGAGGCGCAGCGCCGCCCGCACGCGCAGCGAGCGGCGGTAGCCGTGCAGCGTCGTGCCGAGCTCGGCGCGGAAGACGCGGCAGAGGTGGTGCACGGACACGTCGAGCGCTGCGGCGAGCTCGCCGAGGCCGAGCGGCTCGGCGAAGCGGGTCGCGAGGAGCGCGCGCGCCGCGTGAGCGAGCTCGCGCCGGCGCGGGTTGCGCGACGGCGCCAGCTCCGCGGCGCCGCGCGCCGCGTCGAGCACGCGGGCGACGAGCCGCAGCGCGCGCTCCTCGACCTCGAGCGCGTCGAGCACGCCGCGCAAGACGCCGTCGACCAGCGCGCAATGCTCGGCATACGTCCGCTCGTCGACCGGAACGAACGGCGTGGCGAAGGCGCCGCGCTCGTGCGCCCGCGGATCGAGCTCGGCGAGGATCCGCTCGCTCGGCACGATGCCCGTGTTGCGATCGCCGCAGCCGCCGGGGTGCGACACGCGATGGCTCTCGCCGCGCGCGAACAGGTGCGCGCGACACGAGTCGACGAGCAGCCGCTCGCGCCCCCGGTGCCGCATCCAGACGCCCGAGCGCGGAAAGACGATCTCGTCGTACTCGAGCGGCCGCGTCTCGTCCGACACGCGCGGATCCGTACGCCGGCACACGTTGTCGTGGATCGCGAGCGCCGCTCCGCAGAAGAGCGCGCCGCGCGCGACGAACGGGCTGGGAACGGGGGCGATCACGCGCCCGCGATTCTAGCGAGCCGAGAAGGCCCCAGGATCACGCCGAAGACGGCGAGCAGCGGCCTTCGCGCTCAGCCGAGCTCGCGCGCGGTCTCGACTGCGAGCAGGAGCCCGACCGCTACGCTCGCCGCGGCCGATGCGAGGTGTAGCGCGCGGGTCCAGCGTTCGCCGCCGCGCGACCCGAAGCGCACCGCCGCCGCCATCGCGAGCGAGACGGCGAGCATGCCCGCGATCGAGCCCGCGACGAACGCGGCGAGGTGCGCGAGCTGGTGCGCGCGCTCCCCGGTCGCCGCGACGATCAGCACGAGGATCGCCGCGCTGCCCGCGAGGCCGTGCAAGAGGCCGAACGCGAAGCTGCGGCGGGCGTCGCCGCGCGGGTGCGCGTGCGCGTGGTGCGCGCCCGCCGCGTGGCCGTGCAGGTGGACGTGCGGCGGCTCGTCGCCGTGCCGGTGCGCGTGCACGTGGAAGCGGCCGCGCGCCCAGCTCGCGATCACCCACGCGCCGAGCGCGACGAGCAGCACGCCGACGAGGAAGTCCGCGGCCGGCCAGAGCGCGTTCGGCAGGTGCAGATCGAACAGCAGGAGCGCGAGCACGAACGCCGCGACCGTCGCCGAGTGACCGACGCCCCACGCGAGCCCCAGGCGGCACGCGTCGCGGACGCGGCCCTGGCGCGTCGCGAGCGTCGTCACGACGACGAGGTGGTCGGGCTCGAACGCGTGGCGCAGGCCGATCACGAGGCCGACGCCCAGGACGGAGAGGAGCTCGGGAGCGATGTCGAGCAAGGCGCAACCTCAGCAGACGGGGGAGCAGCGCGTGCCGCCGGCGCAGGATGACGTCCGCGTCGGCGTCCGCAAGCGCGAGCACGCGCGCCACGTCGCTCCGGTCCCGGCGAGGACGTCGCCGGCAGGGCTCAGGCTCGACGCACCTCGACCCGCCGTCCCGTGCGCAGCTCCGCGACGGTGCGCTCGCACAGCTCGACGCCGCGGACGACCGCGGTGCTCGCGCGCCCGCCGCCCGGCTCGCATGCGAGCACGACGACGCGCGCGGGCCACGCCGCGAGCATCCCCGCGACGTGCAGCACGCTCGCGGGGTCGAGCTCGTGCGGGTCGACGAGCGCGTTGGGGTCGAACGCCCCGGGTCCGGGCTCGACGAGCGTGAGCGTGCCCGGCGGCTCGCCGCAGCGGCACGCGGCGACGAGCACGAGCGCGTCGTAGCCGCGCACGAGCTCGACCGCGAGCGTGAACGCGCTCGTGCCGAAGTCGACCGCGCGCACGCCCGGCGGCTGAGGCTTCTTGCGCAGGCGCCGGACGACGTCAGGCCCGAAGCCGTGGTCGTCGACGAGGACGTCGCCGACGCCGGCGACGAGGATGCGCGGCGCCGCGCTCATCGCTCGGCCGTCCTCGCGCCGTCGGGCTCCAGCGCCGCGCGCTCCTCGTCGCTGAGCGTCCCCACGTGCAGGAGCAGCGCTTCCTCGATGCTCGCCGTTTCGAGCAGCTCCGCGACCTCGCGCGTGTCGAGCTCCAGGCCGGCGTACGACACGAGCGCGGCGCCGAGCAGCGCGTCGCCCGCCGAACCGGCCGGCACCGGCCAGACGTTCACGTTGCGGCACGCGCGCACCGCTTCGCCCTCGGCGCCCGCGTGCTCGAGCGGGGAGACGAAGCGGCCTTCCGACAGGCGCAGCACGACGTGCGTCGACAGCAGCGAGAGTCGCAGCGCCTCGTCGCGGGCGATCGCGCGCGCGTCGTCGGGGTGCAGCTCGGTCTCGTTCTCGACCCACACGGCGACCCGCGTCAACCTGCCGTCGAGCCGTTGCGCGGTCGCGCTGACGCGGCCGTGCAGCTCGCCGAACACGAACGTCGCCGACAGGCCCTGCGCGAGGTCCACGAGCGTCGTCCGCGGCATCGCCACGGAGCGCTGGACGGGTACCCGTCGGTCGGAGCACTGGAGGAAGTGCACCGCGGCTTGGAGCTCCGTCTCGGCCGGCGCGCGCACGACGCACTCGAGCCGCACGTGGTCGAGCGCGTCCTCGCGGCAGGCGGCCCAGGCCCGCGGAAAGACGACGCCGAACGAGTTCTCGGCCGCGCGCTCGGCCGAGAGGGCCCAGCCTTCGCGCAGCAACGTCCGCACGAGCTCGTCGAGGCCGTCGCTCACGCCGTGCGCTCCTCTTCGCGTCCGCGGCTGGCGAGCGCGGCCACGGTGACCTCGAACGACGGGAGGCCGCGCGCGAGCCGTTGGCGGCGTACGCGCTCCATGATCTGGTTCCCGAAGCGCAGCCAGGCGCCGCGGCCGTGCATGCTCTGGATCGCGGCGCGCCAGAGCTCGGCCGGCAGCTCGAA
>CAZGTQ010000150.1:0-27480 GCA_964528575.1 uncultured Planctomycetaceae bacterium | reverse complement strand
CCCTTGCGGACGCCCTTGCGGACGCCCTTGCGCACGCCCTTGCGCTCGCCCTTGCGCTCGCCCACGTCCACGCGCACGCCCTCGCGCACGTCCACGCGCACGCGGCGCGTCGCCAACGCCCGATCGAGCGCAAGCGCGCTCAGCGCGCCGCGCGCCGCTGCGACTGCGCGATCCACACCGCCATCTCCCCCGCCGCGCGGTTGCCCCACGCGAAGTACGGCACGAAGACGAGCGGCGTCGGGACCGAGCGGACGGTCCCCCCCTCGCTCACGGCGCGGTGGCCGCCCGCGCGCACGACGTGCACGCCGCCGAAGAGGTCCGCGCGCCACTCGCTCTCGAGCTTCGCCTCGTGCACCAGATACAGGTTGCGCACCGTGCCGCCGTGATCGGCACCCTCGAGCGCGTACACGACCGGCCCGCGCGCGACGTGCACGAGCCCCTCGAGATCCTTCACGCGCGGCTCGGGCTGCACGCGCCGCGGCTCCAGCGGCAGCTCGAAGCGCAACACGGTCCCGTCCTGCCACTCGCGCTCGAACTCCATCCACGTGCCCGGCGTCTCGCCCGGCGTGATCGTCACGAGCCGCTCGTCCCCGTCGATCTCGACGGGGAACTGGGACTGGCACCAGCCCGGCACGCGCACCCGCAGCGCGAATACCGTCGGCGCGTCGACGCCGATCGTCAGCGTCACCACGCCGTCGTGCGGATAGCGCGTCTCCTGAGCGATGCGCACGCGGCCCTTCGCGCCGAGATCGAGCTCCGCGCTCGACGCCGCGTACAGCGTCACGTACACGTCGTCCGCGTCGTACGCGTACGTGTAGCGCGCGATCCCAGCGATTGCGCGCGCGGCGCTGGTCGCGCAGCAGGGGTCCTCGGCCCACGGCTCGCGCCGCACGCTCCCGTCCGACGCGAGCGGATTGAACGTCGAGAAGCCATCGCCCGACAGCGCGACGGCGGCGGGCAGCGCGTTGAAGAGCACGATCTCGAGCGCCTCCGCGAACCACACGTTCTCGGTCGCGCGCACCATGCCGTGCAGCCAGTCGGCGAACGCGACGGTCGCGCACGTCTCGCACGCCGCGTGCTCGCTCGACAGCTCGTATGGCTCGGTGAAACCGCGCGTGAGCTGCGAGCTGCCGATCCCGCCGGTCGCGTACATGTGCCGGTACCACACGTCCTTCCAGACGTCGATCAGCACGTACTCGTACGCGCGCGAGCCGCGCGCCATTCCGAGCTCGATCATGCCCGCGTACAGGCTCGCCGCCTTCGCCGCGTGCCCCTGCGCGAAGCGCTGGTCGAAGACGGAGTGCTCGTCCTGCGCCTCGGCGCCGTAGCGCTCGCGCCGGTCTTCGTCGCCGCGCGCCCAGACGAAGCACTCGGCGAGGTCGAGCCAGCGCTTGTCGCCCGTCCGCCGCGCGAGCCGCACGAGCGCGCGCTCGAGCGCGGGGTAGCCCGGCGCGACCAGGTCGCCTTCCGGCCCGAAGCGGCGGTACGCATGCTCGGCGAAGCGCGTCGCGGCGCCGAGCAGCCGGTCGTCCTGCGTCGCGTCCTGCCACGCGAGCGCCGCCTCGATCAGGAACGCGCCGCACCACAGCTCGCGCGCCTTGGCGAAGTTCGACCAACGCTTCGCGTCGACGTCGTTCGCGTAGAACGTGTTCAGGTAGCCGTCCTTCGCCTGCGCGGCGCAGACGAGGTCGACGAGCGCGCGCCCCTCGGCGACGAGCGCGGCCTGGGGAGCCTGCGCGTGGACGAGCGCGATCGCCTCGATCAGCTTGTAGAGGTCGGCGTCGTCGTACGAGCGGGCGGGAGGCGCGTCGGGCTTCGCGGCGCCCGTCCCGGGGCGTCCGGCGGCGCGCGCGAAGGCGTCGACCCGCCCGCTCTCCCGGCAGCGCGCGAGGAGATGCGGAATCGTACGCCGCGCGACCGTGTCGACGCGGCTCTTCCAGAAGCCGTCGGCGAGGCGTACGTCGCCCGGACCGGGCGCGCGCAGGCCGTACGAGGCGTCCTGGGCCGCGGCGGGGGCCGGCAGGACGGCGAGCAGCGCGAGGACGGCGGCGAGCGGCACGGTCCGGAGCATGGTTCCCTCCTTCGCCCGCGGAGCAGCGAGCGAAGGAGGGAACGCGCGGGGGCGGCCGCGGGTTGGCGGGAACCCCGGAAAAGCCGGCGGACGCGCGCTCACCGCGCCCCGGTCGGCAGCTCGTAGAGCCGGTACGACCCGCGGCTCGCGACGTGGCGCGCGCTCGCGCTCGCGACGCTCGACAAGAGCTGCTC
Organism: uncultured Planctomycetaceae bacterium; assembly: GCA_964528575.1. Lineage (GTDB taxonomy): Bacteria > Planctomycetota > UBA1135 > UBA1135 > CAZGTQ01. The sequence continues at coordinate 25,215 of CAZGTQ010000150.1, read as the reverse complement.
GAGCGCGCCGTAGTCGGGCAGGAGCTGCCCGTACTGCTCGTCGAGCACGAAGACCGCGCGGCGCCCGGGCTCGACGCGCGCGAGATCGTCCGCGAGGTGCTGCTGGAGCAGCGCCGCTCCGTTGACCTGCGTGATCACCGGCGCGCGCGCGTAGAACGGCAGCAACATCCCACGCCCCTGGTGCGTCAGCACGACCGCGTCCGGATCGGCGAGGAGCGGCGCGAGCCAGGGCTCGCTCACGAGCTCGGCGATCTCGGCGCTGCGCAGGCGGCGCCATTGCTGCACGCTCTCGCGCCCGGACTCGAGCGCGCCCAGCGCGACGACGAGCGCGACGAGCGGCGTCGCGGCCCGCGGAGCGAAGCGCCGCACCGTCACGCCGATCGCGCGCGCGCCGAGCGCCGCGCAACCGGCGATCCACGGCAGCGCGAGCATCTGGAAGTAGTGGTGCGTCGTGCTCCACGTCGGGAACAGCACGACGTAGCCCAGGCCGGGCAGGAGCAGCGGCCACAGCGCGCTCCGCGCCGGATCGCGACGGTGACGCGCGGCGAGCAGCACGAGCGCTCCGAGCGCACAGAGCGCCGCGAACACGCGCCCGACGTTGGCGAGGAACGCGCGCCCCTGGATCGCCGCGAAGTCCGCGTACGCGACGCCGGCGGGCATGCGCATCCGCGACGCCAGCGTCGCTCGTAGGTCGCCGCTCACGTGCTCGGCGCCGGAGAGGAGCGTCGTGTGCGCCGCGTGCAGGAGGATTGCCGTGAGCGACGCGGCCGCGTACGCGCCGAGCGGCGCGAGACGGACGCGCACGGGATCGCGGCGGCGGTGCCACCACGCGTGCGCGACGAGCCCCGGCAGGAGCAGGTGCGCGGGCCAGTCGAGGAGCGCCGCCCCGAGCACCCACAGCGCGCTGCGCACGAGAGCGGCTCGGCTCCCGCTCCGCAGCCAGCCGACGTACTCGAAGACCGCCATCGCGAGCAGGCCGACGAGCGGCCCTTCGGTGCACGGCTGGATCCCGTCCCGCGCGCCGAACGGCACGACGGCGACGACGATCCCGGCGACGAGCGCGAGGCGCCGATCGAAGAGCCGCGCGCACAGCGCGATCGTCGCGCCGACCGCGAACAGCGAGAACAGGAGCGCGGGCAGGCGTAGCGCCCATTCGTGCAAGCCGAACGCGGCGAGGCTCCAGCCGCTCACCCAGAACCAGAGCGCGGGATGGTGCTTGTACAGCTCGTGGTGCACGGAGCCGTCGGCGTAGCGCAGCCGCCAGCGGTAGGGCAAACCGCCCGATTCCCACACGCCGTGGTCCGCGAAGTCGCTCGCCGGCCCGCCGAGCGCGTAGCCGCCGAACAGCCCGCGGTACGAGGGCGCCGTCGTCCACGGATCGTCGACGCCGAGGAGCCGCAGCCCGAGCGCGAGCACGAGCACGAGCGCCACGCCGACGCGGAACGCCCGCGCGTCGCGCAAAGAGGGCTCGGGCGGCTCGCTCATGAGCGGCGCAGGATAGCCTGCGGCACGTAGAATCGGCGCGGCCGCGGCGCGTAGCGGCCCCCGCGTCGAACATGAAAATCTGGGTTCTGCTCCTCGTCGCGTGCCTCTATTGGTGCGGCAAGGTCGCGCGCCGCTGGCGCGAGGACCTCGAGCTCGTACGCCACCCGAAGAAGGACTTCGACCGTGGCGCGGTGCTCGTGATCTGGGGACTGACGCTGATCCCGCTCGTGCTCCTCCCGCTCGCCGTGTGGGCGATCGTCGAGCGCACGCTCCGCTAGACCCAGTCGAGAAAGACGCGCAGCACGTCCTCGAGCCGCGTCGGTCCGCAGGCGCCGACGAACGTCGCGCCCTTCTTGCGGCACACCATCCAGTCGGTCTCATGCTCGTAGTCGTCTTTCACTTCGGCGAACGGACGACCGACGAGCTCCGTCCCGACCAGGTCGATCTCGACGCTCCACCCCGGGTTGTCGAGCGTGCCGATCTTCACGCCGTGCGCGTGCTCCCACTCGCCGTCGCACTGGGCGACGTACCACGCCTGCAGCCGATCGAGGATCGTCGCGTCCATCACGCGTTCTGAAGCGTGCGAACGAGCGCCGCCGCGGTCGCGATCCCCAGCAGGCCGCCTCCGAGCGCGACGACGCCGAGGAAGGCGAGCGCGCCGACGATGCCGCTCCACGACGAGGAGCGCGAGAGCGGCTCCGCGAGCGCCGCCGTCGCTCCGGCGAGCGACCAGCCGAGCGCGCTCGCGACGATCCACCCGAGCTTGCCGCGCGCGTGCGGGCGCAGCAGGAGCGACTGCGCGGCGCCGGCGAGCGTTCCCCCGACCGCGACGGCGACGTAGAGCCAGTACGGCAGCTCCCCGCCCAGCGCGTTCGCGACGTCGGTGACGAGGAACGGCGCGGCGAGCCCCGCGACGGTAGCCCAGAGCCAGCGCGACGGTGCGGGGAGCACGCCGCGCAGCGCGCGCGCCTGGAGCAGTCCGACGCCCGCTCCCATGCCGGCGCCGACCAGGACCTGCGCTCCGCCGACGCCGACGCTCTCGCCGAGTAGCGCCAGCCCGACGACGAGCGGGATGCCGAGCAGCCAGCCGAGCCAGGTCGCGCGCAGCCAGCGCGCGAAGGACGGGGTTTGGGTCATGACTCACTCGCTCCGTTCGTCGAGCTCGAGCACGTCGAGCACACCCGGGATTCGCCTCGAGCCCGGCCTGGCGGCGCAGCTCAGCGATCGCGTACTCGTCCGGGCGCGCGTGGTCGGGGTGATCGGGATCGGGTGGGACGGAGCTCATCGGCGTCGGTTCTCGGGAGCGCCGGAATGGTAGCGACGTTTCGAGCCGCGGGGTCCGGCGCAGACGCTCAGCGCTGGTCGCCCGGACTTGGGCATTGGCCGCGATGGTCGCGTAGCCGACGCCGCTCCGCCGCTCAGTCGCTCAGGATGACGAAGTCGTCGGACGGTGAGCAGCGCTTGGGGCACGGCGGCCGTCTCGCTCTCCCGTCCGCAGGTAGCGGACGACCGGCGAGCGCTCGCCGTCGAGCAGGCGGGCTCCCCTTGCGAGCCGGTACCACGTGGACTGCGCCAACACGCTTGCGAACAGCCGCTCGCAGAACAGCGCGCGCTCGGCGAGGTACGCGAGCAGCGCGGCCTCCTCGGGCTCGCTGCAGAAGCGCTCGACCTGGCTCGTCACGGGGCGTCCGCGGCGCGCGCGACGGGCGAGTCGAGCGCGACGACGAGCGGGACGTTGAGCAACGAGCGGGTGAACGGAAAGCGATCGGTCATGCGAAACGCGGTGCGGTTTTGTCGGATCGAACGAGCCGCGGGGACGAGTCGGAACGAGTTCATGCTTGCACGGCGCGACCTCGCCCGACGTCCGGGCTGCAAGGCGGCGCGTCGTTAGACCCCGACAACGGGGGGAGGCTCCCATGAGGAAACGCGTGGCCTGGATGGCGCTCGTCGCCGCGACGGCGATGGCGACGAACGCAGGTGGGCAGAGCGGAGAGGGGATCGTGACGATCGGGAAGTTGGGCGGGCTCAACCCGCCGTTCGGCGACATCAACGTGGGCGACGTCGGCATACCGAGCATCGACGTCGCCCTCGGAGTGGCGCTCGCCCTCTTCCAGAGCGGCAACGGCCAGATCGTGATCCTCCGAGGCGAGTACGACTTCGCGGCGGCGTTCACGATCCCGCCGAACAAGTCCAACATGACGATCCGCGGCAACGAGGGCGCGATCCTCCGGCCGCTGAACAACGCGACGTCGGTGGCGGCGATCGAGACGCTCGCGCACGGCACGCGTCTACAAGGCCTGGCGTTCCGCTCGAGCCCCACCGCGTCCGCAAACGGTCAGGTCATCGTGCAAGTCGGCGACGGGAGTCCGATCGCGGCGTTCGACTTGATCGACTGCTCTTTCGAGGTCACGCCGCCGAGCATGAGCCTCGAGGACCCTGTCGTTTCGGTCACGCTCGTGAAGGCAGCCAACGTCGATGACGCGAGGCTCGTGGGCAACCGGTTTGCTTTCGCACCGTCCGGGTGCGTCTCGTCCTGGCAGCCCACCGCCGTGCGCATCCAGGGAGGCACGAGCATCACGGTGACGAGGAACCTGCTTCACAACAACGGCGTCGGAAGCGCGCCTGCGACGATCCAGGACGGCTACTTCTTCACCGATGTCGCCCAGACCGTCTTCACGTGCAACACGTCCGTGAGCGTCGGATGCGAGTCTTCGGTGCTGGGTCTGACCAAGGCGATCCTTCGCGTCGACGGCACCTTCGAAGCGGTCGTGGTGGCGGACAACTTCTTCGAGATCTGCCCTGCCGCGAACGTCGTCGATCTGAGCACCTCGGATATGGGAGGCTTTTTGCTGACGGGCAACACCTTCGGCCGCAACCTGGGCACGTTTCGCTACAGCGGCCTGGGCGGAGGGACCGTCACCGGCAACCAGTTCCACAAGAGCGGCCCTCACCACCCCGAAATCGTGGGGATGATCGATGCGGTCGCGGTCCTGCTCGAGGCGCCGCAGCCGACGAGCGCCGTCCCTGTGAACGTCAGCGGGAACACCTTCACCTACTGCAGCGGCACGCAGGTCAGGGCAGGAGCCGGCGTCCGGGCGCAAGTCCTGGGCAACCGCTTTGTGATGGACGACAACCCGGACCCGGGCGTCGATGACGATTGCGTACCGGCGGTCGAGCTCGCGTCCGGCGAGGGAGCTTTGATCGTCGGCAACGCCGCCGTGAACGGAAAAGAGGGCTTCCACTGGACGAATCCGCTCGTCTTGGTCGTGCCGGGCGGCGTGGCCCTGGGAACCGGCCAAGTGGCCTCGAACGAATCTCATGGAGTGTGCCCGTGAAGCTCTCTCTCACCATCGCAGCGCTCATCGCTCTCATTGCTCAGTCGGCGGCGCAGACCGGAAAAGGGCTCGTGACGGTAGGAACCGTCTCCAATCCGGGAGTCGTGACCGTCGGCGTTCCGCCGTTCCCCGCGACTCCGCAAGGGGCGATCGAGTACGCGATCAGCAACTACCTTCCCAGCGGCGGGGAGCTCGTTCTCCTCGCCGGTGACTACGAGTTCAGCCGCCCGGCGATCGTCTCACCTAGCGGCGTCACGATCCGCGGCAGCCGTGGCACCGTGCTTCGTCGGACGATCGATCGCGACACCGGGATGTTTCATGTCCTGGGAGAACGGACGACGATCGAGGGGATCACCTTCGAAGCGCTCGACTACGACGTCTGCGCCAACGGTCCGGTAGTCGGAGCCCCGCTCATCAACGTCCTTGCCAAGCGGTTCGTCCTGCGCGACTGCCGCCTTGACGTGAAGGCGGTCATGGTCGAAACGTGCACGCCAGTTCCGCCTCGCGCTGTCGTCCGCATCGCCGGCGCGAACGACTGTGTCATCGACGGCAGCTCGTTCACCTTCCGAAACGGGCACGTGGATGGCCTCGTGGGCCTGTCTCTCGAGGAGAGCGACAACTTTCGCATCGCCGCGAACGACTTCGTGGGTGTGGATGCGAACGGCACGGAGTACCCCGCAGGCTCGGCCACCGGGGGAAGCGTGGAGACTGTGCTGTGGTGCGCGGGCAGCGGCTACGGCACCGTGCTCGCCAACTCGTTCCGGCGTCTCGAGACGTCGAAGAGCGGCGTGCTGAGCACGGATCTGGGCGTTGGAGAGGGCACGCACACCGTCTTCGTCGGCAACTCATTCGTCGATCTGCTCACCGGACACGCCATGGATCTGGAGAGCGGGCACGGCTTCTTCGACATCACCGGGAACGTGTTCTCGGACTGCGATGCCGCTTTGCGCCTCACCGGGGGCGTGAAACAGAACACGGTTACCGCGAACGTCTTCCACGGGATGGGCGGAACGCTGCCGCAGAACGCCACGGTCCAGCTCACGGGCACGACTCAACTCGCGCTGAGCGGCAACTTGTTCGACCAGGGCACGAGGCGCCAGGTCGGCGGCGCCGCCGCATCGGTCGACCTGCACATGATTGCGAACCAGTTTCTCAACCGAGCGCTCAGTCCCTCGGATCCTATCCCGCCCGTGCACGTCGCCTCGACCGTCACCGTGCCTCACGCGGCTTTCCTTCTCGGCAACGCCGAGCACGGCTGGACGAGCCTGTTCACGGCGGTCGACCTGAATGCCGTCCTCCACCTCGACAGCGGAATCAACCAGAACCACGAGGACTGACCACCATGGAAGCGAACCGCATCGCCAGCCTCCTCCTTTGCGTCGCGTTCTCGACGCTTGCCAGCGCAGTCTCCGCTCAGCTCCAGATCCCGAACGGAACAGGTATCGTGACGATCGGGGTGGGCGGGCCCGGGCCGGAGGCCATCGGCTTCTACAACGTCGGCCACATGACGACGCCGACAGCGCACGACGCGCTCGTTACCGCCATCGCGGCACTGCCGGCCGGCGGCGGAGAAGTGGTCTTCCTTCCGGGCGACTACCCGTTCGACCCGCACGTCGTGATCACGAAGCCGAACGTGACGATCTCAGGCGCAGGCCGCGTCGTTCTCAGACCGAGCGATACGACAGCCGGCCCGGTTGCGGAGTTGTTCCTGATCACCGGCTCGGGCTTCACCTTGCGCCACGTCGAGGTCGAGAAGGACGCACCGACCGCCGACAACGCCGCGATTCGGATCGAAGCGAGCGACGTCACACTTCGCGGCTGCACCTTCCGGCGCACCGGCGGAGACAGCGGCTACTCGCTGATTCGCGCGGAGGGTACGAGCGAAGCAGAGCGCCTTTCGACCATCAAAGTGCTCGATTGCGACTTCCGGCTCGAGGCCGGATCCGTTGGTACGGGGACGGCGGGATTCCATGCGGTGAACGCGCAGGGAATCCGACTCGTTGGCAATCGCTTCCGCGGCGGCGCGACAAACAACGGCGGCGACGACCTCCCCGTGGTGCTCGCGTCGTGCCTCGACGTGTCGATCGCCGCGAACTCGTTCGTCGGCCTGGGCAACGACAGCGATCCGATGGCCGCCGTCATCCGCGTCGGCAACGGATACTCCTCCTTCGGCGACCGCGAGGGGTTCACCGGCCTCACCGTCTCCGGAAACTCCATCCGGAACAGCCACGCGGTGTCTTCGCTCGAGATCCGCTGCGAGGGAGCGGCTGTCGTCGGCAACGACTTCGCGGCCTCGTCCGGGCGCAGCATCCACTTGAACCCATCGGGCGCCGGCAACCGCCTCTCGGCGGTCGTCGCGGGCAATCGGTTCGAGGGTTCGGCTGCCGGATCGATCGAGCAGATCCTCCTCGACGACAACGATCCGGCCGCGACCGACGTCGGCCCCTCCGCTACCGTCGTCTGGTCCAACCAGTTCGCACAGTGCACCGAAGGGGCACAGATCGTGGGGACCGAACGCGCGGTCCGGACCATCATCGCGAGCAACGCATTCGCCGGCTCGACCGGCACGAACCTCGTGCACGCGATCGCGCTGACGAACGGCGCCGACTCCGTGATCTACGGCAACACGGCGCACGGTTCGCTCTGGCACCCGAGCGTGTACCAGCTCGGAAGCCCCTCCGGCCTCGAGACGAAGAACCTCCAGTTCGACTGACCGAGGGGCCCACTCCCACCTACCCGGCGCTTGCCGGGCGGGTCCTCGCGAGAGCCGTCGCCGCGGCCCCGTTCCTCCGAGCGGGGCCGCAGCGCTACCATGCGCGCCGCATGGGCCTCGGCGCAGATTCTCGGGCACGATTCGAGCCGGACGGTCGCCGGGAGACGTTCTCCGCCGGTGACGTCCAAGAAGACTACGAGCTCGTGAAGCGGGTCCTCACGGACCCCGGCGGCGTGAGCGATCGGTTCGCGCAGCGCATGCGTTGCGTGCCGCGCATCCTCGGTGCGCTGAACGCGCGCATGGGGCGCCCGCTCGACGAGCACGACCTCGAGGACCTCGCGCAGGACGCGGTGATCATCGTCCTGCGCAAGCTCGAGCAGTTCATCCCGGGCTACTCGCTCGAGGGTTGGGTCTACCGGATCTGCAAGCTCGAGCTGATGAACCGCGTGCGCAGCAAGCGGCGCCTACCGCGGCTCCTCGTCGACGACGTCGCGTGCGAGCCGGCGAGCGGCAGCGGTAGCAGCGGAAGCGCGCCCCTCGACGAGCACGAGGAGGTCTACCGCGGCCTCGCGTGCCTCGAGCCCGACGAGGAGGCCGTGATCCGGCTCAAGTATCTCGAGGATCTGACGTTCGAGCAGCTCTCCGAGCGCCTGGGCATCCCGCTCGGCACGGCGAAGACGCGCCATTACCGCGCCATGCTCAAGCTGCACGCATTCCTGCAGAACCGCTACGGGGAGAGCGACCGTGACTGAGCCGCGCGACGACGAGCAGCTCCTCGAGGCGATCGTCGCCGGCGACCTCGACCCCGACTCGCCGGCGGTGCGCGAGCGGCTGCACGCCGACCCCGCGCTCGCCGAACGCGCCCGCGCCCTGCTCGAGCTCGCGAGCCGCGTGGGCGGCGCCGGCCGCGAGGAGCGCGCGGTCCTGCGCGAGGCGGCCGCGCTCGAATCCGCGCCCGGCGAGGACCGCGTCGCCACGGTCGTCGCGCGCGAGCTCGGCGCACGGCGGCGGCGCGGCCGGTTCCCCTGGCTGCGCGCCGCGGCCGCAGCGCTCGTGCTCGCGCTCGCGGTCGTCGGCGTGCGCTCGCTGCTGCGCGACGCGGAACCAGACTGGCAGTTCGTCGGCTCGTCGAGCCTCTCGCCGTCGGGCGAGGTCGAGTCGTTCGAGCGCTTCACGTGGAAGCTCGGCGGCTCGAGCTGGGTCCTGCGGGTGTACCCGGCGGGCGCGGCCGACGATCCGGGCGTCGAGCCGCTCTACGACGAGGATGTCTACGCGCCGGAGCACGTCGTCCCCGCCGAGGAGCTCGCGACGTGGCCGCGCGCGATCTACTGGACGGTCACGGCGGTGGAGCTCGGCGTCGAGGGGGAGAGCGCCGCGGCCGGCGCGAGGTTGCGGTAGCGTCGCGACGCCGTAAGCTTGCAGCGTGCCGTGTATGCTCCGACTCGTCCTGGTCATCATCCTGATCGCTGGCTCGGCATCCGCGCGGCAGTCCTGGACGGAGCGCCTGAGTGCGGCGAAGACGATCGAGCCCTTGCGCGCGCTCGTGCTCGATCTCGACGAACATTGCTCGGCAGGAGCGACGCCGAGCGCGGACGACGCATCGCTCTTCCGCACGAGCGCGATGAGGCTCGCATCGAGCGTGCGCGCGTCGAACGGGGCTACGGAGGACGTCGACCGTCTGCTCGCGCGCGCGCAGGAGCTGTGGGCCGAGGTGGGCGCCGATGCCGAGGCCGCGTCGGTTGCGTACAGCAAGGCCGTGAAGACCCTCGATGAGGGAAAGCTCCTCGAGGCTGAGCGCATCCTGCGCGATGCTCTCGAGAGCCATCCCGCGGGTGGGATCACGCTCTTTCAGATCCGCCACTTGCGCGGCGAGCTACTGCGCAAGCAGTCGCGCTTCGAGGAGGCGCTCTCCAGCGCGGACGCGGCGGAGCATGGGCTCGGGGACGCGAGCGTCCGCGCGACGATCGGCCGCGTGTACGGCGAGCGGGCGTGGCACGCGCTGCGGGCCGGGCTCTCCGGGCTGCGCGGACAGTGCCTGCGGGATCTCGGCCTGTACGGCGAGGCCCGCGTGGCGTACGCGCGCGAGAAGGAAGAGGCCGACGCGTCGGAGCACCCGACGACTCGCATCGCACACGTGCTGCACGTCACCGACCTGGGACTGCTCACGGAAGACTTCGATCACGTACGGGATCTCGTCGAACGATCGAGGCAGCTCTTCGACGGCACGGACTACGAGCCGGTCCTCGATCTGACCGACGGAGCCGCGCTCTCCGAGCTGGCGCGTGAAGAGCGCGATCCGGACGAGCGCGCACGGCTCGTCGCGCTCGCGCAGCAGGCGCTCGTGCGCGCGCGCGACGACGAGTCCCTCGACGTCGAGAACGCGATGATCGCGGACCTCGCGCTCGCGGATCTCGAGCTGCGCGCGGGAGCGCTCGACGAGGCCGCGAAGCACCTCGCCTCGGCCCGCGAGCGACTCGCGCTCGAGGGGGTGACGCTCGCCAAGCGGCGCGCGAAGCTGCTCTCGCACGAGGCGCGGCTCGCCCTGGCGCGCGGAGTGGCGAAGGCCGAGCTCGCGCCGGTTCGCGAATCGATGCTCGACGCATACGACGAGTTGCTGCGAGAGCGCGCCGGCGCGCCGTACCGGCTGGGCGGCGTCGGCTTCCTCAACGTCGCGGACCGGCGCGAGCTCGCGAGCACGCTCGTGCGCGTCCTCATCGCCGCAGACGAGAGCGGCGCGGCCGCGGAACAAGCGCTCGATCAGCTCCTGCGCGCCGAGGCGCTCGGCACCCTCGCCCGCGAGCTCGGCGCGCCGGCGATGACCGTGGCTCGAGTCCGCAAGACGCTGCTCGGCCCCGGGCGCGGCGTGCTCTTCTACCTGGTCGCGAAGGAGCGTTCGCACGTCTTCGCCTTCGACCGCGAGGTCGTGCTGCACGAGGAGCTCCCGTCGAAGGACGAGCTCGTGCGCGAGCTGCGCGAGCTCGTCGGAGCGCTCGGCACGCGGCCGTCGACGCTCGGCTCGAAGGACGCGGTGAAACGGCACCTGGCGCGCCTCGGGGCAGCGACGCCGTCGCTCGACGTCCTGCTGCCGAAGCGCGTCGCCGCACGCGTCGCGGGCTGGAGCGGCCTGACCGTGCTCGGCCTCGAGCTCGTCGGCTCGCCGCCGCTCGAGCTGGCGCCGCTCAGGGGCGGGCCGCTCGGCCATCGGCTCGCGATCGACCGCGCGCCCTCGCTCGCGCTCGCCGCACATCTCGCGGGCCGCGCGGCGCCTGCGGAGCGCACGGTGGACCTCGTCCTCGCGGCGGAGTTGGCGATCGATCCGCAGCGGCTGCCCGCGGGCGTCGGGGCGGTCGACGTCGAGCCGATCGAGTTCGGCGAAGGGACGGCTGAGCCGCTCACCGAGCCGTGGGACGAGACGCGCGTCCTGCTCGGCGCGGACGCGAACGTCTCGGCGATCGCGGGTGCGGCGTCGAGCGCGCGCGTGCTGCACCTGTTCTTCCACGGCGTGCAGCTCGGGGGCCGCGAGCGCTCCGGCGCGCTCGTCCTTCCCGGCTTGGACGGCGTCGAGCTGCTCACGTGCGAGCGCGTCGAGACCGAGCTCGCGGGCAAGGTGCCGCCGCTGGTCGTGCTCTCCGCCTGCGGCTCGGGGCGCGCCCCGCTGCGCGCGGGCGACGACGAGCTCGCGCACCTGGGCTCCGCGTTCCTGCGCGCGGGCGCGCGAGCGGTCGTGCTGTCGCGCGCGCAGATCGAGCTCGACACGACGATGCGCTTGACCGCTGCGTTCCACGAGCGACTCGCCAAGGGCGACTCGCCCGCGGAGGCGCTCCGCGCGGCGCGCGTCCGACTCGCGCAGGAGTCGGACGCGCTCCGCGATTTCTATCTCACGCAGCTCGAGGTCGTCGGGCTCGGACACCAGCCCGTCGTTCGGCGTTGACGCTCAATAGCAGGCCGGGATCATGTACTCGGCCCCGATGTAGGCCACGCCGAAGTTCGGCGTCGTGTCCGGAACGAATTCCGGGATGATGTCGAGCACGACGATCGCGCCGATCTCGGCCCCGCCGGCGTGCTGCACATCGCAGATCGTGTCGATCTCCAGGGGCTCTTGGGGATACGCCAGCCCCTCGAGATACGTGGGGGACGCGCGCGTGTAGCCGACGATCATGTCCCACGACGCGGCGATGATGCGGTCTTGTGCATTCAGGTCGATTCCCCGCATCTGTAGGTAGTAGTGCGGCAACGGCGCTCCGGTCGCGATCGGGTGCGCGAGCTCGAACTCGGCGATATTGAGACCGGAGCAGGCGTACGGCTCGGGATTCTGGGGCGTCGGCTCCTCGATCTGGAACGTCTCGTTGACCAGCGCGTCGGGTTGTACGTATTGCTGTTCGTCGTTCGCGTCCGGATCCGGCTGTTCCCAGAGAATCACTTGGAGTCGGTCGTACTCGAGGATCTCGTTCGGTAGGTGAGCGAACTCGAGCGTCAGCGTGTCCCGCGTTTCCCCGTCCGAGTAGCACGAGCGCGGAGAGATCACCGGATCCTCGCCGTAGTACACGAGCTGCGCCGGCGATTGCCACGACAGGACGACGAGGGCCGATCGGCTCTGCACGGGCGCGATGATCGTGTCGCCGCCGTTGTTCGCGTGGTTGGCGAACCCGTAGGTCGCTTCGTTGTTCGGTGCCGCCTGAGCAGGCTGCTCCGAAAGATCGAACAGCACGTACGCGTCGTCGTCCGGATCCACGGAGAACGTCTTGTCTTCGCGCTGGAGCAAGACGAGCGCCTGGTGGTGGTTGCGGATCGAGAACGCGAGGTCGCCGCGGCCGTCCGCGTCGAAGTCGCCGCTCGAGAGCCCCGCGACGTCCAGGTCGACGGCGGGTCCGCTCTCGCTGAACGGCACGAGCAGCGCGACGGGGCTCCCCCACACGCTCTGCTCGTAGATCCTGTGCAGCCAGAAGAAGCCGTCGTTCGCCTCGCGCACGACCCACGCGAGGAACGGGCCGGTCGCCGACTCGACGACCGCGATCGCACCGCCGCTGTACGCGAGACGGATGTCCGTGACGTAGCCACCGCCCGCTGTCAGGATGCGCAGCTCCTCCACGGTGAGGACGACGAGCTCGAGCTCGCCGCCGGGGACGTAGTCGAACGCGACGACCTGGACGGCGGCGTCCGGCACCGCGTAGGTGCTCGGCGCGGCGAAGACGCCCGAGACGTTCTTCTGCACGATGATGCCGAGCCCGTCGTCGGTGATCCCGATCAAGTCCTGGTCGAGATCGCCGTCCAGATCGACGGCGGCGACGTGCCGCGCGCTGATCCAATCGCCCGCGTGGACGAGCGTGCGCGTCGCGCTCGGGGCCGGGCCCGGAGGGTCGGGCATCTGCATCTCGTACTCCCACAGCCCGGTCGAGTCGGCTGCGAGCAGGCTGGCGTGGCCGTCGGTGTGCCCCCCGGGAAACGTTCCGATCGCGCTGATCGGTGGGAGCGACGTGCCGACGAGCGTCGTGAGCGCGCTCACGCTCGCCGTCAGGTGCGGCAAGAAGACGAAGCCGACCTCGCCGCCCTTGCGGACGAAGTCGGAAACGAAGGTGAGGCCGGTGAACTCGCCGGGCGCCACCTCGCGGAACGACTGGCCCGTGCCGATCGTCGAGGGCCAGTCGATGTCGTTGTGATGGAACGGGGGGTTCGTCGGCGACCAGCCTCCGGGCGGCTGCGCCTGGCCGGAGGCGACGGCGGCGAGGAGCACGGACGCGAGGAGGGAAAGGGTGGAGCGAGACGGCATGCTGGATGAGCTCATGCGTTCCTTCATGCGCCGCTCCCCGGGGGCTCGGAGCAGCGGCGATTTTGGGGGGAGAGGAGCCGGACGACCGCGGCTCGTTCGGCCACGCGCGCTCGGCTCGATTTTCTGCGTTTTCTCTGCGGCAAGCTCAATGCACAGCCCCGCCGGCGTCGGACGAGCGCGTCCCGCGGCGCCCCCTTCCAAAGAGCCACGCGCGCTCCTCGACGGCTCCGACGCGGTCCATTGCCAGGAGTCTGCACTACATCACCATGAGTCGCTCGAGCTCAGGGCGCGGGCCGCGTCAGCGCACGGCCACGAAGAGCTCGCCCGCGCCGCCCTCGGCCGCGGACAGCGGGTGCGGTACCGCGCGCGGGCGGAAGCCGGCCTCGGCGAGCAGCCGGAGCCAGTCCCCCCGGGCGAACAGACCGAAGACGTGGCGGTCTTGCTCGACGCGCGTCGCGCCGTCGCCATCGCGCAGCAGGTACGCGAAGTCGACGACGTACATCGTGTCCGCCGGGTCCGGATCGTGCGTCCACTGCAGGTAGCGCAGCGCGCGGCCGTCGCCGTCGTGGCCGCCGTGCGACGTCGACGGGTGAAGGGTCTCGCGCAGCGCGTCGGGCGCGAAGAGCGCCGCTCCGCCCGCTCGACAGTGGACGAAGGCCGTCGCGATCGCCGCGCGCAGATCCGCCTCCGTCGTCATGTACCCGATGGCGTCGTGCACGAGCACGCAATCGAACGTGCGTCCGAGCCGCACGGCGCGCATGTCGCCCTGCACGTGCTCGCACTCGGGATTCGCCGCGCGGCTCACCGCGAGCATGCCCGCGGACAAGTCGACGAGCGTCGCGCGAAAACGCGCCTTCAGGTGCGATGCGTTGTTGCCGCCGCCGCTGCCGAGCTCGAGCAGCGTGCGCGCCTCGCCCTCGCACGCGTCCGCGAGCTCGCGCGCGTAGAACGCGGTCTCCTCCGCATAGTCCGCCGGCGCCGAGAGCAGCGGCCACCACGACGCGAGCTCGGCGTAGAGGCGCGGCGGCGGCTCCGCGCTCACGGCTGCGCCCAGCCGCCGCGGGCGAGCGCGCCGCGCAGGACCTCGATCGAGCGCTCGAGCTCGGCGATCGAGAGGTGCTCGTTGGGCGTGTGGTCGAGCGTGCTGTCGCCCGGGCCGTACGCGACGATCGGGCAGCCCCAGACGGGGCCGAGCACGTTCATGTCGGACGTGCCCGTCTTGTGCTTCGCGCGCGCTTCGCCGCCGGCCGCGCGGATCGAGCCGAGCAACGCGCGCGCGAGCGGCGTCGTGCGCGGCGAGGTCCACGCGACCTCGTGGCCGTGAAAGCGCAGCTCCGCTCCCTCGGCGCGCTCGGCGAGGAACGCGCGCAGGCGCTCGACGTCGAAGTCCGGCGGCAAGCGGAAGCCGAACGAGGCCTCGACGACGTCGGTGAGGCCGTCGCTCGACGTGCGGATCGCGCGCAACGAGGGAAGCACGCGTTCGAACAGGCGCTCGCGGCCCGCGTCGTGCTCGGCGCACCACGCGCGCGCCGCCTCCCAGAACGCCGTCGCGCGTTCCGCGACCGCCGGCAGCGGGCCCGCGCCGTGGCCGCCCGGCTGCTCCGCGCGATACTCGACGCGCAGCGCGCCCTTGTAGCCGACCGTGACCGCGTCCCAGCCCGACGGCTCGCCGATGATGCACGCCTCGGGCGCCGGCCGCCGCGCGACGAAGCGCGCGCCGCGCGACGTCGGGGCCTCCTCCTCCACCGCGCCGACGACGGTGAGCGTGACGCCCGGCGCCGGCTCGACGCTCCCCACCGCGCGCACGAACGCGCACAGCGGCCCCTTCGCGTCGACCGCGCCGCGGCCCCAGATCAGGTCGCCCTCGGTGCGCTGCGGCACGTTGCCGGGCACCGTGTCCATGTGGCCGAGGAGCACGAGCTCACGCGCCTGGGCGCCTGGCTCGTCCGGCCCGCGGCGCACGCCGACCGCGTTGCCCGCGCCGTCGACGTGCGCGTCGAAGCCGAGCGCGCTCATGCGCTCGACGAGCAGATGCGCGAGCGCCGCCTCGCCGCCCGACGGGCTCGGCACGGCGATCATCTCGCGCAGCAGCTCGGCCGCTGCGCTCACTCCTGCTCCTTCAGCACCGCGCCGATCGTCTCGAGCGCGAACGTCAGATCCTCGCGCTCGATGACGAGCGGCGGGAGCAGACGCAACACCGTCGCGCCCGCCGGGAGCGCGATCACGCCGCGCTCGAGCAGCGTCGCGAGCACGGGTTGCACGCGCGAGCGCAGCTCGACGCCGACCATCAGCCCCAGGCCGCGCACCGCGCGCACGATCGGCGCGTCGATCCGCTCGAGCTCGTGCAAGAGCCAGCGGCCGAGGCTCGCGCTGCGCGTGACGAGCTCCTCCTCCGCGATCACGTCGAGCACCGCGACCGCCGCCGCGCACGCGAGCGGGTTGCCGCCGAAGGTCGAGCCGTGCCAGCCGGCCTCGAGCGCGCCGACGCGCGGCCCGATCGCGACCGCGCCCATCGGCAGCCCGCCGCCGATCGCCTTGCCCAGGCACAAGAGGTCCGGCACGAGGCCGTGGTACTCGCACGCGAACATCGCGCCGGTGCGCGCGAAGCCGGTCTGTACCTCGTCGACGACGAGCAGCACGCCGCGCTCCGTGCACAGCCGCCGCAGCCCGTCGAAGTACTCGGTCGTCCCCGCGTGCACGCCGCCCTCGCCCTGCACGATCTCGACGATCACGCACGCCGTGTCGGCGCCGAGCGCCTCCTCCATCGGCTCGAGGCGCCCGTACGGCACGTGCGCGAAGCCGGGGACGAGCGGGCCGAACGGCTCGCGGAAGCGCTTCTCCCACGTCGCCGACAGCGCGCCGAGCGTGCGGCCGTGGAAGCCGCGCATCGTCGCGACGACGCCGTTGCGGCCGGTCGTCACGCGCGCCATCTTCAGCGCCGCCTCGACCGCCTCCGTGCCCGAGTTGCACAGGAAGAAGCGCTCGAGCCCCGGCGGCACGACCTCGGCGAGACGCTCGTAGAGCTCGCTGCGCTTGTCGTTCGCGAACGTCTGCGGGCACGTCGTCAAGCGCTCGAGCTGTGCCGTGATCGCCGCCTTGACGCGCGGATGGCCGTGGCCGACGCTCGCGACGCCGTGGCCGGCCGAGCAATCGACGTACTCGCGTCCCTCCGCGTCGCGCACGCGCGCGCCGCTCCCCTCGACGAGCGCGATGCCGCGGCTCGCGTACACCCCGCTCTCGTGCGCGCGCTCGAGCGCGAGCACGCGGTCCTGCTCGATCGTCGCCGTCACCGGATCACCGTCCCTTCGCCTTCCAAAGCGCGGCGGATCGGCTCCGTGCCGCGCGCGTCTCCGATCACCACGCGCCCCACGCCGCCGTCGAGCGCTTCCTCGGCGCCGAGCAGCTTGATGCGCATTCGTCCCTCCGCCATCCCGCGCGCGCGCTCGAGCTCGCCGCGCGAGAGCGAGCGCACGAGCGTCGACTCGTCCGTCCGCTCGCGCAGCAGCCCCGGCACGTTCGAGAGGAGCAGCAGCGCGTCCGCGCCGAGCGCCGCCGCCGTCGCCGCCGCCGCGCGGTCGCCGTCGACGTTGATCGCCTCGCCCTCGAAGCTCGCGGCGGGCGGCGTCAGCACCGGGAGCTTCTTCGCGTCGATCAGCGCCCGCAGGAACGCGACGTCGACGCGCTCGACCGTGCCGGTCCACGTGTCGCGCACGACGCGCACGCGGCCGTTCTCGATCGCGCGGATCGCGCTCTTGCGCGTCCCCTGCCAAATGCGCCCGTCGAGGCCGGACAGCCCGACCGCGTCGACGCCGCGCTTCTGCAAGCGCTCGACGACGCCCTTGTTGACCGAGCCGCAGTACACCATCTCGAAGATCTCGAGCGTGCGCCGGTCGGTCAGCCGGCTCGTGTAGCCCGACGGCGACGTGACGAAGCGCGGCGGATGGCCGAGCGCCTCCGCGACGCGGTTCGTCTCGTGCGAGCCGCCGTGCACGAGCACGAGCGGGACGCCGTCGCGCACGAGCGCGGCCGCGTCGTCGCAGAACGCGTCGAGCGAGATGCCCTCGCTCCCGCCCACCTTGCAGACGATCATGGATCGGTGCTCCCTGTCCGCTCAGACGGGGTGCAGGCCGGCAAAACCCAGGCCCGCGTCCTCGTCCAAGCCGAGCATCAGGTTCATCGCCTGGACGGCGCTGCCCGCGGCGCCCTTGCCCAGGTTGTCGAGCGCGCTGATCACGACGAGGCGCCCGGTGTCGTCGTCGCGCTCGAAACCGACGTCGCAGTAGTTGGTCCCGGCGACGATCTTCGGCTCCGGGTAGCGGTAGAGCCCCTGGCGGTCCTTGACGAGGCGCACGAACGGCTCGTCCGCGTAGTGCTCGCGGTACAGCCGCCAGACGTCGCGCTCCTCGAGGTCCTCGCGCAGGAACGCGTGCGCTGTGCACAGCACGCCGCGCACCATCTCGACCGCGGTCGCCGAGAAGTGCAGCTCGACCGCGCCGAGCGCTTGGAGGATCTCCGCCTGATGGCGGTGGCCGGTCGGCGCGAACGAGCGCACGCAGCCGGCGCGCTCGGGGTGGTGCCCACCGGCGCCCGGCTTCGCGCCCGCCTCGGACGAGCCGACCTTGACCTCGACGACCGCGCGCTCGAGCACGCCGCTCTTGGCGAGCGGGAGCAGCGCGAGGATCGCCGCCGTCGCGTTGCAGCCGACGCCGCTCGCGTAGCGCGCGCCGCGCAGCGCCTCGCGCGACAGCTCGGGCAGCCCGTACACGAAACGCTCGAGCCACTGCGGCGCGGGGTGCGGCTGCTTGTACCAGCGCTCGTACGCGGCCGGGTCGCGCAAGCGGAAGTCGCTCGACAGGTCGACGATGCGTTCGGCGCGCTCGACGAGCCGGTCGATGCGCTTGGCCGTGTCGCCGTGGCCGCCGGCGATCAGGAGCACGTCGGCGCGCTCGAGCTCGCTCTCGGGCACGAAGCGCAACGCGGTGCGCCCACGCAAGTTGGGGTGCACCGAGTGCGCGTAGCGGCCGGCCTGGCTGTTCGACGTGATCTGCGTCACGTCGGCCGAGGGGTGGTCGAGGAGCAGGCGCAGACACTCGCCGCCCGCGTAGCCGGACGCGCCGACGATCGCGACGCTAACCACGCGCGCCTCCGGCGACGAGCGGCGGCGCCGGCCGCGGGAGCTCGCGCCCCTCGCCCACCGACAGCACCCAGTCGACGATGCGCGCGGGGATGTCGACGCCCGTCGGCTCGACGGAGTTCTTGAACTCCATCGTGTAGTTGACCTCGTTGACGAGCAGCCGGCCGTCGCGCGTCGGGAGCAGGTCGATCGCGACGACGCCGCCTCCGACCGCGGCCGCGGCCGCGCGCGAGAGGCGGTCGAGCTCCTCGTCGACCGGCCAGTTGCGCACCTTGCCGCCGCGCGCGGTGTTCGTGATCCAGTGCGACGAGTCGCGCGCGATCGCGCAGATCGTCTCGTCGCCGATGACGAACGAGCGCAGGTCGTAGCCCGGCTTGTCGACGTGCTCCTGGATGTAGAAGATCGAGTGGTGGTAGGTGCCGAGCGTGCTCTTGTGCTCGAGCACGGCCTCGGCGGCGTCGCGGTCCTTGACCCGCGCCATCAGGCGGCCCCACGAGCCGACCGCCGGCTTCAGCACGGCCGGGTAGCCGAGCTCCTCGATCGCCGCGAGCGCCGATTCGGGCGTGAACGCCGTGCGCGCCCGCGGCGTCGGGACGCCCGCGCGCGCGAGCGCGGCGTTCGTCGCGAGCTTGTCGCCGCAGATGTCGGCGACGTGCCACGGGTTGACGCAGGGGATGCCCCAGGCGTCGAGGACGCGCAGGACGGCGAGCGCGCGCGAGTGGCTGACGCAGCGCTCGATCACGACGTCGACGTCGCCGAACGGCGGCGGCGGCTCGGCCACGGCGTCCGCGTCGAGGCTCAGCGTCACGCGGTCGGCGTGGATCATCACGACCTCGACGCCGCGGCGCTCGAGCTCTTCCACGAGCCACTTTTCTTCGCGCCGGATCAGCGCGTGCAAGACTCCGACGCGCACGCTACTCCCCCCAGTCCTCTTCGACTTCGGGCGCGAGCTGCAGCGCCGGCGGGTCGATTCCCACGACCTCGAGCTCGGCGCCGCAGTCGGGACACGGGACGATCTCGCTCGCGAGCACGCCGCTCTCGAGCGTGACCGGCGCGTCGCACTCGGGACACGCGGCGGTGCGGCTCTTCTCGGTTCTGGTTCCCATCGTTCGTTCTCCTCGGACTCGTTCCTGTCCTCGTGACTTGCCTTGGTGCTTGCCTTCCGGGCAGCCCGGATACGAAAGAACCCGGCCGCCGTTCCCTTCGCAGGGCCGGCAGCCGGGCCGATCGGTGTTCGCAGTCGAGCTACGCAGCCACCGTCAACCGGGCCCCGGGCCCGGCTGTTTGACCTTCTTCGCGCCGTTCTGCGCGCCTCGCGGCGCGACGTACGGGTCGGTGCTCGGAGCGGTGGTGCTCATGGCTCGTGTGGGCGAGGATCGACGCGCGGGCGCGCCTTGTCAAGCGCCTGGAGCGCGCGAAAAGCAAGAAGGACGCCGCGTCGCAAGTTGCGACGCGGCGTCCCTGTTCACTCGTCCGGATCTGGCTCGTCCGGTTCTGGCTCGTCCGGATCTGGACGGCGCGGGTCAGCGGCCGGCGAGCGCGCGGCGGACGCGCAGCTTCTGCTCCGGCGTCATGCTGTCGACGTCGAGGTTCTTCAGCCACTCGGGCTGAGCGTTGCCGTGGCCCGCGCTCCTGGGGTCTTGCTGCTTGGCGCGGTGGCGACGGATGCGCTCCTTGCGGAGTTGGTCGTCGGACGCCTGTCCCATGCGGCGCTGCGAGCTGCGGAACGCGTTGCGGTCGAAGCGGCTCCAGTTCTGGCCCGGCGTCCACTGCTGGCTGCGGCGCACGTCGCGCACGTTCACGATCTGGGACGTCGCGCCGTCCTCGGCCTCGAGGATCTTGCCGCGCTGCAGATCGTGGGCGCGGAGTTGCGCCGACGTGGCCGGCGCGAGGCCGCACAGAACGAGCGCGGCACCGGCGATGAGGGCTGTGAATCTCATGGGCTGTCTTCCTGGGTGGCGAGATACGGATCGGAAAGGCTTTCCGGGCGGCTGCCCGGGGCGGACCCGGCGGCCCGGCCTCGTACGTCCATGTATAGCCGCGCGGTCCTGGCCGGGGTGTCACGGGGCTGTAACCCGGGATCGGACGCCGCCGGGGGGCGACTGGAGCGGTTTTCGGCCGCTCTCACGGTACCAGGAGCACCTTGCCGAAGTTCTGGCGATCCTGGAGCCGCGCGTGGGCGGCCGCGGCCTGGGCGAGCGGGAACGAGCGGTCGACGACGGGCGCGAGGGAGCCGCTCTCCACGCCCGCCAGGACGTCGTCGAGCATCGCGCGCAGCTCGGGCCCGCGCTCCCACAGGTGCCCGAGGTTGACGCCGATCACCCCGCGGTTGGCGTTCATCAGGGCGACGGGGTGGAAGAACGGCATCGAGGCGAGCCCGACGAGCGCTTTCAGCGGGTTGCGCCGCTTGCCGGGCGCCAGGCTCGAGACGCCGAAGACGAACAGGCGCCCCAGCGGCGCGAGGCAGTCGTAGCTGCGCTTGAACGAGCGCCCGCCGATCGGGTCGAGCGCGATCTCGACGCCGCGACCGCCGGTCGCCGCGCGGACCTGCTCGACGACGTCCTTCCCGCGCGAATCGAAGCAGGCGTCGACGCCGGCGGCGCGCAGCCGCTCGTGCTTGTGCGGGCTCGCGGTGCCGAGGACGCGCGCTCCGCGGCTGCGCGCGATCTGCACGGCCGCCTGGCCGACGCCGCCGGCCGCGCCGTGGACGAGGACGGTGTCGCCCGCGCGCACGCAGCCGAGGTGGACGAGCATGAGCCACGCCGTCAGGTAGTTGACGGGCAGCGCGGCGGCCTCCTCGAACGAGAGCCGCGCCGGGATCGGCGCCGCCTGCTCGCTCGGCACGACGACGAGCTCGGAGTAGCCGCCGAACCGCGTCAGCGCCGCGACGCGCTCGCCGACACGCTCGGGAGGGACGCCGGGGCCGACCGCGTCGACTTCGCCCGCGACCTCGTAGCCGACGACGGCGGGCAGCTTGGGCGCGTCGGGATAGAGCCCCATGCGCGCGAGCACGTCGGCGAAGTTGACGCCGGCGGCGCGCACGCGGATGCGCAGCTCGCCGTGTTTCGGCTCGGGCGCGTCCGTCTCGCGGACCTCGAGCACTTCGGGCGGGCCGGGGCGCGGGATCCAGACTTGTTTCATAGCCAGCGCTCGCGACGGTACCACGCGGCGGTCTGGCGCAGGCGAAGCGCGAGAGTGAGCGGTGGAGCGAAGCCGAGCTCGCGTCGCGCTTTCGCGGGCGAGACGACCCACGAGCCGGCGGTCCCCTCGCGGATTTTGTCGAGCCCGACGATGCCCGCGCGCCGACGCAGGCGCCCCCAGAGCTCGCCGGCGCCGCCGACGGCCCAGGCGCACGCGTCGGGAACGGCGAGCGTGCGCACGCGCCCGACGTCGAGCGCTTCGGCGAGGAGCTGGCCGAGCTCGCGGAAGCTGGGCGCGTGGTCGAAAGCGACGTAGTAGGCGCCTGATCCGGTCGCGTCGGGCTTCGCTCGCTCGCCGCGGCGCCATGCGGCGAGGAGCGCGTCGACGAGGTCGCCGACGTAGACGAGCGACGTGCGCCGCTCGACGAGCCCGGGCACGACGTGCCACCCGCGCACGACGGGCTGGAAGAGCTTGAGGAAGTCGCGGTCGGCTTCGCCGAACACGATCGGCGGCCGGACGATCGTCGTGGGGACGCGGTCGGCGGTCGCGAGCGTGGCTCGCTCGCCGGCGAGCTTGCTGCGCCCGTAGAGCGAGACGGGGCGCGGCGGGTCGTCCTCGCGGCGCGGAGTGTGGCCGTCGCTCGGTCCGGTGGCGGCGACCGAGGAGACGACGACGAGCGTCGGGGCTTGGCTTCGCGCCGCGCACGCCTCGGCGACGTGCCTGGAGCCGGCTTCGTTCGTCGCGAGGAAGTCGTCGGCGGCGAACCCGCGCAGGACCCCGGCGAGGTGGAAGACGACGTCGGCGCCCTCCACGGCGGCGTCGACGCTCGCGCGGTCGGTCACGCTCCCGGTGACGAACCGCGGCGCGAACGGCTCGAGCGGCGCGCGATTCGAGCTCGCACGCACGAGGCACGTCGTCTCGACGCCCTGCGCATGGAGCGCGCGCACGAGGTGCCGGCCGATGAAGCCGGTGGCGCCGGTGACGAGAGCCCGCGTCATGCGAGACAGGATGCCGAGCGAGCGGCGGTGCCCGCAACTCGGCTGCGATCGCTGGGCGGGTGGTTCTGAAAGATCGCGCACAGGCCAAACGAAGAGCCCCAGGTAGCGCTCGACGAAACTCGCGGGAGACGTCGGTTGCTTCGACGACGGTGATCTCCGCGATCATTCTTCGAGATCAATTCCGCCGCGGGTCTCGTGAACCCCCATGCTGAATCCCTACTCGGTATGCCCAACGTGTTGGCCGTCAAGCTGCGGGCGCGGAGCGCCCGTCAGTCTTCAACGGCAAGTTGGGCGGCGTCACAGGCGCCACCATTTCTTTTTCGGCTTGTTCCATTCCTGGTATCGACGTTCGATGACTGCTCGGATCTTCTGGTAGTTGTCCTCGGTGTATTGAACGTGAAATTCCGACGGGAGGTCCGTCTGTAACGTTGCAGCGTAGTCCTGAAGATATTGACCCCGATCAAACTCGAAATAGTGGAGCGCGAACGCGTTCCCAACCTGCGAGAGCATGTTATCGATCAGGCACCGATCCCACGATTCGTAGAGTTCGTGAATGCTGGCTTCACCAGAGCGGAATCGAATCAACGCGTCGCCGGATTCCTGCAAGAATTCATCGCTCACCAGATCCCGTTCAATGAGCCAGCGGAGAAAGAAGACCGTGTGATTCGCTGCGTGCTCTTCGGAGAGGCCGAATCCCTGAATGGTGTCGCCGTGGTACTTCGCTTTATCGTAAACGTGAGGAGATGTCATCGCGACCTCGCAAGTCCGCCCAACGGCTTGGCGTTCTGCCGCGGCGGGCCCTCACAGGCAAGCAGCGACGTTGAAGTGAAGACTACCGGCCGGGGACCCGCAGGAGAACCCCGGCCGAGCGCAGACCCACCTGTCGCCTTCCGCCGCCGGCAGCAAGGTCATGTTGGGCCGCCATCGTCGTCAGCCGTCCCGTCGATGGCGCCTCCAATGTCGAGCGAAAGTGCGCGCTCCGCCGCTTCGACGGCGGCTGGGATGCTCCCTTCTCCCTTCGGGGATCGGTGGGGCGCGGCCATCGTGCCCGGGTCCGAACACGCGGCAGCCCATCACCGGCGAGCGACGAAGCCGCCGTCCTGCTGCATCGTCTCTCTAGTCAGACCGCCCGTCGTGGCGCGTCTGGAGCTGCCGTTCCCCGCAGCAGACCGCTCACGCTGAGATCCTCATCGATATCAGGCCAGTGGATTCCGTGCCCATCACCGAGGAGACGCCAGTTCCGGCGTTGATCCGCGCTTGCATGCAGCAGCCGAGGAAACCACGCCAGCGGAACGGTCAACCGCCGCCCGTCGGCAAGGTCGACCGTCAGGTTGTCGTCATCAGTCGCGACATCAACCGCCCGGGGATCCACGCTAGGGCTAGAAGAACTCATGCCATGCCTCCAAGAGCGTACCGGCTCCAGCCAGAACTTCGCAACGGCCCCCGCCTGCTCCACATGGATGTGGGGCGGCTCCGCGCCTTCGCTGTAGAAGAAGGACCTCGCGGATCCGATACGCCGAATCGTCGGCATGCCTATCGACTCCCTTTCGCAAGCGCCTCCCGCTCGCGCAGCCGCGCCATGACGCGCGCGAACAGGTCGGGCTCGAGCTCGGCCATCTCCTCGCGCGCACCGATGTCGACGTCACCGGCGGGGCGCGCGCGGTCGGCGTAGAAAAGGAGCGCGAAACGGCGCATCCGCGCGGCCGGCGCGTCGGCGCCAGGCGGAATCCGCGCGGCCAGGCGCGGGACCCGGCCATCGAGCCATGCGTCGCCTCCTTCGCGCGACGGCACGCGCACGACGCCGCGCAACCACGCCTCGGGGAAGAGCCGCGCCCGCGAGATAGAGTCGGCGGGCTCCGCGGGCGCGGGTGAGACGCCGAGCTCGCGCGCGAGCACGGCGAGCTCCGGGTTGCACGTCCGTGCGAAATCGATCCGCGCGGGATCGGCGACGAGCGCGCGAACGAGCGCGGCGTTCGCTCGCTCGGGCTCGTCGGCGAGCAGGGCCGCGTCGGCGAAGTAGCCGGCGATGTCGCCGCGCTCGGGGTACTCGACGGCCAGCGTCTCGAGCTCGCGCCGCGCGGCGGCCCGGCGGTCGAGCACGAGCAGGAGCGCGCCGCGCGGCACGCGGGCCTCGTCGTCGAGGAACGCTCCGCCCGCGAGCTCGAGCCCGCGGCGGGCAAGCGCGCGGTCGGCGAAGCTCGCAGCGCCTGGAGCGAGGCCCGCCGCCGGGCGCGCGAGAAACGCCCTGGCGATCGACGCCGCGTCGCGCCCGCCGGCGAGCGCGCTCCCGAGCCACGCGAGCGCCGCCTCGAGCGCGTCGAGGTTCGGGAGCGTCGGATCGGCGGTGCGCGCGCGCAGGACGCACGCGAGGCCGCGATCGACGTCCAGTTCCCCGAGCGCATCGAGCGCGTCCGCCTCGACGTCGAAGGCCGCGGGATAGAGCTCGCGCTGGCGCATCGCTGCCGCCGCTACGCCCGGTCCCCCGCCGGCGGCGCGTCCGCTGCGCGACGCCGGCGCTCCTCGCGGCGCGCGGCCTTCTTCGCGGCGTTCGCGCGCAGGCGGTCCTCGATCGAGACGACGCGCTCCGGCTGCGCGCGTCCGAAGCGCTCGATGTAGCACTGCTCGAGGTACTGCGGCAGCGG
>CAZGTQ010000149.1:0-5887 GCA_964528575.1 uncultured Planctomycetaceae bacterium | reverse complement strand
GCGGCGCTCGCGCGCGGGCGCGCCGGCCCGCCCGCCGGCCCGTCTGACGGGACGTCTGGCGGGACGTCTGGCGGGAACGGAACAGCAGCGTGAGCGCCGCGCTCTGTGCGCTCGTCCTGTGCGCAGCGGCGGGGGAGAACCGGCTGTGGCTCGCCGAGCTCGAGCTCGCCGGGCCGCTCGAGCGCGTCGAGGTCGCCGTCGACGGCGGCACGACGGTGCTCGCCGGGCCCTTGCTCGCCGGCGAGCGGCGCACGCTCCTGGTGCCGGTGCCCGCGCTCGCCGCGCCGGCGCTCGGGCCGGCCGAGCTGTGGCCCGAGCCCGGCGTGCGCGCCGACGGCGACGGGACGGCTGCGTTCGTCCGGTGGCGGGAGAGCGAGCCGGACGCGTTCTGGAGCGGCGTGCCGCGCGGCCTGCAGGCGCGTCCGCGGCCACCGCTCGCGGGCGCGCGGCCGCGCGCGAGCGTCGCGGCGCTCTGCACGTGCGCGGCGGCGCTCGTGCTCGCCCTCGGTGCGCGCCGGCGCGCGGCGCTCGCGGCGCTCGGCGCCGGCGCGGCGCTCGCGGCCGCGCTCCTGCCGGCGGCCGGCGGGGACGCGCCGCCGATCGCGGTGCTGGAGGCGGACCTCGCCGGCGGCGCCTGGGTGCGCGTGCTCGCCGCGCGCGACGCGCTCGCGCTGCCCGCCGACCTCGGCGCCGCGGGCGAGAGCGTGCGCCTGGAGAGCGAGCCCGAGGGCGGCGCGCTCGTCTTCGAGGCCTCGCTCGCCGCCGGCGCGCCGCGCTGGAGCGTGCGCGCCCCGGGGGCGCTGCTGCATCTCCTGGAGCGGCGTGCGCCGGACCCGGACGCGCGGCCGGGGCGCAACCCGTTCGGCGAGCTGGCCGAGGCGTGGGTGCGCGACGCGGCGGGGACGTGGAGCGCGCTGGGGCGGTGGCCGCGCGGCACGCCGCGGCCGGCGCCGGGCGCGGCCGGGCGCGGCACGCCGGCCCCGCCGGGGTGGCTGGCGGCGGGGCTGCCGCAGGGCGTGGGGGTGTTGGTCGGCCGGCTCGCCGAGCCCGGGCGCGCGGCGTGGGTCCGCGCCAGCGGCTTTTGACGGCCGCAGCGGCTTGCTGCGGCGCCCGCGCGCCGCTACCTTCTTCGGCCCTCGGCCGCGCGAGCGCCGTCCCCGTCACGATCGCGATCGCGATCCGCGAGTCACGATCCACGATCGCGATCCGCGATCACGAGTCACGATCCGTCGACGCGGGGCGGGCGCGAGGCCGTCCCGTGCCCACGAGCCGCTCCCAGTCCGGCCGATCCGTCCCATGAAGACCACCCACGTCAAGGCCAGCGAGGTCGAAGAGCGCTGGTACCTGTACGACGCCAGCGAGCACGTGCTCGGCCGCATGGCGTCCGCGATCGCGATGCAGCTCATGGGCAAGGACCGCCCGACGTACACGCCCAGCGAGCTCTCGGGCGCGCACGTCGTCGTGATCAACGCGACCCAGGCGCGGCTCACCGGACGCAAGGGCGAGCAGAAGGAGTACAAGCGCTACTCCGGCTACCCGGGCGGGCTCAAGATCCTGCCGATGGAGCGCATGCGCCAGCAGAGCCCGACCGAGATCGTCGAGCTCGCCGTGCGCCGCATGCTCCCCAAGACGCGTCTCGGCAAGCGCATGCTCTCGCGCCTCAAGGTCTACGCCGGCGAGGACCACCGGCACACAGCTCAGCAGCCGCAGAAGGTCGAGCCCACGCTCTCCTGACTCCTCTGGCCAGATCCGCTGGCCAGACTCCGCTAGCCAGACTCCGCTAGCCAGAACATCGCACGCCAGAACAGCACGCCAAAGCGCGCTCCCGCACATGACCGTCGTCAATCCGTACACCTGGGGCCTCGGCCGCCGCAAGAGCGCCGTCGCCCGCGTCCGCATCAAGCCCGGCACCGGCAACTACGTCGTCAACGACAAGCCGATGACCGAGTACTTCCCGAGCCTGCAGGACCAGAAGCGCGCGTCGGCGCCGCTGGAGTCCGCCGAGCTGACCGAGGCGTTCGACGTCTTCGTCAACGTGCACGGCGGCGGCCCGACGGGACAGTCGGGCGCGGTCGAGCTCGGCCTCGCGCGCGCGCTCAAGGAAGCGAATCCCGCCGTGTTCGAGTCGCTGCGCGACGGGCACCACCTCACGCGGGACGCGCGCATGAAAGAGCGCAAGAAGTACGGCCGTCGCGGCGCCCGCCGCGGCTTCCAGTTCTCGAAGCGCTGATCCCGCCGCGCGCGGACGCGCTCTCGCGCTCCGCGCCCGATCGCGACCATGGCAGGTCATTCCCACTCAGCGAACGTCGCTCGCCGCAAGGGCGCCGTCGACGCCAAGCGGGCGAAGGTCTTCAGCAAGTGCGCGAAGGCCATCATGTCCGCGGTGCGTCAGGGCGGGCCCGACATCGACGGCAACTTGAAGCTCAAGTACGCCGTCGAGAAGGCCAAGGCGGCGAACATGCCCAAGGACAACATCGCCCGCGCGATCAAGAGCGCGTCGGGCGACAAGAGCAGCGACGCGTTCGAGGAGCTGCTGTACGAGGGCTACGCCTCAGGCGGCATCGCGCTGCTCGTGGCCTGCCTGACCGACAACCGCGCGCGCACCGCGTCCGAGGTCAAGCACGCGTTCGACAAGCGCGGCGGCAACCTCGGCGCGCCCGGGTCGGTCGCGTTCAGCTTCGACCACCGCACGGTGATCGTCGTCGAGGCGAACGGACGCTCCGAGGACGAGCTGACCGAGGCGGCGCTCGAGGCGGGTGCGGACGACGTCGTCGTCGACGAGGGCTACGCGACGTTCTACGCGCCGGCGACCGACTTCCTGCCCGTGCGCGACGCGATCGAGGGCGCGGCCTTCACGCTCGTCTCCGCCGAGGTCGGCTACGTCCCGCAGAACACCGTCCCGGTCGCGAGCGAGGACGACGCGAAGAAGATCCTGCGGCTGATCTCCGACCTCGAGGACAACGAGGACGTCCAGAACGTCTACGCGAACTACGACATGCCCGCCGAGTGGCTCGACGAGCTCTGAACGGAGCTCGGCCGGGCCGGCGCGCGACTCTTTGCTTCGGCTCGGTCGAAAGCGTATACGCTGATGTCGAACGTAACCAGCGGCGCCGCGCCGCCGGAGCCGCTCGAACGAGGACGCACCGCTCGAACGAGGAACCTGCTCGAACGAGGAACACTCTCGAACGAGGAAATCATGGCCGACGGACCGCGCCGAATCCACATCGTCACGAGCGACGAGCTGCTCGAGAGCTCGATCAAGACCGCCGCGCACCCCCTGAAGGACTGGGTGACGGCGCCGCGGGTGACGGTCGAGGGGCTCCTGAAGAGCCCGCCGACGCCGGGCGACGTGATCATGCTCGATGGCGCGATGCGCGAGCAGAACGTCTACGAGGCCTGTCGCCGCCTCGTCGGCCATACGCGCTGCCGCACGTTCGTCGTCGTGCGCGCCGCGAACGCCGAGCTCGCCGAGCCGATCGCGAACTTCTGCGGTGCGACCGCGGCGCTGCCGCTGCCGCTCCAGTCGGAGGTCCTGCGGCACGCGCTCGCCAACACCGCCCCGCCGCCGCCGCCCGAGAGCGACTTCCGCGGCGCCGGGGGCCCGACCGGGGAATCGCTGCTCCCCGCGCGTCTGCTCGCGGACCTCGTCGGAGAGCCGAGCGAGAGCCTGATCGACGTGCTCACCGATCCCGACACGAGCCTGTTCAACTACGAGTACCTCACGTTCAAGCTCGACGAGGAGTACAAGCGTGCGCGGCGCTTCTGGTACCCGCTGTCGTGCGTGATGCTCGGCTTCGAGGGCCAGTGCGACGAGGCCGCCCTGCGACGCCTCGCCGGGATCTTCATGGACGCGTCGCGCGACACCGACATCCTCGGCCGCTTCGACGAGAACTCGTTCCTGTTCCTCTTGCCGCACACCGGGCCCGACGGCGCCGCGACGATGGCGCAGCGCATCCGCAAGATGGCAGAGGAGCGCGGCATCGAGGACCTCGTCGGCGACCGGCTGAGCCTGGCGATCGGCATCTCGTCGTTCCCGCACACCGAGGTGCACCGGCGCGAGGACCTGTACGCCCGCGTGCGCGAGAGCTTCTTCCGCGCGCGCCAGGAGGGCGGCGGTCTGGTCCTCGCGACCTGAGCGGGCGCGCCGTCCGAGCTTCGCGATGAGCCGAGCCGCGGCCGAGGCGAGCGCGCGGGCCGTCCGACCGCGCTCCTTCGTGCTCGCGGTCGACGAGGGCGGCCAGCACCACGTCGCGTTCGGCGACGAGCTCGTGATCGGACACGCGCGCTCGGCGCGCGCCGACTTGCCGTTCCTCGCCGACGTCGCGGCCGAGCACGCCCGCCTCGTGCGCACCGCGACCCTGCGCGGCGGCCCCGGCCTGCGGGTCGTGCCCGCGCCGGGCGAGCCGGTGCTGCTCGGCGACCGGCCCGTCCCGCCCGAGGGCGCGCTCCTGCGGCCGGGCGAGCGGCTCACCCTCGCCGCGAACCTCGACCTGCGGCTCCACGCGCCCGACCCCGCGAGCGCGTCGCTCGTGCTGGAATGCCTCGCGGGCACCGAGTGTCTGGGAGCGCGCCGCGTGATCCTGCTCGCGCCGGGCCCCGGCGGCCGCGTGCGCATCGGCGCCGGGGCGCAGTGCCACGTGCGCGTCGCGCGCCTCGGCGTGGACGTCGCGCTGGAGCTCGGCCCGGGCGGCGGCTCGCTCGTGATCTCGTCCGACGCGGGCGTCGCGACGTACGGCGCGTCGCGCGCGCCGCGCGTGACGCTCCCGTGCCCGCCGCGCGTGCGCGTCGACGTCGTCGTCGGCGAGCGCGCGCCGGACGAGCCGCCGTTCGCGCTCGCGTTCCTGCCGATCGAGCTGTTCGAGGACGCGCCGTGACGTTCCCCGACGCGTTCTACGCCGAGCTGCGCGCGCCGGACTTCGTGCCCGGCTACGAGGTCCTCGGCCGGCTCGGCGGCGGCTCGTTCGGCGAGGTCTACGCGGCGCGCAAGACGTCGATCGGCAAGCTCTACGCGATCAAGTTCCTCGCGCGGGCGGGCCGGAGCGCGGAGCGCGAGCTCGCGCGCGTGCGCCTGTTCGCGGCGATCGAGCACCCCAACCTCGTCAGCATCGAGGACCTCGGCGTCGCGCGCGGCGTCCCGTACGTCGTGATGGGGCACGCGGGCGACGAGTCGCTCGCGCGCCGCATCCAGCGCGGTCCGCTCGACGCCGACGTCGCGCTGCGCGCGTTCGTGCAGGTCTGCCGCGGCGTGCTCGCGCTGCACGACCGCCGCCTCGCGCACTTCGATCTGAAGCCGGCGAACGTGTTCCTGAAGGGCGACGTCGCGCGCGTCGGCGACTACGGGCTCGCCGAGCTGCTGGTCGGCGGCGCCGAGCCGGGCGCGGGGCGCGGGACGCCGCTCTACATGGCGCCGGAGATGCGCGCGGGGCGCGCCGACCGCCGCGCGGACGTCTACGCGCTCGGGCTGATCCTCTACGAGGCGCTCACCGGCGAGCTGCCGTTCCCGATCGACGCCGAGCGCGGCGAGCTCGCCCGCGCGCCCGGCGACGCGCCGCGACCGGACCCGCGCGTGCCCGACGAGCTCGCGCCGATCGTCGAGCGCTGCCTGCGCGTCGACCCGGCCGAGCGGCCGGCGACGGTGCACGGGCTGCTCGACGAGCTGGGCCAGGCCGCGCGTCCGGGCGATTCGGTGCGCATACCGTGGTCTCCCGGCCGGGGGTCGCCCGGCCGGGGGTCGCCGGGAAGGGGGTCGCCGGGAAGGGGGTCGCCAGGGCGGCTGCCCGCGCGCCCGCACGGCGACGCCGATCCCACCGCAGCGCCGACCGCAGCGCCGCCGGGAGCGGCGCCGAGCGAGCGGTCGAGCGCGCCTCCCGCGGGCGACGCGCCCGGC
>CAZGTQ010000148.1:0-2857 GCA_964528575.1 uncultured Planctomycetaceae bacterium | reverse complement strand
TCGCCGTCCCGATCGCGTGCCTGCTGTGGCCCGCCTCCGGCGTCGCTTGATCGACGCAACCCGTCCCAAGAGCGAGACTTGCGGCGTTCTCGCGGGCTCGCGGACGGGACCGGGCCGGCTCGGTCCGGCGATTGACGCGGGCTCGGCGAGCGGCGATGCTGCAGCGCTCGCCCGTCCCGACTCCGCCCGCGCGATGCACCCCAGCCTTTGATCGAGGTCACGATCCCGCTCCGCTCGCACGACGAGGCGATCCACGTCCTCGGTCCGTACGACCGCAACGCCAAGCTGCTGCGCCAGAGCTTCGACATCGAGATCTTCGCGCACAACGGCAACCTGCGCCTGAAGGGGGGCGAGGCGGACGTGAGCGAGGCGCGCGGCCGCATCGAGCACCTGCTCGGCAAGCTGCGCAAGGGTCGCACGCTCGAGCCCGACGACGTCGAGACGATCCTGCTCGGTCCGAAGGGCGCCGCGCCGTCCGAGGCGCGCGGCCCGCGGCGCGCGGGCGCGATCGCCGTCGAGGGCTCGCTCACGCCGGGCGGCGCGCCGACGATCGACGGCCCCTCCGCGGTGCGCGCGCGCGGCGTCGAGCCGCGCTCGCGCAACCAGCGCCTGTACCTCGACGCGATCGAGGACAAGCCGCTCGTCTTCGGCGTCGGCGCCGCCGGCACCGGCAAGACGTTCCTCGCCGTCGCCGCCGCCGTGCGCGCGCTGCGCTCGGGCGAGGTGCGCCGGCTCATCGTCACGCGCCCGGTCGTCGAGGCCGGCGAGCGGCTCGGCTTCCTGCCCGGCGACATGCAGGCCAAGCTCAACCCGTACCTGCGCCCGATCTACGACGCGCTGTACTCGCTGCTGCGCGCGGAGGACGTGCACCGCTTCGAGGAGGCCGGCGTGATCGAGGTCGCGCCGCTCGCGTACATGCGCGGGCGCACGCTCTCCCACGCCTTCGTCATCCTCGACGAGGCGCAGAACACGAGCGTCGCCCAGATGAAGATGTTCCTGACGCGCCTCGGCGAGGGCTCGAGCATGGTCGTCACGGGCGATCCGTCGCAGTCCGACCTCGGGCCGGGCCAGCGCAGCGGCCTCGTCGACGCCGTGCGGCGCCTGCGCGGTTTCGAGGGCGTCGGGGTCGTCGAGTTCGACGCGCGCGACATCGTGCGCCACCCGCTCGTCGAGCAGATCCTGCGCGCGTACGAGGCGCGCGACGCCGACGAGGCGGCGCCGCCGCAGCAGCGCAAGGAGCGCGGCGAGCGCGGCGAGCGGGAGCGCGAGCGGTGAGCGTGCTCGACCGCCTGCGCGGCGCCGGACGCGGCCGTCGCGGACTGCGCCGCATCTCGCCCGAGCGCGCGAAGCTCGCCGAGCGCTCCACGCGCGCTCCGACGTTCCCCGCGGGCGGCGAGAAGCTCGCGATCGGCCTCGCCGCCGCGCTCGTCGCGACGTGGCTGCTCGGCTTGGGCCTCGAGCTCGACACGCGCCGCTCGGTCGGCGTGCTCGCGCTCGTGCTCGTCGCCGGCGCGTTCTTCGTCCGCTACCAGCTCGACTTCCGCCGCCACGCGCTCCACGGCGTCGGCCGCGTCTTCGCGCTCGCGCTGCTCGTCCTCACCCCGCTCGCCCTCGCCCGCGTCTTCGAGGGCGTTCTGGGCGAGCGCGAGCTCGCGTTCCTGCCCCTCGCGCTCGTCAGCCTCGTCCTGGCGCTCGCGTGGGACCGGGCGCTCGCGCTCGAGGCCACGCTGCTCGCCGGAGCGCTGCTGGGGCTCGACCTGCTCGTGCGACCCGGCGCCGGCGACGCGGCGGCAGGCCTCGCCGTCTGCCTCGCGGGCGGCGTCGCCGCGTGCCTCGCCGCGGAGCACGTCAAGCGGCGCGCGACGCTCGTGCGCGTCGGCGTGACGATCGGCGTGGTGCAGATGCTCGTCGCCGGCGGGCTCGCGCTGCTCGGCGTCGGTCCCGAGGAGGTGATCGAGCGGCCGGCGTGGCTCGCGCTGCTCGGCCTCGAGGGGCTCGCGGTCGGGCTCGTCGCGTCGGGCTCGTTGCCCGCGATCGAGCTCGCGTTCGGCGTGACGACCGACGTCAGCCTGCTCGAGCTCGGCAACACCCACGAGCAGCCGCTCCTGCGCAAGCTGCTCGTCGAGGCGCCCGGCACGTTTCACCACTCGTACGTAGTCGGGCTGATCTCCGAGGCGGCGGCTGAGGCGGTCGGAGCGAACGCGCTGCTCGCGCGCGTCGGGGCGCTCTACCACGACGTCGGCAAGTTGAACAAGCCGGGCTACTTCGCCGAGAACTCGACCGAGGCGCGCGGACGCCACCGCGAGCTCACGCCGGAGATGAGCACGTTGATCATCTCGGCCCACACGCGCGACGGCGTCGAGCTCGGCGCGTACTACGGGCTGCCGCAGGCGGTGCTCGACTTCATGCCCGAGCACCACGGCACGTCGTGCATCGAGTACTTCTTCCACGCGGCGAAGAAGCTGCGCGGCGCCGACCACGTCAACGAGAACAACTTCCGCTACCCCGGCCCGCGTCCGCAGCGCATCGAGACCGCGATCGTGATGATCGCGGACGCGGTCGAGGCGATCAGCCGGCAGATGCCCGACCCCACGCGCGCGCGGCTCGAGGAGATGGTGCACGAGGTCGCGCTGAAGCGGCTGATGGACCGCCAGTTCGACGAGTGCGGCATGACGCTGCGCGACCTGACCCGCATCGAGGCCGCGGCGGTCCGCGTGCTCGGCGGCATCTACCACACGCGCCCGACGTACCCGAAGGGCAAGCCGCACCCGCTCGACCTGTCGCAGCCGGCCGGCGACCGACGCGCCGCGGCACCCCGACCCGCCGGTGCGGGCGAGGGCGAGGGCGAGCGCGTCGC
>CAZGTQ010000147.1:0-10619 GCA_964528575.1 uncultured Planctomycetaceae bacterium | reverse complement strand
GGAGACCTCGCCGTCGAGCTCGCGCAGGGACACGGCGGCGTCGTCGCCGGCAAGGAGAGTCATCTGGTCGTCGAGCTGCCGTACTCGGACTCCGGAGCCACGATCGTGCGCGCCTGGATCGGGACGGAGGACCGCACGTTCTCGTTGGTCGGCATGGGCGAGTACGCCCCTTCGCACGACGATTACGACGTGCACGCGACCGCGCCCGACCCGCTGCCGGAGAACGCGATGTGGTGGGTCGAGATCGAGCGCCCGGATGGAACCAAGCTCGTCGGCTCGGCGAAGCCGCTGATGGAGTAGCGAGGGACGCGCTGCCGAGCGAGCCCGGTGCTCACGAGAGGATTCCTTCGAGGTATGGGCCGATCACCCTGTCCACGCGACAGGCTCGCGCGGCGCGATCGAGATCCGCCATCGTGAACCGGCGATCCCGCCACGCCTCGCGGAGCGCCTCGAGCGCCACGTCCAGGCCGATCTTGTTGCGGTACTTGAAGAGGTCGGCGATCGTCTTCGCCACCGACGTGACGTGGACGTCGACGCCCTCGATCCGGTGGCACTCGATTCCTTCCCGTAGGGCGTTTCCGCTGAAACGCACGATGCGCAGGCGCGGATAGCTCACGACGGGAGCCCGCGCCCGCCGGTCGATCGCCAGCCAGACCTCCGCCGGCAGTTGCGTGCCGATCTCGTGGAAGACTAGAGCCGACAGGAGGCAGACCACGCCCCTGGGAACCGCGGCCGCGGCCAGCGCGAGCGCGTGGAACTCGGTCACGTCCGCGGTCGGAAGGCGATAGCTGCCGCGTGACACCCGCTCGAGCGCTCCCTCCCGCACCAGGCGCGTGAGCGTCTGGCTGTGGATGCCCTCTCCGGCGGCGTCGCGGGCAGTCAGGACGCCCCGCTGCCCAGCAAGCTCGACGACACGCGACCGGCACAACTGCCGAGACTTCGTCACCGCCGCAGCCCGGCGCCCCTGGTCGCGTCAGCTGTCGCCCCCGTGCACGACCGGCTCGGAACGCCGTCCGTCCGGCGCGCGCCCGCCTACACGCCCTCCGCTTCGAGCAGCGCGTCGAAGCGGGCGCAGACCTTGCCCTGGAGCTCGGCGAAGAACTCCGGCGTGTTGAAGTGCGGGAGCTGGATCGGGGCGTGCTCGCTGTGCACTTCGGCCGGCATGCCGTAGTCGCCCTGCGTGAAGCCCTGCTGGCGCTCGAGCTTGTAGCCGCGCAGGAACGTGCGCATCACCGTCTTGCGGATCGTGTCGCCGTCGATCGCGAGGCCCGTGAGCGAGGTGACCGCCTGCGCGACCTGGTCGTCGCTCAGGCCTGCAAACTTGCAGATGCCGACGACGTCGTCGCGCATGATCATCGGGCCGCGGCCCGTGATCGCGTCGACCCAGTAGTCGAGGCCCGACTCGCGCTCGAACAGGTAGAGCAAGTACGTGCGCATCGACATGTGGCCGCCCGCGAGCGCCCAGGGGTAGCCCGGGTTCGTGTGCGGCAAGTACGCCGGGAACTCGACGCCCTTGCAGTGCATCGCGTACCCGGGCTCTCCGACGGATTCCGCGAGGCGCTTGGAACCCTGGCCGAGCTCCGGGAGCGAGCCCGTCGCGATCGCCTCGATCGCGTCGTGCGACGCACGATAGTCGCCGTATGCGAGGCCGCCGGCGACCGACTTGCCCTCCTCGGCGTGGCGGCGGTTGTACTCCATCGCGTACGCGAGCGTGCCGCCGATCGAGATCGAGTCCATGCCCAGGTCGTCGACGAGCTCGACGAGATCCGTCACGTGCTCCATCTCGAAGATGCCGATGTTCGCCGACATGAGATCGAGCGGCTCGTAGTCGAGCTTCGCGCGGTACTTCGCCGCCTTGCCGTCCTCGCCCTTGTCGTAGACGTTCTTGTGGCACGCGATGCCGCAGCGGAAGCACGCCTCGTCCTTGACGACGAAGCGGCCGTCCGCCTCCACCGCGTCGCGGTAGAGCGGCTTGGACAGCTCCGCGTTGCCCGTCGGCGCGAAGTTGTACTCCGGCATCGCGCTGACCGGATGGAGCGCCTCGACGTTCGCCCACGTGCCGCCGCCGCCGTTCGCCTTGCGCTTGTCGCGGAAACGGCGGCTGCCCTCGCCGCGCGCGACGATCTGGTTCAGCTCCTTCAGCTCCGCCGGCGGCTTCTCGCCCCGCAAGTCCGGCGTGTCCGCGGCGATCGCGATCAGGTTCTTCGAGCCCATCACGCCGCCGATGCCGCCGCGGCCGCAGAAGCGCGACTTCATGTCGCCGCTCTTGAGCTGGTTG
Organism: uncultured Planctomycetaceae bacterium; assembly: GCA_964528575.1. Lineage (GTDB taxonomy): Bacteria > Planctomycetota > UBA1135 > UBA1135 > CAZGTQ01. The sequence continues at coordinate 8,341 of CAZGTQ010000147.1, read as the reverse complement.
ACCGTCGAGAGCGCGATCGCGGCGAAACGGCACTGCTCGTAGTTCTCGCCCGCCGGCCCGAGCACCGCGAAGTGCGCCTCGGGCCAGCGCTCGTGCAGCGCCTGGATCTTCGCGTTGACGCGGCGGCCGTACAGATCCGTCGCGTCGCCGAAGACGAAGTGCACGCCGCCCTCGACCGTGCCCGTCGCGTCGGGGACGAGGCGCAGGTAGATCGGCTTCTCCGCGCGACCCGTGAAGACGACCTCGTCGATGCCGAGGTAGCGCAGCTTCGTGCCGAACTTGCCGCTGCCGGCGGTCCACATCGCCGACGGCTTGCCGGAGAGCGAGCTCTTGAGCGGCGAGTACGCGTGAAAGTACGTTCGCAAGCCGGTCATGAGCTCGGTGCCCGACAGGCACCCGAGGTTCATGACCAGCGGCGCGTCCGAAGCGTACGGGTTGTCGACCTTCTTGCCGTCGAGCAGCTTGAACCCGCGCGCGACGCCGCCGAGGACGTCCTCGTAATCGGCGCACCGGACACGCTCGTACCGCACCCGGCGCGAGCGCAGGTCGACCCAGAAGCGGTTGACCTGGTAGTCCTGCGGCTTGCGACCTTCGACCATCGCAGCCGTCTCAGATCGGGCAGGCGATGTTGCCCAGCCTCTGCGTCAGCTTGTTGTTCTCGGTGTAGTCGATCGGGACGACGACGAGCGCGGGGCGCTGGGCCGCGAACGCCTCCTCGAGCGCGCCGTGCAGCGCGCCCGGGCCCGACACGCGGATGCCCTTCCAGCCGAACGCATCCGCGAGCTTCATCCAGTCCGGGTTCGAGAACGACAGGTCGGTGTGCTTGCCGAACTGGTTGAACTGCTTCCAGGCGATCAGCCCGTACGCGTTGTCCTCCCACACCATCGCGACGAGGTTCGTGTGCAGCCGCGCCGCGGTCTCCATGTCCTGCACGTTCATCAGGAAGCCCGCGTCGCCGCAGACGGCGAGCACGCGCCGCTCGGGGTGCACGAGCTGCGCCGCGATCGCGCCCGGCAGCGCGAAGCCCATCGAGCAGAACCCGTTCGAGATCAGGCACGTGTTCGGCTCGTTGCACTGGTAGTAGCGCGCGACCCACATCTTGTGGGCGCCGACGTCGCTGAGGAGGATGTCCTCCGGCCCCATCACCTGCCGCGCGTCCCACAACGCCTTCTGCGGCCGCACGAGGCCGTTGCCCGTGTCGTCCTTGTGCGCGGCGAAGTCCACGAGCATGTCGCGGCGCACCGCGCGGTGCTGCGGCAGGTCGAAGCGGATCGGCTCGGCGGCAACGCGCTCGTTCAGCATCCAGAGCGAGTGCGCGAGGTCCCCGATCACCTCGACCTCGGGATAGTAGTGCTCGTCGACCTCGGCCGGCAGGAAGTCGAGGTGCAGGATCTTGTGGCGCCGGTCCTTGTTCCACAGGCGCGGGTGGTATTCGACGAGGTCGTAGCCGATGCAGATGACGAGGTCCGACGCGTCGATCGCGCACGTCGCGAGGTCCTTCGCCTGCAGGCCGATCGTGAACAGGCAATGCTCGTCCTCGTAGTCGATGCAGCCCTTGCCCATGAACGTGTTGATCGCGCCGATGCCGGTCGCTTCGACGAACCGGCGCAACTGCTTGCTCGCGCGCTTGCGGACGCAGCCGTTGCCAGCGAGGATCACCGGCGAGCGCGCCTCGCGGATCAGGCTCATCGCCTGGTCGACGATCTTGTCGTCCGCGACCGGCCGACGCGTGCGGCGCGGCTCGAGCGGGACCGACGTGCTTTCGACGTCGGCGTCCGCGACGTCCTCGGCCAGCTCGATGTGGCACGCGCCCGGCTTTTCGGCCTCCGCGAGCTTGAACGCCTTGCGCACGACCTCGGGCACGTTCGACTGGTGGATGATCGGCGTCGCCCACTTCGTCACCGGCTCGAAGAGCGCCACCACGTCCATGTTCTGGTGGCTCTCTTTGTGCTGGCGCTTGCTGTCCGCCTGGCCCGTGAGCGCGATGCACGGCGCGCGGTCCATGTTCGCGTCGGCGACGCCGGTGACGAGGTTCGTCGCGCCGGGGCCGAGCGTGCCCAGGCACACGCCCGCCTTGCCGGTGAGCCGCCCGTAGACGTCGGCCATGAAGGCCGCGCCCTGCTCGTGGCGCGTGAGGACGAACCGGATCGGCGAGTCCTCGAGCGCCATCATGAAGTGGGCGTTCTCTTCGCCGGGGACGCCGAAGATGTATTCGACCCCCTCGGCCTCCAGGCATTTGACGAACAGCTCGGCCGCGTTCATCCGCTCTTCCTCCTCGTGTGTGTCGACGTCGTCCGGCGGAAGACGCCCCGAGGGGGCGCGGCCGAATGGGCCGTAGAATACTGTCCCGATCGGCCGCGCACAGCATCGGCGTCGTTCACCGCCGCGCTGGAGCCGCGGCGAGCAGCACGGCGAGCACGACCCCGAGCGCGCCGAGCACGAGCCCGAGCCGCAATCCGGGTGCGCGGTAGCGCGCGTCGAGCTGCGCCGCTCCCGCCGGGACGAGCACGGCGGACGCGACGCCGTCCGCGTGCCGCGCGTGCGCCGGCCGCCCGCCGACCGTCAGCTCCCAGCCGGCCTCGCGGCTCCACGGCTCGGAGACGACGACGAAGCGCGGGGCGCCGGCGGCGGCGAGCGCGACCCGGCTGCGGCTCGAGCCGGCGCGCTCGAAACGCGCGTCGCCGCGCGCCCCGCTCGGGCCGCGCGGCAGCCGCTCGAGCGCCGCGACCGGCGCCCCGTCGCGCGCGACGTCGTGCACGAGGTCGAGCGCGCGCCGCTCCTCGGCCGTGGGCTCACCGTCCGCGAAGACGACGACGCTCGCGCGGCGCGGGTCGAGGCGCGGGTCGTCGAGGAGCGCGTAGAGCGCGTCCCCGTCCGGCGCGCCGACGATCCCGACGACGACCTCCGGCACGAACGCGCGCGGCCGCGCGTACGGGTTCGCGCGGGCGCCGCGCTCGTCGACCGTCACGCCGACCGAGAGGACGCCAAGGCGCCGCTCGCGCCGCTCGGGCTCGAGCTCGCCGAACGCGTGGCGCTCGAGCTCGGGCCGCCAGGCGTGGCCGAGGAAGCCGTTGGCCGTCTCGACGTCCAGCGCGGTGGTGTAGAGCTGCTCGCACCAGGCGTCGATCACGTCGCGGCGCAGATCGACCACGCGCACGGCCGTGCCCGCGCGCTCTGCGGCCGCGCGCCAATCGGCCGCTTCGGCGAGCAGCGCGCGGCGGCTGTCCGGCCGCGCCAAGATCGGATCGATCCAGCCGGAATCGAGCAGCCGGGGCACGAGCAGCAGCGCGCCGGCCGCCGGCAGCGCGACGGCGAGCCAGGCGCGCCCGAGCCGCCGCGCCGCGAGCGACGCGAGGCGCGCCGCGCCGAGGCCCGCGCAGACCGGCAGCCAGAACGCCGTCAGGGTCCAGCCGCGCATCGCGCCCGCGCGGATGCGGTCGAACGGCGGCACGAGCGCGTAGAGCGGCTCGTGCAGCGGACCGAGCGCGACGAGCGCTCCGGCGAGCGCCAGCGCGAGCGCGAAGCGCGCTGCCCCGCTGCGCCACGCGGCGAGCGCCGTGGCGCCGAGCGCGACCGGGATCCAGCCGCCCGCCTCCAGCGCGACGCGCCGCGCGACCTCGGACCACGCGAAGTCGCTCCGCCCGCCGAGCGTCGGCCCGTGCGCGATCGCGTGGTCGACCGGCCCCGCGCGGTTCGTCGTCGCGAGCCACTCGAACGCCGGCAGCGCCTTCGCAGCGATGCAGAGCGCCGCGAGCCCGAGCGCGAGCGCGCCCCACGTCAGCGTCCGGCGGCGCGCGTCCGCGCTCGCGGCGAGGCCGCGCAGCACGAGCAGCAGGACGAGCGCGAGCGCGGTGTACGCGAACACGTAGAGGCCGCCGGTGAACGCCTGCAGCGCGAGCGCGAGCGCGAGCAGGCCGGCCGCGCGGCGCGGCCGCGCGCCGAACAGGAGCTCGTCCGCCGCGAGGAAGATCCACGGCACGAGCGCGTGCGCCGCTCCGTAGATCACGAGGTTGACGTGGTCGAGCCGCACGTAGTGGCACAGCGCGAAGAGGAGCGCGGCGAGCAGCGCGGCTCCCGCTCCCGGCGCTCCGTCACCCTCGCGGCGAACCAGGCGCAGCACGTAGACGTACGCGCCGAGGCCCGCGAGGCCCAGGTGCAGCACCGTGATCAGGTTCGACGCGTAGAGCGGCGAGAACGCGAGCAGCGAGAGGAGCACCGGCGGGTAGAGCGTCGGGTTCTCCGGGTTCGCGTGGAACGGCGTGCCCCCCTGGAGCAGGGTCTGCCAGGCGGGGAACGCACCCTCGTGCAGGCTACGCGCGAGCAGCTCGAAGCGCGGCAGGTTGACGCGGCCCGAGTCGAAGCGCACGTAGAGGAGATCGTCCGAGACGAGGTGCGCGTGCAGCGCGATCGGGAGCACGAACGCGAGGACGCCCAGCGCGACGGCGACGGCGCGATCCGCGGGGCGTCGCAACGCTCACCCGCGCACCCAGCGCAGGAGCTCGAGCAGGCGCGGGGGTTGCCCGGTCCGCAGGATCGCCGTGCGGAAGATGCGGCCCGAGAGCCAGATGACGACGACGACGCTCGCGACGAGCAGGATGCCCGTGCCGACCAGATCGACCGTCGGCGGGTTCGCGGCCGCGCGGTTCATCATCACGAACGGCGTCCACAGCGGCACCCACGACAGGATCGTCGCGAGCGTGCCGTTGGGGTCCTTCGGGATGAACATCATCGTGAACAGCGGGACCATGGAGAGCAGCATGACCGGCGCCATGAAGTTCTGCGTCTCCTTGATCGTGTTGCACATGCTCCCGATCGCGAGGAAGATCCCGGCGTAGAGCAGGTAGCCGAGCGCGAAGTAGGCGACGAACGGGACGAGCATCCCGGGCGCGAACATCAGCCCCAGGACGAGGTCGACGATCTCGCGGTCGAGCCCACCGACGTACACGACGACGAAGTAGCCGGTCCCGAACCACGCCGCCATCATCGTGAGCCCGATGCCCGCGATGCCGAGCAGCTTGCCGAGCATCAGCTCCCACGCCGTGATCGAGCTGAACAAGACCTCGACGATGCGGTTCGACTTCTCCTCGAGCGTGCTGTTGAGCAGCATCTGCGAGACGGTGAAGATGCCCGCGAAGAGGATGTAGACGAACCCGACCGGCGCCCACTGGCGGACCTGGTCGACGTCGCTGACCGTCTCTTCGCCCTCCTCCTTCGTCGGGTCCTTCGTGACGAGCGGCGCATCGATCTTCGCGATCCGCGCGATCTCGCCCTCGTCCATGCCCTTGTCGACGTATTCGCGCCGGCGCAGCTCCTGAGCGAGCGCTTCCTCGATCAATTGCCGCAGATCGTCGTCCGCGAGGTTCTTGCACCAGAACTCGGCCCCGCCGCGCGCGCCGAGGTCCTCCGGCAGCACGACGAGCGCGAAGAGCGAGCGCGACTCGCCCTCGATCGTCGTCTCGCGGTCGCCGACGAGGTAGGGCCGGGCGCTGGCGACCAGCTCGCCGGGCGACGTGTCCACGTCGGGCGGCAGCTCGACGCGCACGAAGCGCCGCCGAGGCGGCTCGAACGCGGGCACGGTCCCCTTCGGCGCGCCCTGGTGCGCGCTCATCCAGGCGAGCTTCTCCGTGCTCACCCGGCGCTGGTGCGCGGCCTCGACCGCCGCGTCGACGATCGGCAGCAGCTCTGCGGACCGGTCGACGACGGCGAAGTAGCGCGTCGGCGTGCCCTTCTTCTCGAGCAGCATCGGGACCTTGATCCCGGCCGTGAGGAGCAGCGGAAAGAGCAGCAGCCCGATCCAGAAGCCCTTCGTGCGCGCGTTCTCGGCGTATTCGCGCCCCGCGACGAGCAACGACGCGTTCATGCCGAGAGCACCTCGCGCGCGTCGCTCGCGCCGACGATGTGGATGAACACGTCGCGCAGGCCCGGGTCGGTGCGGTCGAAGGCGCGCAGGTCGATCCCGCTCGCGAAGCACGCGCGCAGCACCTCGGCCGGATCGGCGGTGGACGCGAGCTCGAGCTCCCAGCGCCCGTCGCCGTCCGCGAGGCGGCGGATCGAGCGCACGCCCGGCACCGCGCGCAGCGGCTCGGGATCCGCGCCGGTCTCGAGCACGAGCCGCCGCGGCATCGCCGCGCGCGCGTCGTCGAGCGTCCCGTCGAACACCTTGCGGCCGCGCGCGACGAGCACGAGCCGATCGCACAGGCGCTCCGCGTGCTCCATCACGTGCGTCGAGAAGATCACGGTGCGGCCCTGCTCGCGCATCTCGGCGATCACGCCTTCCATCACGTCCTGGTTCACCGGGTCGAGGCCGGAGAACGGCTCGTCGAGGATGACGAACTCGGGCTCGTGCACGATCGACGCGAGCACCTGGACCTTCTGTCCCATGCCCTTCGAGAGCGCCTCGCAGCGCCGCTGCGCGAACTCGCCGAGGCCGTAGCGCTCGAGCAGCTCGAGCGCGCGCCGCTTCGCTCGGCGCCGATCCATGCCCTTGAGCTGGCCGAAGTAGGCGATCAGCGCCCAGGCCTTCATCTTCTTGTACAGGCCCTTCTCCTCGGGCAGGTAGCCGATGCGTTCGCGCACGTCGAGCGCCGACGGCCGGCCGAGCACCTCGATGCGCCCCGACGTCGGGGCGTAGATCGACAGGATCATGCGGATCGTCGTCGTCTTCCCGGCGCCGTTGGGCCCGAGAAAGCCGTAGACCGCGCCGCGCGGGACGGTGAGCGAGACGTCGTCGACGGCGGTGAAGCTGCCGAAGCGCTTCGAGACGCGGTCGAGGACGAGGACGGGGTCGTCGGTCATGGGCGGGGGCCGGCGTGGCGCCGAGCGCGCATCCTATCCGCCGTGAGCGCGCGTTCCACGGCGCGTGCCCTACGGCCGCGGCGGCGGGGTATTCTGTCGCGTTCGATGGTCGCGCTCCTTCTCGCGCTCGCCGTGATCGCGTTGCCGGCGCCCGCGCAGGAGGCGCCGCCGGACGAGGCGTCGCGTTCCGCGCTCGCGGCTGCGCTCGCCGCCGCCGTCGACCTGCCGGCGCCCGAGGAGCGCCGGCGGGCGGCGCTCGAGCTCGCGAAGCGCGAGGCGACGCTCGACGAGTGGCTCGCGGCGGCGCGCGCGTTCGGCGCGCACGAGCCGGTGCCCGCGGGCGTGACGATGCAGGAATTCGCGATCGTCGCGGGCGGTGAGGCGACGCGCATCGAGGCGGAGTGCTACGTGCCGGCGGCGTACGACCCGGCGGAGCCGGCGCCGCTCATGCTCGTCGCGCACGGCACGGGCGGCAGCGGGCGCGGTCTGACGCGGATGTGGAAGGCCGTCGCGGACGAGCTCGGCATGCTCGTCGTCGCGCCGTCGGAGGCGGGCGCGAACGAAGGCTACGGCTTCACGCCGTTCGAGCGCGACCAGCTCCTGGGCGCGCTGCGCGCGGCGCGGCGCCGGTTCAACGTCGACGAGCGCCGCGTGCACCTGTCGGGCATCAGCCGCGGCGGACACCTCGTGTGGGACGTCGCGCTGCGTCGGCCCGACCGGTTCGCGTCGATCGCGCCGATGATCGGCGCGCCGCGGCTCCTGTTCGCGAACGGCCAGAACAACGTGCGCTACGTCGAGAACGTCGCGCACCTGTCGATCCGCGACTTGCAGGGCGCGCGCGACGACCCGATCCTCGTCTTCAACGTGCGCTACGCGTTCGAGCGGCTCGCCGAGCTCGGCGCGCGCGACGCGCAACTGATCGAGCACCCCGAGCTCGGCCACGCGTTCGACCCGGACGCGGTCGACTGGAGCGCGTTCCTCGGCGGCGCCGCGCGCGACCCGCTCCCGCGGACGGTCGTGCGCGCGGCGGCGAACGAGGCGGAGACGCGCTCGTTCTGGGTCGAGATCACGCGCTTCGACCGCGCGGTTGCCGAGACGTTCCAGCCGCAGATGACACGCGACGAGCTCGGCGAGTACGGCCGGCTCGACAACCAGGGCAAGCTCGTGTACTTGCACGAGCAGTGCGTCGAGCGGACGGCGCGCCTGCGCGTGACGATGGACGCACCGGGCCGGTTCACGGCGACGAGCGAGCGCGTCGACCGCGCGCGCTTGCTCGTCACGCGAGACATGCTCGACGAGGACGGCCGCGCGGTCGTCGACTGGAACGGCCGCGAGCGCAAGAAGCGCCCGAAGGAGAGCGCCAAGGTGCTCCTGCTCGACTTCGTCGAGCGCTTCGACCGCACGTTCCTCCCGACCGCCGAGAAAAACGCCGCCCTTTGGCAGAGCGTGTGGGACCGCGCCCGCCTCCCCGCCGACCTCGTCGAGCGCGCGGCGGCGCTGCCCGGCGCGTGGCACCTCCTCGTCCTCTCCGAAGACTGGTGCGGCG
>CAZGTQ010000146.1:0-12538 GCA_964528575.1 uncultured Planctomycetaceae bacterium | reverse complement strand
TCGGCCACCCTCGATGTCACGTTCCACGCGCTCGCCCACCCGGTGCGGCGCGGGATGCTCGCCCTGCTCGTCGAGGGCGAGCGCAGCGTGGGCGAGCTCGCGGCCCCGTTCGACGTGTCCCTCGCCGCGTCGTCGAAGCACCTCAAGGTGCTCGAGCGGGCCGGGCTCGTCCGACGTCGCGTCGTCGGCCGCACGCACGCCTGCAGCTTGAACCCCGGGCCGCTGGCCGAGGCGTCCGACTGGACGGATGCCTGCCGCGCGGCGTGGGAGGCGAACTTCGCCCGGCTCGACGACGTGCTCGACGAGCTGCAGGCACCTGACAAGAAAGGCTGATCTTATGGACACGTTGAAGGTCACCGCGCGCGGAGAGCGCGAGATCGTGATCACGCGCCGCTTCCAGGCCCCGCGCGCCCTCGTCTACGAGGCGATGACGCGGCCCGAGCTGCTCTCCCGCTGGATGAACGGGCCTCCCGGCTGGTCGACGATCGCGTGCGAGAACGACGTGCGCGTCGGCGGCGCGTTCCGTCATGTCTGGCGCGGCCCGGACGACGTCGCGATCGCGATGCACGGGACGTACCGCGAGGTGAGCGCGCCCGAGCGTCTCGTGCGCACGGAGACGTTCGACACGGGGTGCGCGCCCCAGGCGGGCGAGCAGGTCGCGACGCTCGTCTTGACCGAGGCCGCGGGCGGCGCCGCGACGGCGCTCGAGATCGTCATGCACTACCCGTCGAAGGAGGCGCGCGATGCCGCGCTCGCGTCGGGCATGGAGCAAGGAATTGCCGCCGGCTACCGCGTTCTCGACGGGATCCTCGCGACGTGACGGTCACGGCGAAGGAAGCGCTCCGCTGGCTCGAGAGCCGCGGGACGAAGAAGCAGCTCGCGAGCATGGCGCGCTACGCGATCCCGTCGGACCACGCGTTCGGCGTGACGGTGGGGGCGACGAGGGCCTACGCGAAGCAGATCGGCAAGGACCACGCGCTCGCCCAGGAGCTCTGGGCGAGCGGCCGGTACGAAGCGCGCCTGCTCGCGGCCTTCGTCGACGAGCCGAGCCGCGTCACGGCGCGCCAGATGGACGCGTGGGCGAAGGACTTCGACAACTGGGCGGTCGTCGACACCGTCTGCTTCCACCTCTTCGACCGCGCGCCGCACGCGTGGAAGAAGCCGGCGCCGTGGGCGCGCGCGCGCGGCGAATTCCACAAGCGCGCGGCCTTCGCACTGGTCTGGAGCCTCGCTGCGCACGACCGCAGCGCCGCGGACGAGCGCTTCGTCGCCTGCCTGCCGCTCGTCGAGCGGGCGGCGTCCGACGAGCGCAACTTCGTCAAGAAGGCGGTCGACATGGCGCTGCGCGCGATCGGCAAGCGCAACGTCGCGCTCCATGCAGCCGCGCTCGCGACCGCCGCGCGTCTGGCGGACTCGGACGAGCGCACCGAGCGCTGGATCGGCCGGCACGCGAAGCGCGAGCTGGAGAGCGCGCCGGTGCGCCGGCGCCTCGCGGCGCAGGGCCGCTGAAAGCGCCCTCCGAAAGAGCCGCTGAAAGCGCCCTCTGAAAGCGCGGCGTGCCGCTTCCCACCAACGCCTGCGCCATGCTGTACCTGCTCGCGATCCTGATCCCGCCCGTCGCGGTCCTGATCTGTGGGCGGCCGATGCAAGCCGCCCTCAATCTGCTCCTGACCCTCTTCTTCTGGCTGCCGGGCGCGGTGCACGCGGTCCTCGTCGTGAACGACCACCTCGCGGACAAGCGCGCCGACCGTATCGTGCGCGCGATGCAGAGCCGCGGCGGCTGATACGATCCGCGCCTCGCGACGGCCGGCCGCGGCCGCAGGAGGAAGAGGCGCATGCTCCAGATCCCGCTCGTCCTGTCGCTCGTCGTCTTGCCGATCGGCGGCGATCCGATCCCCGCGCTCCTCGAGCGCGTCTCCGCCGAGCGCATCCGCGCGCGCGTCGACGCGCTCGCCGGCTTCCACACGCGCCACACGTTCTCGCGCACCGACTCGGACACCGTCGGGGTCGGCGCCGCGGCGCGCTGGATCGAGGCGGACCTGCGCGCGTCGTCCGAGGCGACGGGCGGCCGACTCGAAGTGCGCACGCAGACGTTCACCGCGAGCGCCGGCGGCCACGAGGGCGAGCTGACGAACGTGTACGGCTTCTTGCCGGGGACGCAGGGCGATCCGCTCGGCCGCACGTACGTCGTCTGCGGTCACTACGACTCGCGCGCGAGCGGCGGGGACGACGCGGAGGCATACGCGCCGGGCGCGGACGACGACGCGAGCGGCACGGCGGTCGTGCTCGAGCTCGCTCGCGTGCTCTCCGCGCACGAGCTCACGGCGAATCTGGTGTTCCTGTGCGTCACGGGCGAGGAGCAGGGCTTGTTCGGCAGCACGCACTTCGCCGAGCAGGCGGCGCAGCAGGGCCTCGCGGTCGACGCGATGTTCACGAACGACATCGTCGGCGGGGTCGAGGGCCCCGACGGCGCGGTCGACGACCGCACGATGCGCGTGTTCGCGGGGGGAGCGGAGTACGACTCGTCGTCGCGCGAGCTCGCGCGCCTCGTGCGCGAGAGCGCGCTCGCCTGGGTCCCCGACGCGGAGGTCCGCATGATCTTCCGCCTCGACCGCCGCGGCCGCGGCGGCGACCACATTCCGTTCTTCGAGCGCGGCATCCCGGCGGTGCGCTTCACCGAGGCGCGCGAGGTCTACGAGCGCCAGCACCAGGACGTGCGCACCGAGGACGGCGTCTCGTACGGCGACCTTCCCGAGCACGTCGACGAGCGCTACGTCGCCCGTGTCGCGCGCGTCAACGGCGCCGCGCTCTGCCGCCTCGCGCTCGCGCCGCCGCGCCCCGAGCGCCTGCGCGTGCGCGGCGCGGTCAGCTACGACACGCGCTTGTCGTGGCGCCCGTCGCCCGGCGCCACGGCGTACGAGGTCGTCTGGCGCGAGACGACCTCGCCGGTGTGGGAGCACTTCGCGCGCGTCGAGGGCACCGAGCACGTCCTCGCGGGCGTCGTCTGCGACGATTTCTTCTTCGGCGTGCGCGCGCTCGACACGGCCGGCCACGCGAGCCTGACGACGGTGCTCGAGCGCCGCCGGTAGTACCGGGTCAGAAGAGCTTGTCGCCGCGTTCGAGGCGGCGGGCGATGTCGAACGTCTGCTCGCGGCCGCGGGGCGTCGGGAAGCGCGCTGCGATCCAGCGGGCGCACGCCGCGAGCGCGCGGTGCGTGCTCGGGTGGTCGCCGCGGCGCTCGAGACGGCGCCAGGCGATCTCGAGCTCCTGGAACTCGTGGAACTCGCAGTCCTCGCGCAGGACCACCGTGCCCAGCGTCGCGAACAGACGCCGCGGGTCGCCGCCGCGCGCGAGGAACGTCCAGGCGAGCCCCGTCGCCTCGTCGACGCGGCTGCGGCCGTCGTAGAGCGCGAGCAGCGCGGCGAGCGCCTCCGGCGGCTCCACGTCCGCGGCGGCGGGCGGCGCGGCGGCCGGGATGTTCAGGAAGCGGTCGAGGTAGACCGACATCGCGCCGTCGAGCACCGCGCGGAACAGCTCGCGCGACGGCGCGCGGCGCATCCCCTCCGCGACCGCGTTCGCGTACGTCAGCGTGTGGTGCACCGTGTCCCAGTCCGCCAGCTCGTTCGCCGTGCCGAAGCGCAGCACGCGCTCGACCGACGCCGTGACGACCGCGTCCGCGAGCGCGATCGGCGACTGCCCGCACGCGACGCGGCGTGCGAGCTCCGTCGCGGCCTGCGCCGGCTCGTCCGACAGGAGCAGCGCGACGAGCGCGTCCTCGTCCTCGAGCGGCCCGTCGTCCGCCGGCGCGGCGAACGGCGCCTCCGGCACGTCGCCCCACGCGCGCACGACGAGCTCCGCGACGTCGACCGGCCGCCGCCACGCCGACGTCTCCTCCATGCGCGCCATCGCAGAGAGCTGAGGCACGAGCGACGTCACGAGCCGCTCCGCGTCCTCGCCGCGCGGGTCGAGCGCGAGGCCCTCGCACAGCTCCGCGCACTTGGTCGCGTAATCGAGCGTGTGCCCGACGTCCGCGTAGCGATGGTCGGTGCACGCCGCGTAGCACGCGTCGATCGCCGCCGGCGCGCCGTGCTCGCGCACGAGCGCCGCCAGCACGCGCTCCGCGCCGCCGGCGTCGCGCACCTCGACGGTCTCGCGCAGCCACGAGCGCAGCCCGTCGCGGTCGCGGCCCGTCCCGGCGAGCGCCGGCTGCGGACGCCGCCGCGGCCGCCCGGCGCAGTCGCGCGCGATCCGCGCGATCGCGTGCACCTGCGCGCGCGAGCGGTCCGCCTCGCCCAGGCTCGCGCGCACGTTCGTCATCGCCGACAGGATCGAGAGCCCGACCGACCAGCCGTCGTCGCGCTCGCTCGCGCCGAAGCGCGCCGCCGCGAGCGCCGCCTCGCGCGCCAGGGCGCCCGCGCGGTCGAGCTCGAGCACCGCCTTCGCGACGACGAGCCGCAGGTCGTCCTCGAGCCCGCGCGCGAGGCGCTCGAGCCCGTGCGCGCGGTGGTCGCGCGGCGGCCGCGTCGGATCGACGAACACGTCGCCGCCCTCGATCACGACGCGGTAGGCGTCCACGTCGTCCGCCCACGGGTCGAGCGTCTGCCCGCACGTCACGTCGAAGCGCGCGTGGTGCCAGTGACAGTCGAGCAGCCCGTCGTGCACGTCGCCCTGGTGCAGCGGGAACCCCATGTGCGGGCAGCGGTTGTCGAGCGCGCGGAACGCTCCCTCGTGGTGGAGCACGAGCACCGGCGCGCTCGGCGTCTTGACGACCTTCATGCCCGTCCGCCGCAGCTCGTCGACGCTCCCGACCCGGATCAGCTCCGCGCTCATGCTCGGCTCCCTTGCGAAGCGCCGGCGTCGACGAGCGAGGCGAGCTCGCGGATCGTCGCGGGGCCGTGGCCGGCGTAGTGGTTGTTGGCGTAGACGAACGTCTCGGGCACCCGGTCCTTGAAGACGCGCACGAGCTCGGCCCAGCGGCGCAGTTGCGCGCTCCGATCGATCACGATGCGGTCGAACGTCTTCGTCACCGCGTCGACCGCCTTGCGGTCGCCGATCAGCCGCACGTACACGAAGTCCGCCGTGACGAGGTCGAGCCGGCGCGCGAGGTACGCGGGGTGCGGCATGTACGCGATGTCGACGAGCACGTGCGCGACGCCGTGGCTGCGCAAGAGCTCGAGCAGCGGTGGGCCGATCCAGCTCTTGTTGCGCACCTCGACCCCGTAGCGCGGTCCGGCGGGGAGCGCGCCGAGGTAGCGGTCGAGGCGCTCGAGGAACGGACCCGCCTCGGAGAAGACGCTGCTGTTGAAGAAGGGGAACTGGAGCACGAGCGGACCGAGCTTCGGCCCGAGCAGGCTCAGCGCGTCGAGGAACGCGTCCGTGTCCGCGCCGACCGCGTCCGGCACGAGCACCGTGCGCGGGTCCGGCCGCGGACCGTCGCCGCCGTGGACGATCGAGCGGGGGAACTTCGCCGCCATGAGGAAGCCGTCGGGCAGCTTGCTCTCCCAGCGCGCGACGAGCCCCCGGTCCGGGACGGCGTAGTACGTGTTGTCCGCCTCGACCGTGTCGAAGCGGGTCGCGTACGCGGCCAGGTAGTCCGCGGGTCGCGTGCCGCAAGGATAGAACGGGCCGACCCAGCTCTTCTCGGACCAACTCGACGTGCCGTAGCGCACCGTCATGGTCGCATTCTGTCATTCCGCGCGGGTCCGCGCCGGTAGGGGGATGACGGATCGCGGGAGCCGGGGTAGGATTCGGACCACGACCACCGCCCCTTCGACCGGGCGGAACCTCGAGCGTGGCTTGCGGAGGCGGGTTCGAACCCGCCTCCGTTTCATTTGTGGAGGCGGGTTTCGAACCACCTCCGGTTCATCGGCGCGCCCGTTTACGCGCCTACGCGCGCGCTCCTGCGACGCCCGCGAGCCGCCGCGCCGCGCGCTCGCCTTCGAACCAGCCCGCCGCGGCCGCCTTACCGAAGGCGATGCCGTGCAGCCCGTTGCCGGCGAGGAACAGGCGCGGCCTGGCTTCGAGCGCGAGCTCGATCCGCTGCACGCGCGCGAGGTGGCCGAGCTCGTACTGCGGGATCGCGCGCGGCCAGCGCACCACGCGCTCGAACCCCGGCTCCTCGCCGAGCCCGCAGAGCGCCGCGACGTCGCGCTTCGCGATCGCCGCGAGCTCGCCGTCGTCGAGCGCGGCGGCGTCCGGATCGACCGCGCCGCCGAGCATCGCGCGCACGAGCAGTCGGCCGTGGGGGCTGCGGCCCGCGAACAGGTGCGTGTCCCACAGGCACCCGAGGATGCGCAGCCCTTCGCCGCGCGGCACGAGCGCGCCGAAGCCGCGCGGCACCTTCGCGAGCGCCTCTCCGCCGTAGCCGAGCGCGACGACCGCGACGGCGGGGCACGCGATCGCGGCGAGCTCCGCGGCGATCTCCGGCGCGGCGTCGCGCAGGAGCTCGGCTTGCGCCCACGGCTCGCACGCGAGCACGAGCGCGTCGGCGTCGAGCGGCTCGCCGCGCTCGAGTGCGATGCGCCAGCCGCCGCCCGGCGGCACCGCGAGGCCGACGACGCGCGCGCCCGTGCGCACCGAGAAGCGGCCGTCCGCGGCGAGCGCGCGCGGCAGCGCCTGCAGCCCGCCGCGGAAGCTCTCGAGCCGTCCGGCCGGCCCCGCGGGACCGCCCACCGTGCCGGCGTCGCCCGCGGCCTTCGCGCTCCGGCGCTTGGCGATCATCCCGCGCACGAGCGAGCCGTGCTCGCGCTCGAGCGCCGCGAGGCGCGGGAACGCCGCCGGCAGCGAGAGGCGCCGCGCGTCGCCGGCGAAGACGCCCAGCACCATCGGCGCGATGAGCCGCTCGGCCGCCTGCCGGCCGAGGCGCCGGCACGCGAAGTCGTGCACGCTCTCGTCGTCGGCGCGGCCGCGCCGGACGAGCGGCTCGAGCGCGATCCGCGCGAGCCCCAGCGGGCCGAGCAGCCCCGAGCGCGCGAACGCGAGCGGGTGGGGTCGCACCTCGACGAGCCGGCCGTCGCGGGCGAGGAAGCGGCGCGCGGCCGCGGGGTCGGCGGCGATGCGCTCGTCGGACAGGCCGGCCGCGTCGATCAGGCGGTCGAGCGCCGGCTCGCCGGACAAGAAGCCCGTGGGGCCGGCTTCGACGAGGAAGCCGTCAGCCTGGAGCGTGCGCGCCTTGCCGCCGACCTCGGCCTCGCGCTCGAGGACGACGACTTCGAGCCCGCCGGGGACGTACGGCGCCCGCGAGATCGCTCCGCGCGCCGCCGCGAGCCCCGAGATGCCGCCGCCGACGACGACCAGCCGCATCAGGGCGCGCGCTCCTCGGCGCGCACCGCGGCGACCAGCGCCTCGACGCTCTCGATCGGCGCCTCGGGCATGATGCCGTGGCCGAGGTTCACGACGTGGCCGCGCGCCGGCACGCTCGCCAGCAGCCGCTCGGTCTCGCGCCGCGTCGTCTCGGGACCCGCGAGCAGCACCGCGGGGTCGAGGTTGCCCTGGAGCGCGCGCTCGGGCCCGATCATCGCGCGCACCGCCGCGAGGTCGGAGCGCCAGCACACCGCGAGCGCCTCGCTCTCGAGCTCCGCGTAGTCGCCCACCAGCTCAGGCGCGCCGTGGCAGAACAGGATGCGCGGCACGCCGGCGCGGCCGAGCTCGCCCAGGAGCGCGGCGAGGTGCGGGCGCACGAGCTCGCGCCACTGCGCGCGCGGCAGCACGCCGGCCCACGACTCGAAGATCTGCACCGCGTCCGCGCCGGCGCGGTGCTGCTCGACGAGATAGCCGGCGACGAGCGTAGCGAGCCGCTCCATCAGCTCTTCGAACGCGACCGGGTCCTCGAACGCGAGCGCGCGCAGCCGCGGGAACATCGCCTTGCTCCCGCGCCCCTCGACGAGGTACGCGGCGAGCGAGAGCGGCGCGCCGCCGAAGCCGATCAGCGCCGCGCGGCCGTCGAGCGCGCGCTTCACGCGCCGCAGCGTCTCCGGCACCTCGGGCGCGATCTCGCGGGGATCGGGCGCCGCCGGCAGCGCGCGGATCTGCGCGCGCGTGCGCAGCGGCTCGTCGAGCACCGGTCCCGGGTCGAAGCGGAAGGGGACGCCGAGCGCGGCGATCGGGCTCATCAGATCGGCGAACACGATCGCGGCGTCGAAGCCGAAGCGCTCGATCGGCTGCAGCGTGACCTCGGCCGCGAGGTCGGGATCGGTCGCGAGGTCGAGGAACGCGTGGCGGGCGCGCAGCGCGCGGTACTCGGGCAGGTAGCGGCCGGCCTGGCGCATGATCCACAGCGGGCGGCGCGGCGTCTGTTCGCAGCGCAGCGCGCGCAGGAAGATGTCGTTCGTCGTCATGTCTCGCGCGTCTTGGCTGGCGCGTCATGGTTCGGCGTCATGTCTCGCGCGTCATGTCTCGCGCGTGAAGCGGTAGCCCACGCCGCGGATCGTGTGGAAGTGGCGCGGAACTTCGGGGTCGGGCTCGAAACGCTTGCGCAGGCGCACGATGAAGTTGTCGATCGTGCGCGTCGAGGGGAAGAGCTCGTAGCCCCACACCTTCTCGAGGATCTCCTCGCGCGAGACGACGTCGCCCTCGCGCTCGGCGAGCGCCTTCAGGATCATCGCCTCCTTCTGCGTGAGGCTCTGCTCCTCGCCGTCCCACGAGCGGCCGCGATACGTGCGGAAGTCGAAACGGTTGCCGCCGAACGAGAGCTCGTCCCCGCGCGCCTGCGCCGCGCGGTACCACGTCGTGCGCTTGAGGATCGCCGCGACGCGCAGCAGCAGCTCGCGCAAGTGGAACGGCTTGGTGAGGTAGTCGTCGCCGCCCGCCTCGAGCCCGCGCACGCGATCGTCCACGGTCCCGCGCGCGGTGAGGAAGAGCACGGGGACGTCGACGCCGCCGGCGCGCATCGCCGCGCACACGGCGAAGCCGTCCAGCTCGGGCAGCATCACGTCGAGCAGCACGAGGTCGAACGCGTCCGCCCGCGCGCGCTCGAGGCCCGCCGCGCCGTCGGAGGCGACCGCGACGACGTAGCCCTCCTCCTCGAGGTTCTCGCGGATGCCCTCGGCGAGGTGCTCCTCGTCCTCGACGACGAGGATCCGTGCGCGCGTCTCGCTCACGCCGCCGCCTCCGTCGCGGCCGGCCACGTCACGCGAAACCTCGCGCCGTGTCCGAGCCCCTCGCTGTGCGCCACGACCCGTCCGCCGCCGCTCTCGACGAGGCGCGCGACGAGGTAGAGCCCCAGCCCCGACCCGCGCGTGCGCCGACGCATCTCGTCGCCGGTGCGGTAGAACTTGTCGAACAGCCGCCGCGCCTCGCGCGGGTCGAAGCCCGCGCCGTCGTCGGCGACTTCCAGCACGACGCGCGCGCCGTCGCGCCGCGCGCTCACCCGCACCGAGTCGCCGTCGGACGTCGCCTTGAGCGCGTTGTCGAGCAGGTTGAGCAGCACGCTGCGCACCGCGTGCGGGTCCGCGTGCACGTGCGCGTCGGCCGCGACGTCGAGCTCGAGCCGCACGCCGCTCGCCTGCGCGCGCGCCTCGAACGGCGGCAGGATCTGCGCGATCGCCTGGTCGAGCGCGACCCGCTCCGCCGCGAGGTCGACCTGCTTCTCCTCGATGCGCGCGGTGTCGAGGATGTTGAACACCATCGTCTCGAGGCGCTCGAGGTCGTCGAGCAGGCGCCGCACGAGCTCGGCGCGCTTGGGCGCCGCCGGGTCGCGCAGCGCGAGCGTCTCGGCCGACAGGCGCATGCTCGCGAGCGGGCTCTTGAACTCGTGCGTCACCGCCGCGAGGAAGTTCTGTTGGCGCTTGCGCAGATCGGCGTCGCGCCGCAGCGCCTGGTACAGGACGCCCATCCCGGCGAGCAGCACGACGAGGAAGAACGTGCCTTCCCAGCCGAAGCGGTTGAGCCGGCTGTGGCGCCCCTCGCGCAGCGCCGCGAGCGCGGCGGGCTCGACGTGGAACGCGCCGGCGGCATCGGTGGCCGCGCCGCGCCGCACGTGGGGGAACAGCGCCGTCAGCTCGTCGTCGCTCACGCCGGCCGCGAACAGTCGGTTCGCCGCGCGCGCGTCCGCCGCGTACAGGTCCTCGACGCGCTCGACCACCGCCGTCGTGTAGTGCGCCTCGTCGAGCACCCAGAACACGAGCTGCGCGATCGAGACCGCGAAGAGCGTGATCAGGACGATCTGGAGGAAGCGGTCGCGCTGGATCGAGAGGCGCATGGCCGGGGCGAGCGTCTACGCGGACGCCGACGCCGCGGCGCCGACCGCTTCCGCGAGGACGGCCGCGAAGCGCTCGACGTCCGCCGGCTCGTGCGCGGTCGAGAGGAACCCGACTTCGTACGCGGAGGGCGCGAGCGCGACGCCGCGCTCGAGGCACGCGTGGAAGAGCGCGCGGTAGCGCTCGGCGGCGCCCGGGTCGATCGCCTCGGCCGCGCGCGGCGGTTCGCCGTCCTGCAGCGACATCCAGAAGATCGAGCCGACGCGCACGAGCCGCGCGCGCAGCGGCGCGTCGGCGAGCACCGCGCCGACGCGCTCCTCGAGCAGCGCGCCGAGCGATTCGAGCTTCGCCCACGCGTCGGACGATTCGAGCTCGTCCAGCGCCGCGAGCCCCGCGGCCATCGCGACCGGGTTGCCCGAGAGCGTGCCCGCCTGGTACACGGGCCCGAGCGGCGCGAGCTGCTCCATCACCGCGCGCTGACCGCCGAACGCGCCGACCGGCATGCCGCCGCCGATCACCTTGCCGAACGTCGCGAGGTCGGGCGTGATGCCGTAGAGCTCCGCTGCGCCGCCGCGCGCGAGGCGGAAGCCGCTGATCACCTCGTCGAAGATCAGCAGCGCTCCGGACTGCTCGGTCACCTCGCGCAACGCGCGCAGGAACGCCTCGCGCTGCACGAGCAGCCCGTTGTTCGCCGGCACGGGCTCGACGATCACCGCGGCGATCTCGCTCCCGCGCTCGTCGAACAGCGCGCGCAGCTGCGCTTCGTCGTCGAGCGGGAGCACGAGCGTGCGCTCGGCGAACGCGGCGGGCACGCCCGCGGACGACGGCCGGCCGAACGTGACCAGGCCCGAGCCCGCCGCGACGAGCAGATGGTCCGCGTGCCCGTGGTAGCAGCCGGAGAACTTGACGACGAGCTCGCGTCCGGTCGCGCCGCGCGCGAGGCGGATCGCGCTCATCGTCGCTTCGGTGCCCGAGGAGACGAAGCGCACCTGCTCGAGGCCCGGGTACGCGGCGACGACGCGCTCGGCGAGCTCGATCTCCGCGCGGCACGGCGCGCCGAACGTCGTGCCGAGCTCCGCCGCCGCGCGGATCGCTCCGACGACGGCCGGGTGCGCGTGGCCGAGCACGAGCGGTCCCCACGAGCCGACGAAGTCGAGGTAGCGGTTGCCGTCGACGTCCTCGACGTGCGCCCCGCTCCCGCGCGCGAGCACGACCGGCGTGCCGCCGACCGCGCCGAACGCGCGCACCGGAGAGCTCACGCCGCCGGGCAGCACGCGCTTGGCCCGCTCGAACAGCGCCTGCGACTCGCGCGCTCCTGTGCGAGCGCGGGCACGTGACTCGGTGTGCTTCACAGCCAGCCTTTCTCCAGCGCCTCGCGCGCGTGGTACGTGATGATCGCGTCGGCGCCGGCGCGCGCCATCGCGAGGAGGTTCTCGCGCACCACGGCGGCCTCGTCGATCCAGCCGCGCTCCGCGGCGGCCTTCACCGCCGAGAATTCGCCCGACACGTTGTAGCAAGCGAGCGGCAGCGCCGTCGCCTCGCGCACGCGCCGGATCACGTCGAGGTAGGCGAGCGCGGGCTTGACCATGAGCATGTCGGCGCCCTCGGCCTCGTCGAGCCGCGCCTCGCGCTCGGCCTCGCGCGCGTTGCGCGGGTCCATCTGGTACGTCTTGCGGTCGCCCGCGCCCGGCGCCGAGTCCGCCGCGTCGCGGAACGGGCCGTAGTAGGCCGACGCGTACTTGACCGCGTACGAGAGGATGCCGGTCGACGTGAGGCCGCGGGCGTCGAGCGCGTCGCGGATCGCCGCGACGCGGCCGTCCATCATGTCCGAGGGCGCGACGAAGTGCGCGCCCGCCTCGGCGTGCGCGACCGCCATCGCCGCGAGCTGCGCGAGCGACGGGTCGTTCAGCACCTCGCCGCGCTCGCCGACGAAGCCGCAGTGGCCGTGGTCGGTGTAGGCGCACAGGCACACGTCGGTCATCACGCAGACCTCGTCGCCGAGCGCCGCGCGCAGCGCGCGCACCGCGGCGGGGATCGCGCCGGCGGCGTCGGACGAGCGCGTCCCGCGCGCGTCCTTCGCTCCGCTCTCGGCGAGCCCGAACAGCAGCACGGTGCGGATGCCGAGCTCGCGGTCCCTTTCGACGCGCTGCACGAGCTCGTCCGTGCCCATGCGCTCGATCCCGGGCATCGACGCGACGGGCTCGCGCCCGCTCGACGCGGGCAGCACGAAGTGCGGTTGGATCAGGCGCTCGGGCGCGAGCCGCGTCTCGGCGACGAGCTCGCGCAGCGCGGGCGTCGTGCGCAGCCGGCGCGGGCGGCCGCGGCCGGGCGCGGTCGGTTCG
>CAZGTQ010000145.1:0-18402 GCA_964528575.1 uncultured Planctomycetaceae bacterium | reverse complement strand
TGAAGCCAGGGAAGTTCGGCACGGTCGCCGTGACGTTCGAGCAGCACGGCCCGTCCAGGCCGTCGGGAAACGGGCATTGCGCGTGCGGCGCCGTCGCAAGCGCCAACACGCCGGCGAGCGCCGCGAGCGCGGTCCGAAGAGTCCTCGTCGTGAAACCCAGCATGATCTCGTCCTCCGTTGGGGGGGGCCGGAGGCCCGAGCATAGGCCGATCGCGCGAAATGGGGGGCCGATAGCGCGGGACGTACGCAAGGCAAGGTTCTGCGACGACCACTCGAAGTGGTCGCATGACCACGAAACGGGGTACCGGCGCGGCTCTAGCCCCACTGCTGCGCGAGCGCCTCGATCGCCGGCTCGAGGCGCTGCTTGTCCGTCAGCGCGGCGCGGAAGAGGTCGCCCTCGCGCGTGAGGCGGGCGAGAGCCGTGCGGATCGTGAAGCGCTGCGGGTCG
Source organism: uncultured Planctomycetaceae bacterium (assembly GCA_964528575.1). Lineage (GTDB taxonomy): Bacteria > Planctomycetota > UBA1135 > UBA1135 > CAZGTQ01. The sequence continues at coordinate 17,954 of CAZGTQ010000145.1, read as the reverse complement.
AGCTCGAGGTCGAGCTCGTCCCAGTCCAGCGGCATCGAGACCGAGGCGCCGCGCACCGGACGCACGGAGTACGGCGGAACGACCGTCTGGCCGCGGCGGTTCTGGCCGTAATCGACGTAGACCCGGCCTTCGCGGCTCGCGATGTGGCGCTCGACCGTCGCGATCTCCTTCATGTCGCGCGTGACGATGAGCGCGACCGTCTCGCAGAACATGCGCGCCTGCTCGTACGTGTAGCCGGGCTCGAGCGGCACGTATACGTGCAGGCCCGTCTTGCCCGACGTCTTGAGCAGCGGGCGCAGCTCGATCCCGCGCAGCACCTTGCCGATCTCGCGCGCGATGCGCACGACGTCGGCGAACGGCGCCTCCTTCGGGTCGAGGTCGAGCACCGCATAGTCCGGCGAGTCGAGCGTGTCGACGCGCGACAGCCACGGGTGCAGGTCGATGCTGCCGAGGTTCGCGAGATAGAGCAGCGTGTCGCGGTCGTCGCACACGTACTGCGGCACCGGGCCGCCGTGCGTGTCGCTCTCGATCATCACCAGGCGCACCCACGACGGCGTGCCCTCCTTCGCCTGGCGCTGGTAGAACTGCTTGCCGTGGATGCCGTCCGGGAACCGGTTCATGTGCACCGGACGGTTCGCGAGGTGCGGGATCAAGAGGTCCGCGACGAAGTCGTACCACGCGACGAGGTCGCCCTTCGTCAGCCCGTCCTCCGGCCAATACACCTTCTCCGGATTCGTGATGCGCACGCGCGACGGCTTGCGCGCGCGGCCGCTCGGCACGTCCGCCGCCGCGTGCGCGTCGACCGCGCGCCACGCTTCGCTCTTCCCGCTCTCGTACGCCGCGTCCGCGCGCTTCGCGACGAGTCCCGCCAGCCCCGCGCCCGCCACCGCGCCCGCGAGCGCGACGCCGTCGCCGAGCACGTGGTCGACGTACAACGCTTGCGCGGACGCCGGCAGCACCGAGCGCAGCGCGACCTTGCGCTCGACGAGCGGCAGGGCGCGCAAGTCGTACTCGTCGAAGTACAACAGGTCGAACGCGTAGTAGACGAGCGCGTCGTCCGCGTCGCCCGAGAGCGCGCGCTCGAGCAGCTCGTCCGACGGCCGGCCCTCGTCGTCCTGGCCGACGAGCACGCCGTCGAGCAGCGCGTTCTCCGCGCGCATCCGCGCGAGCTCGCGCTCGAGCGCGGGGAACCTGCGGCGCAGCCCGCGCAAGCGCACCTCGTCGCCGCGCTTCTCGGCCAACGCTCGCCGGCCCGGCAGCTCGGCCTCGAACAGCCACGCGGGATCGGCGAAAGGCGCGACCTTCGACGCCGGCTCCATCGCGCGCACCGTGCGCGGCAGAGCCCGCTGCGGAGCGCTCGCGATGTCGATCCCCAGCGCCGAATCGCCCGCGGGCCCCGCGTACCGGTCGCGCGACTTGAACAGCAGCCACGTGTTGTCGCCCTGCTTCGTGCGCACGAGGTGCCACTCGCCGCGCAGCCGCCGGCCGCGCAGCACGAACTTGAACTCGCCGGAGCGCACGGCCTCGGCCGGATCGTCGGCCTTCACGACGTCGTACGTCCCGCGGTCCCAGATGCGCATCGTGCCCGCGCCGTACTGGCCTTTCGGGATCACGCCCTGGAAACGCTCGTAGGAGAGCGGGTGATCTTCGGTGTGTACCGCGAGGCGCTTCTCGGACGGGTCGTACGAAAAGCCCTTCGGCACCGCCCACGAGCGCAGTGCGCCTTCCATCTCCATGCGCAGGTCGTAGTGCAGCCGCCGCGCCTCGTGCCGGTGCACGACGAACACGCGCCGCGGAGCGCGCTCCCCGCGCTCGGGCGCCGGCTCGGGCGTCCGCGCGAAGTCGCGCTTCCTGCGATAGTCGTCGAGCGTGCCGCCGCTCACGCCCGCCGCGCCGCGTCGATCGCCGCCCGCACCCGCCGCGCAGCGGCCTCGATCGCCGCGGGGCTCGCGCCGTCGCGCACGACCTCCGCGCCGATGCCGACGGCGGCCGCGCCCGCGGCGAAGTATTCCGCGAGGTTGTCCGCGGTCGGCCCGCCGGTCGGGACGAGCGGCACGTCCGGCAGCGGTCCGCGCACGCGACGCAGGAACAGCGGACCGCCGAGCGCGTCCGCGGGGAACACCTTGACGAGCGCGGCGCCCGCGCGGTGCGCCGCCAGGATCTCCGTCGGCGTCGCCGCCCCGGGGATCGCGAGCAGGTCGTGCGCGCGCGCGGCGGCGAGCACGTCCGCGTCGAACACCGGCGAGAGAGCGAAGCGCCCGCCCGCCGCCGCGACCGCCTCGACGTCCGCGACCGTCAGCGTCGTGCCCGAGCCGACGAGCAGGTCGGCATCGCGCGACAGCTCGCGGATCGCCTCGAGCGCGCCCGGCGTCGTCAGCGTGATCTCGAGCACGCGCAACCCGCCGCGCCCGGCCGCTCGGCACGCCTCGACGACCTCCCCGCGCGCGTTCATCCGGATGCACTGGATCGCGCCGTCCGCGAGGACCCGCTCGCGCGTCGCCGCCGCGCCCGCCTTCGTCTTCGTCGCCATGCGCCCAGCATACGCCGGCCGCGGCGCGCGCCTACTCGTGCGGCTCGAGCGTGACCTCGACGAACGAGACGCCGCCGGCCGAGCCGCCGACGATCCCGAACAGGAGCCCGGGGTAGTCTTGCGCGTGGGGCCCCATCGGCCGCCAGGCGTCCGCGACCCGCTCGCCGTCGACGTCGACGGTCGCGGTGGAGCCGCCGGGGCGCAGCTCGACGCGGATCGCTCGCACCGTGCCGGCGCCGGGGACGGGCGGCGGAAGCTCGACTTCCTCGTAGCCGGAGGTCGGCAGCGACAGGAAGAGCCGGTCGTGCCCGCCCGCGTCGCGGCCGAATCGCAGCCGCCAGCGCCGCTCGGGCGTCACGAGGTAGACGCAGCCCGGCGCGCTCGCGGCGAACGGCCGGTCGGTGTCGCCGTCGACGCGGACGGTGAGCACGCCCCCGGCGCGCTCGAGGTGCGCCATCTCGGCGGCGGAGCGCTCCGCGCACCACATGTCGAGGCGCCGCAGGCCGCCCGGCGTCGACGCGTGCCAGGCGAGCTCGCCGCCCGGGAGCGCGCGGATCTCGCCGTCCGACGGCGCGTCGATCGACACGGGCGCGAAGTCGCTGCGCTCGGGGTCCGCGGCCGAGAAGCGCAGCGGCGCGAGCGCAATGTCGGGGCCGATCGGTGCGCTCCCCGCGACGGCCGGCCACTGCGCGCGCAGGAGGTCCCACAGCCGCGCGTCCGGATCGGGATCGGCCGCGGCCCACGCGCGGCGCGCTTGCGCCGGGTCCGCCGCGCCCACGAGACGTTCCTCGAGCTCGGCGAGCTCGGCGAGCATGCGCGCGCGCCGTTCCCTCGCGGCCCGCGCCGTGAGCCACGTCGCGCGCCTGTCGCGCGTGTCCCACAACACGACGCGCCCGTCGCCGCCGCTCGATGCGAGCCGCTCCCCTGCGGGGTCGAACGCGAGCGCGTGCACGTAGTTCTCGTGGCCCTCGAGCGCGGCGATCGGCGCGCGGTCCGCGAGGTCGAAGAGCCGGATCAGGTGGTCGACGCCGCCCGAGGCGAGGCGCGCGCCGTCCGGCGAGAACGCGAGCGCGTAGACGCGGCCGGGGTGCGCCTCGGCGTCGAGCACGACCTCGTCCGCGCGCCACGCGGCGACCCGCACGCGCCCCGCGCTGCCGCCGATCGCGACGCGCTCTCCGCTGAAGTCGAATGCCAGCGCCGTGACCGCGGAACCGCCGCTCCCGACCGTCGCGCGCGCGCCCGAGCGCAGGTCCTCGACCAGGACGCCGCCTGCGCCGTCCGCGCTCGCCCGCAGGCGCCCGTCGCGCGAGTACGCGAGCACACCGCCTTCGGACAGGCGTTGGTACGACGTGCGCGGACGGTCCGCGCTCGCGATCGCGCCGGTGAGCGTGCGTGCGCCGCGGTCGAAGCGGCCCGCGAAGACGTCGAACGGCTGCGGGGAGCCGATCCAGAGCTCGCCCGGCTCGCCGCTCGGGCCGACGACCAGCGTCGACCCGGACAGGTGCGAGCGCAGCGGCGCGCGCCCGATCGCATCGGCCGCGGCGGCATCCCAGAGCACGAGCTCGAGGCGATGGTCGACCGTCATCAGCGCGCGTCCGTCGGTCGACCAGTCGAGCCAGTACACGTAGCCGCCCGGCTCGCCGAGCACGCGCCCGACCGGGCCGAGGTAGACGAGCCGCACGCCGCGGCCGTCGCGCACGATCAGCCGGTCGCCCGCGGGGGCGAGCACAGCCTGGACGGCGCCCTCGAGCGGCGGCTCGAGCCGCGCGAACGAGCGTTGGCCGCGCGTACGCGGATCCCACAGGAGCGCCGAGCGCGGAGTGATGACGGCGAGCCGCGTGCCGTCCTGCGACCACGCGACCGCGTCGATCGCGTCGACGTGGCCGGCGAGCACGATCGGCTCGCGCTCGCGCTCGAGCAGGAATGCCTGGCGCAGGTCGAGGTGCGTGCCGACGGCGAGCCGCTCGTGGTCCGGCGCGAGCGCGACGCGGCCGCGGCGCGTCGGCACGGTCCAGGAGTGCGTGACGGCGCCGCCGGCGGTCTCGACGAGACCGGCGCGCACGGCGCTCGAGCTCCCGGGCTCGGAGCCGACGAACGCGACCGCCGACGCGTCGCCCGCGAGCTGCGCGTCGTGCAAGCGGGCGACCGGCAGAGCGACGGCGCGCTCGGTGCCCGACGCATCGAGCAGCGCGAGCGCGCTCGCGCGCAGCCCGACGACGAGCGCGCCGCCCGCGGAGACGAGCGCGGCGTCGACCGGTTCTTCGAACGCTCGCACGTGGGGCTCGCCGGCGCGCTCCGGCGTCCAGACCGCGACGCGCCGGCGAGCGGGCGCCTCGAGCGCTGCGACCGTCCCGCCGTCGGCCGCGATCGACAACGCCGCGACCGCGAACGGCGGCGCGAGCGAGCGCGCGACCGCGCCGCCCTCGATCGCGCGCACGACGACGCGGTCGTCTTCGAGGTCGACGGCGAGCGCGACGCCGTCCTTGCCGAACGCCGCGGTCGGCGCGCCGCCCGGCGCGAGCCGCACCTCGAGCACCGGCGCGTGCACGGGGAGCGCGGAGTCGAGCACGCGCCACTCCCACCCACGCCGCTCCTCGGGGACGTCGGCGAGCAGATTGGCCGCCGATTCGGTGTCGCCCTTCTCGAGGGACAGGAGCGCGCCGACGACCGACGCGCGCGAGGCGAAGCGCGACACCTCGTCCGCGCGGCGCGCGAGCCTTCCGGCGGCGACGAGCGACACGACGACCGCCGCGACCACACCGAGCAGCGCGACCGACCCGCCGATCGACGCCGCGCGGTGCCGGCGCGCGATGCGCGACGCGCGGTAGAGCACGCTGGGCGGCCGCGCGAGCACCGCCTCGCCGGCGAGGAACCGCCCGAGGTCCGCCGCGAGCGCGCCCGCGCTCGCGTAGCGCCGCTCCGGCTCCTTCGCGAGCGCCTTCGACAGGATCGTCGCGAGGTCGGCGGGCACGCTCGGCGCGAGCAGTCGCGCGCCGATCGGCTCCTGCTCGCGGATGCGCCGACCGGCTTCGACGAGCGGCAGCCCCGTCACCTCGATCGGCCGCCGCCCGGTCAGCGCCTCGTAGAGGATCGCGCCGAGCGAGTAGACGTCCGCGCGCGCGTCGATCGCTGCGCCGCCGACCACCTGTTCGGGCGCCATGTACGCGAGCGTGCCCAGGACGTCGCCCGTGCGCGTCGCGGCGGTCGGGTCGAGCCCCGCCTCCGCGCCGACGCGCGCGACGCCGAAGTCCAGGATCTTCGGCCGGCTCGCCTCCGCGGTCCCCGCCGCGGACGAGCTCTGCTCGACGAGCACGTTGGCCGGCTTGAGGTCGCGGTGCACGACGTTCTGCGCGTGCGCGTGCTCGACCGCCTCGGCGACGCGGAGCAAGAGCCCGACGCGCTGACGCAGGTCGAGTCCGCGCGAGCGCACGTGCTCGAGCAGCGGCTCGCCTTCGACGAACTCCATCGCGATCCACGGCAGCGCCAGCCCGTCCTCGAACGCGACGCCGGCGTCGTACACGTGCGCGATGCTCGGATGGTGGAGCAGCGCGAGGATCTCGGCCTCCCTCTGGAAACGCCGTTCGAGCTCGTGCGACGCGCGGCCGACGCGCAGGAGCTTGACCGCGACGCGCCGCCGCGGCCGGTCCTGCTGCGCCTCGAAGACGACGCCCATGCCGCCCGCGCCGACGCAGCGCACGAGGCGGAAGTCGCCGACGCGCTCGGGATAGCCCGCGACGCGCGCGACGTCCTCGGCGAATCCGCGCACGTCCGGCGGTTCCTCGAGGAAGCCGTCGAGCTCGTCCTCGCTGACGCCGAGCAGCGCGCGCAACGTCGCCGCGACGTCGGGCTCGCTCGCGGCGACGCGCTCGAGCGCGGCGCCGCGCTCGGCCTGCGGCAGCGCGGAGATCCGGTCGTAGAGCTCCGACGCGCGCTCGAGGGTCACGGTGCGGTCTCCATGCGGCGCCCAGGATAGGATGGCGCGCGATGGGAGAGGTCCCGAGCAGCGCGAAGCCCTGGATCGCCGCCGCGGTCGCGAGCGCCGGGACGCGGTCGGGCGTCGAGGGCCGCGTGTACGACGAGCTGCGCGACCTCGCGCGGCGGCTGCTCGCGCGCGGGCCCGGCGTGCCTTCCGTCGGACCGACCGAGCTCGTGCACGAGGCGTGGGCGCGCCTGGCGCGGCGCGACTCGCTCGAGGACCGCGAGCGCGCGCCGTTCCTGGCGATGGCGGCGCGCGCGATGCGCGACATCCTCGTCGACCGCGCGCGGGCGCGCGGCGCGCTCAAGCGCGGCGGCGGCGCGGCGGCGGGGGAGCTCGACTCGCGCATCGCGGCGGCCGGCGACGTCGCCGAGGCCGAGCGCGTGCTCGACGTGCACGCGGCGCTCGAGGCGCTCGAGCGCGAGTCGCCGCTGCACGCGAAGCTCGTCGAGCTGCGTTGGTTCGGCGGGCTGACCGCCGCGGAGGCCGCGGAATGCCTCGCGCTCTCCGAGGACGCGCAGAAGAAGGCGTGGGCATTCGCGCGGCGCTGGCTCTGGGTGCGGCTGAAGACGCTCGGCAGCGTTCACGGTGCGTCCTTCGGGAGCTGAAGCACGACGGGCGCGCTCGTCGGGGGCGACGAAGCGGTGTCGGGTTACGGGTGCACCGCCACGACGGCGGGACGGCTGAGCCGGAAGGCGACGAGGTCGAGCACCTGGAAGACGAGCGCGCGGCCGACGAGCGCGGGCTTCGGCGGGAGCTCGAGGGGGATCGCGACCGGCGGCGCGCCGCCGACGGGACCGAGCACGAGCAGCGTCGGGACCGGGTAGCCCAAGCCGATCGAGCCCAGGTCGAACGGCTGGCCGGTGAGGCCCGCGACGAAGAGGACGCCGAACGCGCCGCCGCTCTCCCACGTGAGATCGAGCGGGCCGCCGGGCTGCGCCGTGCCGCTCGCCGCGAGGTCGTCGGCGAGCGAAGTCACGCTCGCGCCGCCGAACGCGGTGCCGGCGCTCGACGTCGCGCACACGACCGTGGGCTGGCCGAGGACCGAGACCTTCCATTGCGCGCCGGCGCCCGGGGTCAGCGCGTTGCCGGACTCGACGACCTCGAGCGCGACGACGCAGTCGCCGCCCACGCCGGGGAGCGGCGGCGGCGGCACTTCCGCGCAGCTCGAGACCGGGACGGTGCCTGCGGCGGCGCCGACGATCGTGGAGTCGAGCAGCAACATGCGCGCGCTCGGCGCGCGCAGAGCGGGCTGGCCCTCGTAGGTCGTCGGAAGCAGGATCGGCTGCGTCGGGCTCGACGCCCGCAGCACCGATCCGTCCACGACGACCGACGCGACGCCGACGTCGATCGCCGGCGCTCCGGTCGCGCCCTTCGCCGAGATTCCACCGCCCACGTGACGCACTCCGCGCAGATCGCAGTCGAACGCCCACAGCTCCGCGAAGCCGCCGCCGCCGACCGCGGGCGTCGCCGGGGGCACCTCCACGGGCGAGCAGAGCATGAGCGGTTGCGCGCCGGCGTCGATGCCGACGAGCACGACGGTGCCCGTGCCCGGGCCGGCGAGCTCGATCAGCGCGCTCTGCCCGACGTCGCACGCGGAGCCCGAGGCCACGCGCACCGTGACGACGCCGTCGGCCGCGAGCGTGAGCGACTTGTCGATGCGGATCGGGGCGTACGCGCCCGCGGGGACGACGATCACCGCGCCCGGCGCCGCGGCGTCGATCGCAGCCTGCAGGTCGAACGGCGCCGGCGGGCCGAAGCTCACCCAGCGCACGGAGGCGCCGATGAAGCTCGCGAACGCGACGTCCGCGATGCCGTCGCCCGCGAAGTCGCCCGTGACGACCGAGTTCGCGCCGAGCTCGGACGCCGAGAGCACGACCTCGCTCCACAGCCCGTACTGGCCGCGGTGCACCTGGACGACGCCCTCGAGCTCGACTGCCGACACGACGTCGAGCGCGCCGTCGAGGTCGACGTCGGCGATGTGCACGCCGCGCACGCCCGGCGCGGTCGAGTCGATGACGAACGCGGGCCAGCCCGGCTCGTTCATCAAGCGCACGAGCTTGCCCGCGAGCGTCGCCGCGACCGCGACGTCGACGTCGCCGTCGCCGTCGAGATCGCCCGTGTCGAGCGCCGTCGGACCGCCCAGCCCGAGCGCGAGCGTCGTGCCTGGCCAGAGCTCGAAACCCGTCCCCCCGGTCTCGAGCGGATTCGAGAACAGGAGCACGCGATCCGCGTTCACCGCGGCGACGACGACGTCGAGGTCGCCGTCCAGGTCGACGTCGTCCAGGGCGAGGCCCATCGGGCCATCGACCGGGTGTGCGAGCGGGCGCTGCTCCCACGCCGCGCCGCCGCCCACGTTGCGCAGCCACGTCACGCGGTCGCCGACGAGCTCGGCGACGACGAGATCGACGAGCCCGTCGCCGTCGACATCGCCCGCCTCGATCGCGCGCGGCACGTCGAGCCCGCTCGCGACGCCGTGGTTCGCCCAGCCGAGGCCCGTCACCATCAGGGGAAGCGGGTTCTCGTACCACCGGACTGCGCCGTCGAGCATCGCGACCGTCGCGAGGTCGACGTGCCCGTCGCCGTCGAAGTCGGCCGCCGTCACGTCACCGAGCCCCTGCGAGGTGAAGTCGATCACCTCCTTCGCCCAGCCTCCCGTGGGCGTGCGGTCGAGGATGGCGAGCTGGCCCCCGGACCCGCCCAGCGGGTCGTGGACGACGACGATCTCGTCCGCGCCGCCGGTGCCGTCGAGGTCGACGGCGAGCACCGCCAAGGCGCCGGGCGTGTTGCTCGCGATCGTCGCGGGCGGGGAGAGCGTGGGCCCGCCGTTCCCGAACGGGTCGGAGAGCGCCAGGAGCGGTGCGGAGAACGTGGCGGCGAGGAGCGTCGCGGCGAGGAGCGGTCGGGTTCGCATGGTCGGGCCTTTCGGGTCGGGACGGGAGCGCGCACGCGCGGCGCGCACCTCGTTCCCGCAAACCGGCTCGGGACCCGGTGCGCCTTGCCCAGATTTCCTTCGCGGCCCTCTATGCTGGGGCGACGCGCGGCATGCCCCCCGCCGACGCGCTACGACGGAGATCCGCGATGTGCAGCTCGGCTCGACGCTCCTTGCTCTCGCTCGCCCTGCTCGCGCCCCTGGGCGCCCCCGCGTCCGCCCAGTGCGAGGTCGCCGACCTCGTCCACCCGAACGCGTTCGTGTTCGGCGCGTTCGGCTCGGCGGCCGCGATGGACGGAGGGCTCGCCGCCGTCGGCGCCTTCCAGGTCGACGCGCTCGCGGGGAAGGCGTACGTGTTCGAGCTCGGCCCGTCGGGCTGGAGCGAGGTCGCGACGCTCGAGGCCTGGGACGCTCCCGTCTTCGCGTTCTTCGGCGCCGCGCTCGCGCTCGAGGGCAACCGCCTCGTCGTCGGCGCGCCGGCCCAGGGCGGTGCGCCGCTCGCGAGCGGACCGGGAGCCGTCTACGTGTTCGAGCGCGGGCCCGCGGGGTGGGCGCCGATCCAGAAGCTCGTCGCGAGCGACGGCGTGCCGAAAGCGTCGTTCGGCGCGGCCGTCGCGCTCGAGGGCGGTCGGATCGTCGTCGGCGCGCCGAACGCCGGCTTCGTGCCCGGCGCGTTCTTCGGGCCCGGCGCCGCGTACGTGTTCGACCTGGGGCCGGGCGGATGGAGCCAGGTCGCGAAGATCGATCCCGGCGGCCCGCTGCCGCCCGACCACTTCGGCGGCGCGGTCGCGCTCAGCGGCGACGACGTCCTCGTCGGTACGCGCCAAGTCGACCCCGGCCCGTTCGGCGGCGGCGCCGCGCAAGGCCCGGGGATCGTCGCGGTGCACTCGGCGAGCGCGGCCTGGGCGCGCACGGCCACGCTGACGGGGAGCCTCGGCGGCAACCTCGACGGCTTCGGCAGCGCGCTCTCGGTCGAGGGCGACGAGCTCCTCGTCGGAGCTCCGCTGCCCGCGCCCGGATTCGCCTTCGGGCGCGCGTTCGTGTTCGACCGCGGCCCCTCGGGCTGGGTCGAGACCGCCGTGCTCGCGGCGGGGTCGCCGAACGACGAATTCGGCGCGAGCGTCGCGCTCTCGCGCGGCCGCGCGATCGTCGCCGCGCCCGAGGCGCCCAACGCCCTGCCCGGCCACGACGGACCCGGCGCGGCGTTCACGCTGGCCGACTCCCCGGGGGGCTGGATCGTGACCGCGCGCCTGAAGCCGAGCAACGAGTCGCTCGACGAGGGCTACGCGTTGTCGGCCGCGCTCGACGGCGACGTCGGCCTGGTGGGCGGCTGGAACTTCGCGCACGTCGTCTCGCTCGGCGGCGCGTGTCCCTCGCTCTTCGCGTCGCCGCCGCTGCTGCTCGGCGGCGCGGCCGGCGTCCAGTACCTGACGCTACGGGCGGGAGCGGCGAACGCCGGCCTGCTCTACGTCGTGCTCGGCTCCCTCTCCGGCACGTCGCCCGGCGTCGCGGCGGGGGGCGTCACGCTGCCGCTGAACGTCGACTCGTGGTTCCTCTACACGCTGCAGGCCGCCAACGGCCCGGTGATGCAGGGCACGCTCGGCTTGTTCGACGGAGCGGGAGCCGCGAGCGCGCGGATCGTGAAGCCGGCGCTCCTGCCGCCCGCCGTCGGCCTCGTCTTCGACCACGCCTACGCCGTTCTCGACCTCTCCGGCCCAGTGCCGGTGGGCGTGTTCGCCAGCAACCCCGTCCCGCTGACGATCCTCTAGTCCGGGCAGCCGAAACGACGAGTCCGGGCAGCCGAGACGACGGCCGGGTTTCGGGGCTCTCCAACGGGCTCCGTCCGTTGTAGCCTGTTGCGGTTCGCGCCGCCCGGCCCGGCACGCTGCTCGGCCCTGGCTGGTCGATCACGGAGGCTCCTTCGATGCACGGATCTGCGTTCCGCGGGGTTCTGGTCCCCGTCCTGCTCGCAGCCGCGACGACGCCCGGCGTCGCGCAGTGCGAGATCGCCGACCTCGTCCTGCCCGGGGAGCTGCCCAGCGGCTTGTTCGGCCGGTCGTTGGACGCCGCAGGCACGACGATCGTCGTCGGCGCGCCGAACGACGAGCAACTCGGGGAGAACGCCGGCCGCGTGCACGTGTTCGAGCTCGGCCCGTTCGGCTGGGCGCGCAGCGCGACGCTCGGTGCGTGGGACGCGCCCGCCGACGCGCGCTTCGGCATCGACGTGGCCATCGACGACTCGGCGACGCGCATCGTCGTCGGTGCTTTCACGCAGGGAGCGGGCGTTCCGTTCGGGCCGGGCGCGGCGTACGTGTTCGAGCGCTCCGGCTCGACGTGGGTGCCGGCGACGAAGCTCGTCGCCGGCGACGCCGCGCCGAACGAGTGGTTCGGCTTCGCCGTGGACGTCGAGGACGGCCGCATCGCCGTCGGCGCGCCGAACGCGGACCTCCCGCCGCTCTCGGCGTTCGGGCCCGGCGCCGCGTACGTGTTCGAGCTCGGGCCGAGCGGGTGGAGCGAGGTCGCGAAGATCGGCCCGGGCGCCGCGCTCCCCCAAGACGTGTTCGGCGGTGCGGTGGCGCTCGAGGGCACCGAGATCTTCGTCGGCACGAACCAGATCGACTTCTTCGGCGCTCCGCAGGGCCCCGGCCTCGTGGCGGTACACGACGGGAACGTCGGCTGGTCGGCCACGGCGATCCTGACGCCGAGTATCGGCGGCCCCTCCGACGGGTTCGGGGTTTCGCTCGCGGTCGAGGGCGACATGTTGCTCGTCGGCGCGCCGCGCTCGCCGTCGACCGTCCCGTACGGACGAGCGTTCGTGTTCGAGCGCGGACCCGCCGGGTGGAGCGAGACCGCGTGGATCGCGTCGGGCATCCCGGACGAGGGATTCGGAGCGGGAGTCGCGCTGCGGGGCGACCGCGCGCTCGTCGGCGCCCCGGGCGCGAAGAACCCGGCGCTGGGAGCGACGGGCACCGGCGGCGTCTACACGCTCATCGACGATCCGGTCGGCGGCTGGCAGGCGACGGGGCTCTTCCTTCCCAGCAGGGGGGACATCCAGTACGGCTCGTTCGTCGAGATCGAGGGCGATCTCGGCATCGTCACGGGGCTCGACTTCGCGCACGTCCTGTCGCTGTCGGAGAGCATCTGTCCCTCCCTGTACGCGTCGCCCCCGCTCCTCGCCGCCGAGCCCGCCGGGACGCAGTACCTGACGCTGCGCGCCGGGCCCGGATTCGCGGGCGCGCCCTATCTCGTGCTCGGCTCGCGCTCGGGCACCGCCCCCGGCATCACGATCGACGGAGTGACGCTGCCGTTGAACCCGGACGGCTACTTCCTCGAGACCTTGCTCGCCGCGAACGGTCCGATCCTGCAGAGCACGTTCGGCGTCCTCGACTACGCGGGTGACGGCGGGGCACGCATCGTCAAGCCGCCGCTGCCGCCCTCCGTCGCGGGGCTCTTCTTCGTCCACGCGTTCCTCGCCTTCGACCTGAACGGGCCGATCCCGCTGACGACGTTCGCGAGCGAAGCGCGCACCCTGCTGCTGTACTGAGCTGCTGTACTGAAAGCTGCTGGACTCGAGAAAGTCGCGCGCGGAGCGTCACGCTCGGCGAGCGCGGGGAGAGTGAGAGCGTGATGCGCGACGCCGCTCTCGTCCGGCTGTTCGTCCGTTTCCGCGAGCGCGGGGACGGGCGGGCGCTCGCGGCCGTGTTCGACGCGACCGCGCCCGACCTGCGGGCGGTCGCCGCGCGGCTCGTCGGGCCGGGCGACGCCGACGATCTCGTGCAGCTCACGTTCTTGCGCGCGATGCAGCGCGCGGCGGCCTTCGACGCGTCGCTCGAGCTGCGCGCGTGGCTCTGGGGGATCCTGTGGCGCGAGGCGGCGAAGCACCGCCGCTGCGCCGCGCGCCGGCCGGACGCCGAGCGGCTCGCCGGGCGCGAGGCGAGCGATCCCGCCGACGCCGCCGCGCGCGCCGAGGTGCCCGCCGCGGTGCTCGAAGCGCTCGCGCGGATCCCCGCGCGCGACCGCGAGGTGATCGAGCCGGTGCTCTTCGGCGGCGAGCCCGCGTGCGACGTCGCGGCGCGGCTCGGCCGGCCCGCCAACACGGTGCGCGTGCAGCTCCGGCGCGGGCTCGCGCGGCTGCGGCGCGCGCTCCCGCGCGGCGTCTTCGGCCTCGCGGCCGTGCTCGGATGGCGCGCGCGGGGGGCGTCGGAGCTCGACGCCGTGCGGCGGACGATCCTCGCTCACGCATCCGCGAACGCGCCGTCGCAGCTCGGCGTGTGGGCGGTCGCGGTGCAGGCGAGCGCGACCTCCGCGCCCGTCGTGTGGGGCGCGTCCGCGTGCGCCCTCGCCGCTCTCGCTCTCGCTCCCGTCCAACTGCTCACGATCGAACGGCTCACGAACGAACGGCTCACGAGCCAAGGCACGGAGACCGCCATGAAGACGACTCACTTGCTCGCTCTCCCGCTCGCGCTCGGCGCGGTCGCGCCCGGCCTCGCCCAGGATCCCGGGCCGCGCGAGCCGGTGCCCGTGGCGCAGAGCGCGGTCCAGGCGCGCAGCGCGGAGCTCGACGCGCTCGTCGCGCAGTTGCTCGAGACGGCGCACGGCGGCGGGGCCGAGGCGGATGCGGCGTGGAACGCGCTCCTCGCGGCGAAGCGGCGGATCGCCGACGCCGAGGCGCGCCGCCTCCGGGCGACGCGCGTCGAGGCGGGCCCGTGGCTCGCGAAAGCGCAGGAGTGGGCCGAGGGCGTGAGCCAGCTCGCCGATCCGGCGCGACGCGCCGCGGCGCTCGACGCGATCGACGCGGCGCTGCGCTCGGCCGACCCGGACGCGCGCATCGCGGCGTGCCGCGCGCTCGCTCGGCTCGGCGACGTGAAGTTCGACAAGGGCGCGTTGCGTGCGCCGGTGCTCGCGATCGCGCGCGAGGCGAGCGGCGAGGAGCGCGTGACGGCGCTGTACGCGCTGTACGCCACGGAGCATCGTCCGGAGGATCTCGAGCTCGCGCTCGCGCTCGTCGACGACCCGTCGGAGCGCGCGCAGCAGGCGGCGTCGCACTTGCTCTTCCTGCACTCCGGCGGCGAGCTCACGGGCCGCGTGGGCGACGCGGTGCTGCGCCTGTTCGAGAACGAGGAAGTGCACACGCTGCGCGAGGTGCTGCGCGGCCTGTGGGGCGCGCGCGTGTCGCCGGCGATCGAGGCGCGCTTGCTCGCGCTGTCGGAGCCGAAGAGCCCGTCGCGGCACGACGCGATCTACTTCGGTCTCTCGACGCTGCAGGACAAGTCGCGCGCGGTGGTCGACCGTCTCGTCGCCGTGCTCGCCGACCCCGACCCGAACGACTGGTCGCGCGCGCTCTGGGGCCTCGGTCACGGCGTGCCGGCCGAGCACGGCCACGTCGTCGTGGCGGCGATGCACGCGCTCTTCGAGGCGCGCACCGACGCAGGCACCCAGGCCGACGCGCTGCTCCTCGTCGGCCAGTACGGCGGAGCGGACGACGCGGCGTGGCTCCACGCGATCGCCGCGGACGAGCGGCGCCCCGAGCACGTGCGCACGGCGGCCCGCCGCGCGCTCGCGCAGCTCGAACGCCGGTAGATGGCAAGCGCCGCCAGATGGCATAGGGGAGGCGCTCCCAAAGAAGCTCCGCACCGGCCGCCACCGCTCACGAAATCGCCGGTCCAAGGGTGGAGGGCGGGGGTGGTGGGCCGCCGTCCGGCGAAACGCGCCTGCGGTGCGCGCTCCGCGGAGCTACGATCGACCCGTGACCGCGCGCGCCGACGCCACCGCCGAAGCCACGCCGCACGGCCGGCTGCCGGGCCTGCTGCTGCTCGTCCATCTCGTGGCGGCCTTCGCCGTCGTGCTCGCGGACGAGCCGGCGGCCGCGGCGCTGCCGATCGCGAGCGGGCTCCTCGTCGTCGCGGCGTGCGCGCTCTGCGCGCTCGGCGCGGGCGCGGAGCGGCGCTTCGGCCGCGCCGCGCGTTCTCGAGCGGTCGTCGCCCTCGAGCGCGCGCTGCGCTGGTCGCCGTGGGTCGCGCTCGGGCTGCTCGGCTCGCTCTGGATCCGTGCGTCGATCGTGGCGGGAGCGTGGCCGCGCGGCGACGCTTGGTTCGGCGTCCAGCGCGTGCCTGCGTTGCCGGAGCTCGCGACGCTCGGACTGCACGTCGACGTGCTCACGTGGGCGCTCGTCGCGACGTATCTCGCCGCGCCGCTCGCTCCGTTCTTCGCGGGGTGGTGCGGCACCACGGCGCGCGAGCGGAGCCGCTCGCTCGCGCTCTGGCTCGCCGGACACGTCGTGCTGCTCGTGATCGGGTGGTACGACGTCGGCAATGCGCTCTCGTGGTACGTCGAAGGTTGACCTAGGAAATGGTGACATGAAGTCCGCCTACGAAGACGAGCTGCGCAAGCGCATCGACAGCCTCGAGACGAGGCTCGGCTATCTCGAGAAGGAGCTCGCCGACGCGACGAGCGTCGACGAGCACGCCGCGCTCGAGACGAAGCGCGATCGCATGCGCGAGGTGCTGGACGAGCTCGAGGACCGCAGCAAGGACACCTGGGACGACCTCCACGAGCGCGGCGAGCGTCTGTGGGGCGAAGTGCGCGTGCTGCTCGACACGCTCGTGCGCAAGTACGGCATCGGCGACGGCGACCACGGCTTCCCGTAGCGCGTCACCGGAGCACGAGCAGCCAGCGGCGCCGCTTCATCGCAGGCCGAACGCCGCGTCGTAGTCGTCGATCAGCTCGCGCAGCGAGCCGTCGTCGAGCACGCTCGGCGTGATCAGGAGGTAGAGGAGTGCGTTCGGCTCCTCGCCGCGCGTTCGCTCGACGGCCTCGCTCTCCGCGCGCGCTAGCTCCGCGACATCGAAGGGCTCGTCACGCAACGGCAGAAAGAGCTCCGTCGCCAGTCGGCGGAACACGTGGAGCTCGTAGCGCACGCGCGCGGCGTCCGTTCCTTCCAAAGAGCTCGAGAGATCGCCGCCTTCGCCCGCGGCGAGCATGTCGGCCGCCCATCGCTGCGCTGCGACGAGATCGCGCACGAGGGCATGGACGAGCTCGTCGAGCTCGGGTCGCCAGCGCGCGGCGTGCGCGGAATCGAGCGCGTGGCCATCTTCGGCAGCCGCGATCAGGAAGCCGACGAGGGCCAGACCCAACTGGTAATCGACGTCGTTGCCGCGCGTTCGCAGCACGTGGCCGAGCCGCGCGAGCGCAGCCACGACGTCCGGCTCCTCGTCCGCGAGCGCGAGGGCGAGCTCCGCGAGCCACACGCACCCGCCGCTTCGGTTCTCGAGATACCGCAGCTCGAAGCCGCGGCCCCCGTCCGCGCGGTGCCACGCGAGGAACGCGTCGAGCGCGGCGACCCACGACTCCGGCAACTCCTCCCGGCGCAAGCCGCGCCGCAGGTTCAGCAAGGTCACGCCGGTCTCTTCATCCAATTCGGGCTCGTAGAGGTGCTCGGGGTCGTCCTCCTGCGCTCGCTCGACGAGATCGAGCACCGCCGCGAGGCGGTCGGCACCGTTCGGCGCCGGCGTGACCTCCGCCGCCCACGCCTCGAGCTCCGCCCACGCGGCCGCGACGCGCGCTTCTTCCGCGGCGCTCACGCGGTAGCGGAACGCGAAGTGCCACGCGAGCGGCAGCGCGACGAACGCGAGCGCGAGCGCGGCGACGATCGAGAGCAGGCGGCGGCGCTTCATCGCAGCGCGAAGACCTCGTCGTACTCGTCGATCCTCGTGCGCACGACCTGCGCCATCGACGGCACGTTCGCGGCGAGCCCTTGCGCGAGGTCGTCGCGAGCCAAACGCTCGAGCGCTTCCTCGTACGCGCGCGCGAGCTCGCCGAGGTCGAGCGGCTCGTCGCGGTAGGGCAGGAGGACGTCCGTCGCGAGGCGGCGGAGCGCGTGCCGCGCGTGGCGTGCACGCGCGGAGTCGTCCGCCTCGCTCGCCAGCTTCCCGTCGGCGACCGTCTGGCGCACGATGGCGTGGAGGAACTGCTCGGGATCCATCCGCCAGCGCGCCGCGGCGCTCGGGTCGAGCCCGTGCCCTTCCTCCGCGAGCTCGGTCACGTACTCGACGCACGCCACGCCGGCACAGAAGTCGGTGTAGCCGCCCTGCGTGCGCAGCACGTGGCCCAGTTGCGCGAGCGCGTCCGCGGCGTCCGGCTCCCGATGCGCACGAGCGGCGACGAGCCTCGCGAGCCGGAGCTGCTCCCACGTGCCCCCGTCGAGGCGATCGGTCCCCAGGCCCGCGCCACCATCGGATGCGTGCGCCCGCTCGAGCACGTCGAGCACGGCCAACAGAGGGTCGCCACCGTTCGGTGCCGGCGTGACCTCCGCCGCCCATGCCTCGAGCTCGGCCCACGCGGCCGCGACGCGCGCTTCCTCCGCCGGACTCACGCGGTAGCGCAAGCCGAAGTGCCACGCGAGCGGCAGCGCGACCGCGCCGAGCGCGAGCAGCGCGACGACGGCGAACTTCGATCCTCTCTTCAACGCGCGCAGCGTACCAGCGAGGCTAGGATCGCTCGCCCCATGGTCGACCTCT
>CAZGTQ010000144.1:0-2872 GCA_964528575.1 uncultured Planctomycetaceae bacterium | reverse complement strand
TCCGCGCGGCTGTCAAAGGCGGCCTCGCTCGCTACCATCCCGCGATGGACGCTCAGCAGATCGCGCGCGAGCTGGACTTCGCGATCGCGGCGGCGCGCTCGGCCGGGGAGCGGCTCGTCGGGCTGCGCGACGCGGGGCGCTCGATCGGCACGGCGCTCGATCGGCACGGCGCTCGATCGGCACGGCGCTCGATCGGCACGGTGCTCGACGCACGCGACGACGCGGCCGTCGTCGCGGAGTAGCGGCGCGTAGCCGCGCTCAGCGCTTCTCGTCCGACCGCACGGCGGTGTAGTCGCACAGGTGCCGCGCCCAGGCGCGTACGAGGTCGAGCGTACAGCCGAGCTCGACCTCGTCGAGCGAGACGGAGCCGTCGTCGCGGCCGGCGAGCCCTGCGTCGTCGTCGATGACGAACTCGGACCGCCCGCGCGGCCCGGCGGTCGCGACGACGAGCATCGGCGTGTGGTAGTACGCTTCGCGCGCGTCGCGCTGGATCGCCGGGAGCCCCAGCTCGGCGAATTCATCGAGGACGACGGCGAGCTTCGCGGCGTCCAGGCGCCCGTGGACGGTCGTGCGGCCGCTCTCCTGGGTGCTGACCCAGCCGTCCTGCGCCACCTGGAGCAGGACGTCGTCGAGCAGCGGCGGGGACCAACGCCGGATGCGCAGGAGGACGCGCTCGCCCTCTCCGTCCGGCACCTCGTGCGCGTGTTGCGGCCTGCGCTCGAAGCGGCGCGCGTGCACGGCGAGCGAGTCGAGCGGCGTCCAGCGCGCGGCATCGCTCAGGCCGACGCGCGCGCCGGCCTGGATCAGGCGGCGCACGACGTCATGGTCGCCGCGCATCGCCGCGAGGTGCAGCGGCGTCTTGCCGGTCGCCGTCGGCGCTTCGAGCTGCGCGTCGCGGAGCAGCTCGTCCACGCAGTCCGCATGGCCGAACGCCGCGGCGAAGTGGAGCGGCGTCCAGCCGTGGCGGTCGGCGTAGGACGCCGCGCCTGCTTCGACCAGGCGACGCAGAAGGAGCGGATGCCCCGCCCGCGCGGCGTGGTGCAGCGCCGTTCGCCCGCGCGCGTCCGCGTGGTCGAGCCGCGCGCCGGCTTCGATCAAGAGCGCCGCGCACGCGTCGCGACCCAGCCCCGCCGCGATCGCGAGCGACGTCGCGCCCGCGCTCGACGCCGCCTCGACGTCGGCGCCACGGTCGAGCAGGAGCTCCGCCGTCGCGCGCTGCCCTTCGGCCACCGCGACGCCGAGCGCGCTGCGACCGTACATGTCGATCGGCCCGGCGATCAGGCTCGGCTCGGCCTCGAGGAGCGCGCGGATCAACTCGAGCGCGCCGCTGCGCGCGGCGAGGTGCAGCGGCGAGCCTTCGTACCGCGGCGCCAGCGTCGCGTCGGCGCCGGCCGCGAGGAGGCGCATCGCCACGTCCCGCTCGTCGCACTCGACCGCGGTCGCGAGCGCCGTCCAGCCGTCCTCGCTGGTCGCGTCGACGTGCGCGCCACGCTCGAGGAGCAGCTCGACGATCTCCAAACGGCCGGGCGCGCTCGCGACGTCGAGCGGCGTGCGACCCTCGACGACCGTGTCGCACGACGCGCCCGCGTCGAGCGCCTCGCGCGCCACGTAGACGTGTCCGTCCCGTGCCGCGCGCCACAACCGCTCGTCGGAGCTGCGGGGCCCGCTCTGCGCCACGAGCGACGGCGTGGACGCGAGCGCGGCCACGAGCACGAGCAGCGTGTATCGATTCATCGGGTGCACCTCGTCAGTCGATGCGGAAGAGGATCTCCCGCGCTCCGCTTCCGACATCGATCGCGGACACGTTGCGATACGTCCGGGACAGCCACAGGAGCTCGTCGTCGTCCGAGCCGAAGCAGAGCGCGCCGGCGCCGAACGGACCGGCCTCGGGCACGAGCGCGTGCTCGCCCGAAGCGATCTCGGCGACGCCGAGGTAGAGCCCCGGCCCGCGCTCGGGAGCGAGCGTCAGGAACGCCACACGCTCGCCGGAGGGCGAGAAGCACGGCCCGAAACCACCGATCTCCGCGCCCAGGCGCATCAGCTCCGTGCCGTTTCCGTCCACTGCCACGAGCGCCGCGCCACAAAGCGCGATTCGCCCGCCTTCGCCCCACACCGCGAGCTCGCCGCCGCCGCCGAGCCGCTCCAGGTCTGCGGCCGCCACGACGACTTCCTCCGCTCCTGTGGCAGGCTCGAACCGGACGAGCTCGTAGTCGAGCCACGGCAGGCCGAGGCCGGGGTCGAACCAGCCCGTGGGACGCAGGAACCAGACGAAGCGCCCGCTCGGCGTCGGCTGACGCTCCGGCCACCGGTCGTGCGTGAGGCGCGTCCGCTGACGCTCGCCGAGGCGCCCCGCCCAGACCTCGTCGCAGATCCTCGTTCCGAGCGTGCCGCGGCGCTTCACCGCGTCGCGCTTGGACGCGTAGACGTAGCCCGTCGCGTCCTCCGCGAAGCGCAGCTCGACGGCGTAGGGATCGAGCTCTTCCTCGTGCACGAGCGCGGCCTCGGACCGGTCGTACACCACGAGGCGTCGATCGAGCCGCGCGGCGACGCGGCCGTCGACCGACTGCGCGACGGCGTGCCCGGAATGGCCCGTCAGCTCCTCGTGCGGCCAGCCGAGCACGAACATCGGCGTCGGCACGACCGCGCCCGCGACGCAGCAGCCAAAGCACGTCACCACATACGCGGCGCCGGCGAGCAGCGGGACGAGGATCCAGCGCGGCATGGTCGCATCGCACCACGGGCTCCGCGCGGCTGTCAAAGGCGGCCTCGCTCGCTACCATCCCGCGATGGACGCTCAGCAGATCGCGCGCGAGCTGGACTTCGCGATCGCGGCGGCGCGCTCGGCCGGGGAGCGGCTCGTCGGGCTGCGCGA
>CAZGTQ010000143.1:0-5988 GCA_964528575.1 uncultured Planctomycetaceae bacterium | reverse complement strand
GCGGCTCTACTTCTTCGGCAAGAGCGGCACGACGACGGTGCTCGCGGCGCGGGCCGACGGTCCCGAGGTGCTCGCGACGAACGCGCTGCCGGTCGCGGACGTGCTCTACGGCGTCGCGGCGGTCGACGGCGCGTTCCTGCTTCGCGAGGGCCGGCGTCTGCACTGCGTGCGCGCCGGCGCGACGGAGGAGCCGTAGAGGTTCGTTCGTGGCCAGCGGGGCCGCGGTTGCGTTCGCCGCGGCGCTGTCCTCACGAGGACCGCGGCGGCTCGGCGAGGCCGTGCTTGCGCAGGTAGTAGCTGAGGTTGCGCGGGTCGATGCCGAGCGCCTCGGCGGCGGCGCGACGGTGTCCGCGCGCCTGGGCGAGCGCCTGCAGGAGCAGATGGCGCTCGTGCGCGTCGAGTTGCTCGCGCAGCCCGCCGGCGCCCGTCGCCGAGCCGTGCAGCGTCGACTCGAGGATCCGGCCGAGGAGCGCCGCGTCGACGCGGCCGCCGGCCCCGGCGACGATGGTCGCGCGCTCCAGGACGTTGCGCAGCTCGCGCACGTTGCCGGGCCAGTCGTACGCGGCGAGGACCGCGAGCGCGTCCTCGTCGAGGGGGTCGGGAGCGTTGCGAAGCCCGCGCAGGAGATGAGCCGCGATCGCGGGGATGTCCTCCTTGCGGCGACGCAGCGGCGGCACCTCGATCGGGAACACGTTCAGGCGGTAGAACAGGTCGGCGCGGAAAGTGCCCTCGCGGACGCGCTCGCCGAGGTCCTCGTTGGTGAGCGCGACGATCCGAGCCGCCGCGAGCCGCGTGCGCGAATCGCCCACCGGCTGATACTCGCCGGACTCGAGCACGCGCAGCAGCTTCGCCTGCAGGGCGAGCGGGAGCGTGCCGACCTCGTCGAGCAGGAGCGTGCCACCCTCCGCTTCGCCGAAGCGGCCGCGCCGGTCGCTCACGGCTCCCGTGAAAGCCCCGCGGCGGTGACCGAACAGCTCGCTCTCGAACAGCTCCGCGGGGATGGCGGCGCAGTTCACCTCGACGAGCGCACGATCGCTGCGGGGGCTCGCGTCGTGGAGCGCCTGCGCGACGAGCTCCTTGCCGGTGCCGCTCTCGCCCGTGACGAGGACCGTCGCGTCGGTCGCAGCGACCTGCTCGATCGCCGCGAACACCGGCGCCATCGCCGCGGCGCTCCCGACCAGCGCTCGGCGGCCGCGCAGCTTGTGCACGGCGCGGCGGAGCTGGCCGACTTCCGCGAGGAGCTCCCGGTGCTCGCACGCGCGGCGCACGACCACCGTGAGCTCGTCGGGGTCCACGGGTTTGAGGAGGAAGTCGAACGCGCCCGCCTTCATCGCTCGCACCGCGTCCGCGACCGAGCCCGCCCCCGTGAAGACGATCACGGGCAGCGTGGGCGCGGCCGCGCGCGCACGCTCGAGCAGCGACATCCCGTCGCCGTTCGGCATCCTGAGGTCCGTCAGGACGACGTCGAGCTCCTCTTCGTCGAGCAGCTTCGCAGCGGCGTCGGCGTGCTCGACGGCCGTGACCGCGAAGCCCGCGGACTCGAGGAGCTCCGTCAGCGACTCGCGTACGAACCGCTCGTCGTCGGCGATCAGGACCTTGGGACGGCTCATGGCCGGCTCGCGGGGCTCTGGGGCGCGAGCGGGAGACCGAGCTCGAGCTCGGCCCCGTGGGGCTCGACGTTGCGTGCGCGCAGCGTACCGCCGTGCGCCTGGACGATCGCCCAGGAGACGGAGAGGCCCAAACCGTCGCTCCCGCTGCGGGTGAAGAACGGGTCGAAGATGCGGTGCAGGTCGGCGGCCGCGATGCCCGGCCCGTCGTCGCGGACCGCGAGCTCGACGCGCTCCACGCCGCTCTGCGCGGCGAACGTGCGCGCCGTCGCGACGACGCGGCCGCGCGGGCCGACCGCGCGCAGGCCGTTCGCGAGCAGGTTGAAGACGACCTGCTCGAGCCGGCCCGCGTCTCCCAGGACACGAATCGGCGTGTCGAGGCCTTCCAGCTCGAGCCGCGCGTCGCGACCGCCGGGAGCGTAAGCGGCGAGCCGGGCGGCGCGGCGCACGACCTCCGTCAGGTCGACCGGATGCCGGTCGGCCTCGGGCCGGCCGAACCGCAGGAGATCGCGCACGGTCTCGCGGATGCGGGCGAGGCCCTCGCCGACGCGCTCGACGTAGCGCAGCCGCGTCGCCTCGTCGACGTCGGGCCGCGCGAGCAGCGCGAGGTAGTTCGCCACGCCCTCGAGCGGGTTGTTGATGTCGTGCGCGACGCCGGCGGTCATCAGGCCGATCGACGAGAGGCGCTCGCGGATGTGGAGCTCGGACTCGAGCTCCTTCTGGCGCGTCACGTCGCGTAGGGAGAGCAGCACCGGAGCGGTGCCCGCGAAGCGCACCTCGATCGCGCGGGCGTCGGCGACGAGCGTGCCGCCTCCGTGGGTCCGCAGGGTCACGCTCGCCGCCGCGGCGCCTTCGCCGCGACACGCCCGCGCGACCGCGTCCGCCAGCGTCGCGGCGTGCTCGCTCGGCACGAGGTCGGCCAGCCGCGCCGGGCCCTCGGGGGACAGCCCCAGCGCCGCGCGGGCCGCCGCGTTGGACTCGAGCAGCGCGCCGGTCGTCGGGTCGACGAGCAAGAGGATGTCCGCCGCGCCCTCCATGAGCGCGCGGTACTTCTCCGACTCGCGCCGGATCCGCTCGAGGTAGTGCGCGGTCTCGCGCCAGCGGATCGGGTTGATCTCGAGCCGGTGGACGAGAACGCCGGCGAAGCCCGCGGCGGCTGCCAGTCCCGCGGCGAGCGCGACGGGCGCCGCCGGCGTCGCCGGATCGTGAGCGCGCGCCGCGGCGAGCGCAATCAGGAACGAAGCCACGCCGACGGCCGCGAAGAACGCCGCGAGCCGCGCGTGGCCGAACGGGCGCAGCGCGCCGGAGCGCGCTCGGCGGCGCGCGTTCGGCGGGGTCGCGTTCGACAGGGTCGCGTTCGACAGGGTCGCGTCGGACGGTTCCGCCGCCGTGACGGAGCGGGGCCGTCGTCCGGGTTCGGTGGACATGGCTCGCAGGATCCCCGCTCCTCGCCCACGAGCGTAGTCCGCGCGACCCGGCTAGTCCATGTGCGCGACGACGCGCTCGTCGCCCATTTGGAGGGCGACCTCGATCCGACGCTGCACGCCCGAGAACCGCGAGAGGAAGCGCGCGAAGACCACCTGATAGACGCGCAGGACGCCCTTGGTCGAGAGACGGTGCAGGAAGTCGACCCAGGCCCAGTAGCGCGGGCCGGAAAGGCCCTGGGCGCGGGCGTAGATCTGCGCTTGCTCGGCGACGAGGTACTCGGAGTAGAGCATGTAGAGCACGAGCAGCGGCGCATACATGCGGCGGCTCTTGATCAGCCGCGGCAACAGCGGCACCAGGCGCGGGAAGCGGACGGCGAGCGGGAAGACCTTGTGCAGGTTCTCGATCATGTGGCGCTGGTCCGAGAGGATCGTCGCGGTGCGCCGGAAGTTGACCGGGAAGTCGTCGTAGCCCGCCGTCGCGTAGCCCATCTCGTGCGTCATGTCCTCGACGTCGAACATCGGATACGGCTGCATGATCGAGACGAGCGGATGGTCCGCCTTGCACTCGATGTTGAGGCGCAGCGTGTCGAACTCGTCCTCCATCGTGCTCCCCGGTCCGCCGAGCATGTTCAGCGTGCCGAGGCGGATGCCGTGCTGGCGAATCCACCCGGCGGCGTCGGTGAGCTGCTTGCGCGTCGTGTTCTTGCGGAAGATGGCGTTGCGCACGTAGTCGCTCGCGGCCTCGAGCGCGATGCGCGCGTAGACGCAGCCCGCGGCGCTGAGCATCGCGATGTGCTTCTCGCTCGTCAGGTTCGCCATCAAGATCACGTCGAACGGCAGCCCGACCTCGCGTGGATAGCGCTCGCAGAACTCCTCGAGCCAGTCGTTCCGCATGTTGAAGATGTCGTCGACGAAGTGGACGAACTTCAAGTTGTAGCGGTCCCGCACGTCGCGGATCTCGGCGAGCAGGTGGGACACCGAGCGCTTGCGGACGTACTCCTTGTTGCGGACGCCGTAGATCTTCCCCTTCCACGCGTGGTGGAAGCAGAACGAGCAGTTCATCGGGCAACCGCGTTGCGAGACGAAGACCTTGCGGTCGCTGTCGCGGTAGATCGGAGCGGCGTCGTAGATGACGTCGCGGTCGGGGAAGCCGAGCTCGTCGAGGTCCTGGACGAGCGGACGGACGGGGTTGCGGGCGATTTCGCCCGTCTCGCGGTCCTTCACCCACAGGTTCTGGACGTCGTCGAAGCGCTCGCCCCGCTCGATCCGGCCGACGAGCTCGACGAGTGCGTGCTCGCCCTCGCCGCGGCAGATCACGTCGATCCCCTCCGTCTCGACGTAGTCGGGCACGAACGTCGGGTGGGGTCCGCCGAACACCGACACGGCGCGTGGGACGGCCTCGCGCACCTTGCGGTTCAGCTCCGCCAGATAGAGGTGCATCCCGGTCGTCACCGAGTAGCACACGACGTCGGGGTCGTAGTCGCGCACCGTCTCCAGCCAATCGCGGTCGGGGACGAAGAGAGCGCGCGTTTCGTGGCCCGCGTCCTTGAGGGCGCGCGAGAGCCACATGATCCCGAGCATTTCCTGCGGCAGATACTCGTCGACGAAGAGGACTCGCATGGGCGCGGCCCACGCAAGACCCGTGCCGCTGGCCCGGGCGCCGCTCCCGGCTCCTCGAGGGCCGGCGACGCCGCTCGCGGCGCGTACGCTCGACGCAGCGCCGCATGGATCCTATGGGCCGTTCTGCGGCCGACGCTCGGCCGCCCGCGCGCTCGCAGCCAGCGTGCGCAGCACGGGCCGGCGGTTGCCTCGAGCCCCCGCGGGAGCCGAAGATGCCGCCCATGCGCCGGCTCCCGTGCCTCGTCGCCTGGCTCGTGCTCTGTGCGCTCGGCGCCGCCCAGGAGCCGGGCGAGGACGAGCCGCAGG
This sequence comes from uncultured Planctomycetaceae bacterium, assembly GCA_964528575.1. Taxonomy (GTDB): domain Bacteria; phylum Planctomycetota; class UBA1135; order UBA1135; genus CAZGTQ01. The sequence goes on along the minus strand of CAZGTQ010000143.1, from coordinate 1,028 downwards.
CGGAGCTCGGCGGGTGGAGCCTGCGCCCGTTCGTCGTCGGGCGGGCGAGCGCGCGCGCGGACCTCGACCAGCTCGAGGGCCGGCTGGGGCTGTGGCGCGCCGGGGCAGGTGTCGCGGCGACGCGGCCGCTCTCGCCCGAGCTCACGCTCGGGATCGGGACCAGCTACGAGGCGTCGACGTACGAGTTCTCGAGCTCGACGTTCACCGGCGGCGAGAGCGACCCGTTCGACGACCCGTGGCGGGCGAGCGTGTGGACCTCGCTCGCGAAGCATCGGCCCGAGGACCGGGTGGACTGGTCCGGGGGGCTGTTCGCGAACGTGGGCGCCGAGGACGGGGCGGCGCTCGAGGACGCGCTCACGTACGGGTTCACCGTCCGCCTCGCCTACGACTACAGCGAGCGCCTGACCGTCATCGGCGGCCTGGTCGGCACGACGCGGCTCGAGGACAGCTTCCTCGTCTTCCCGATCGGCGGGATCGACTACCGCTTCGACGAGCGCTTCTCGGTCGGGAGCCAGGGCGAGGGGGTCGGAGCGACCTACGCGTTCGCCCAGAACCTGCGCACGTACTTCAACGTCGCGTTCGGCGTGCGGCAGTTCCGGCTGGACGATGAGGGGCTCCTGCCGGAAGGAGTGCTGCGGGACGACGAGACCGCCGCGACGCTGGGCCTGGTGTGGAGCCCGAGCCGCTCGTTCACGGCGGAGCTGTTCGGCGGGTACGCCTGGCGCGAGGTGACGTTCTTGGACGGAGCCGGGGGCGGTTTCGCCGACGACGTCGACCCGGCGCCGTTCATCGGCTTGCGCCTCGCCTACGGGCTGCTCTGAGGAGCGCGCCGGCGGTTCCGAGCCTGGCCGGGCGGGGGACCCGTTCGGGAACGGTATCCAAGGACCGCGGCATCGCGCGATTGCGAGTATCGGGAACAGGGCAGGCAGCTACTCCGTCTGGAATGCCCGGCTCTCTGAGCCGGGTCTGGAATGCCCGGCTCTCTGACCCGGTTTGGAATGCCCGGCTCTCTGTCCCGCACAAACGAA
>CAZGTQ010000142.1:0-8822 GCA_964528575.1 uncultured Planctomycetaceae bacterium | reverse complement strand
TCCCACGCGTACGAGATGAACACGCGCGGCGCGCGCTGCGAGTCGATGCTCTCCTCCTCCACGATGCTGCCGAGCCAGGGGCGGCCGCACGGCGTGAGGAGCATACACACTCTCGTGGCGAACGGCCGGAGCCGGCGGCTCCTCGCCACCGTCGCTCGCCTCAGCACCCATGTCCGACTCCTGTCCGAATCGGACACGAACTGCAGCGCACGACCCCGCGGCGCCCCCGCCGAGCGCCGCGAGGCCGCCGCCACCCCTACCGCTTCACGTACGCGATTCGCATCTGCGACTCGCGCTCGTCCCCGTCGACGCGGAACACCTCGAACGTGCGCGTCCGCGCGTCGGGGAACGTCGTGACGTACTCGAAGCGCGCGGGCCGGCCGTCCATGCCGACGCCGTCCGCCTCGCTCGTGAAGCGCTTGCCGTCCTTCGAGAAGCGCCCGTTCACGAGCACCGCCATCGGGCCGCCGGTCGAGTCGATCCAGACGCCGGCGTAGGCGCTCTTCGTCGCGTCCCAACCGGTGAAGCCCTTGCCCTGGAACGGCACGCCCATGAACGAGCCGGCGTGCTCGGTGACGAGCCAATGACCGCCGCACTCGATGCGGCAGGTCTCGGTGCCCTTCGTCGTCTGCCCCATCATCGAGACCTCGGCTTCCCAGGTCCCGACCCAGGCCTCGAGACGCTTCGCCTCGGGCGGCAAGGGCGGAGCGGCGTGCTCCTGCGGCTCGGACTGCGGCTCCGACTGCCGCGCGGCGGCGCACAGGACGAGGGACGCAACGACGAGGACAGCGATCAACAACGTGACGTGCATGGAGAGCTCCTGGACGCGAGAGCGCGTCCGCTCGGGCCGAAAACGTCGCAGGGAGCGGACGCGTCAGGCGGGCTTCGCTCGCCCGTAACGCTGCGTCGCGAAGCCGACGATCGCGCCGAGAGCCATGCCCGGGAGCATGATCTCCGCGTAGTAGTGCTGGCCGTCCTCGGCGGGCATCAGCGCGACGAGGAAGCTCAGGACCAGGCCGACCACGAGGCCGACGAGGACCCCCTTGCCGAGCGAGCGCGCCCTGCGCGCGTAGAACCCGGCGGCGAGACCGGTCAACAGACCCTTGAAGGTCGAGCCGATCACGATCCCGAAGAGCTGGTCCTTCGTGACCGTGTCGTAGAAACCGGCGCACGCGCCATCGATCGCTCCCAAGACGGCCCCGAGCACGAGGCCCAGCAGTACCTTCGACATCGTCGGTCGCTCCTTGCGGGACCGCACCGCGCGGTCCGTCCCTGTGTCCAACGCCTACGCCGATTCCTTTAACGCCCGGAGACGAAAAGTACGAGCGCGCGCAGCGTCAAGTACCCGACGACCAGCCAGACGACGAAGCGGTGCTTCTGGAGGAACCGCCCCGCGCGCTCGAGCGGCCCCTCGCGGTACGCGGCGACCGGCTCGCGGTCGAGCCAGGCCGCCACGTCGCGCGCGAGCTCGAGCGCGGACGGATAGCGCTCGCCCGCGTCCCGGCGGCGGGCGCGCTCGATCACCGCCGCCAGCGGGCGCGGGAGGCCCGCGAGGTCGAGCGCGCCGTCCTCGCGCGGCATCCGCCCCGTCGCGAGGAACGCGAGGATGCCGCCGAGCGCGTACACGTCCGCGCGCGCGTCGACCGCCGCCGCGCCCGCCCGCTCCTGCTCCGGCGCGATGAAGCCCGCCGTGCCCGCCGCTGCGCTCGCGTGCTCGTCGAGCGCGGCCGCGATGCCCCAGTCCATCACCCAGACCTCGCCGAGCGGGCCGAGCATGACGTTGGCGGGCTTCAGGTCGCGGTGCACGACCCCGCGGCCGTGGGCGTACGCGACGGCCTCGCACAGGCGCAGGAACACGCGCAGCGCCGCGTTGCGCGTGCCCGTCTCGGCGCGCGCGAGCGTCGTCCCGTGCACGAACTTCATCACGTAGTACGCGCGGCCGTCGGCTAGCTCGCCGATCTCGTGCACCGGCGGGATGCTCGGATGCTCGAGCGCGGCGATCGTGCGCGCCTCGCGGCGCAGGCGCGCGGCGAGCGCGTCGGCGTCGCGCGCGGCGTGCGCGACCTTGATCGCGACGTCGCGGTCGAGCGCGTGGTCGCGCGCGCGGTACACCGTGCCCATGCCGCCCGCGCCGACCTTCGCGAGCACCTCGTAGCGCCCGCCGGGCACTTCGGGCCGGGCGACGAGCTCGGCGAGGCGATCGAGCGTCTCGTCCGACGGCGGCTTCACGGCGTCACGTCCAGCGGTCCCCGCACAGCACGCGCAACTCGGCCTGCAGCTCCTCGTCGTCGGCGGTCTCCTCGCGCAGGCGCTCGAGCACGATCGCGCGGAACGCCCGCCGTGCGGCCGCGAGGTGGTTCGTCACCGCGCTGACGTCCAGGCCGAGCTCGCGCGCGAGCTGCGCGTACGTCGGCCGCTCGTCGACGCGCTCGGCGAGGTCGTAACGACGGAAGATCGTCGCGCGATCGGCGTGGCCGGCGGCCTCGAGCGAGCGCTCGAGCTCCGCCAGCGCGGCCGCGAAGAACCCGCGGCGCCACTCCGCGTCGAACCAGGCGTCGACCGAATCGGGCGCCGGCGGCTCCGAGCCGCGCAGCTCGCTCTCGGCGCCGTCGAAGTCGAGCGCGAGGACCCGCTCGCCGCCGCCGCGCTTGAGCCGGCGGCGCGCCTTCTCCTCGTTCGCGACGAACCCGTCGAGCGAGAGCCGCAGGAAGCCGCGGAAGCGCCCGCGGCGCGGATCGAAGCGCTCGAGCCAGCCGGTCTCGAGCACGTGCGCCAGGAACGCCTGCGTCAGGTCCTTCGCGTCCTCGTTCGCCTTGCCGAAGCGCAGCCGGACGTACTTGTAGACCGGCTTCCAGTACGAGCGCACGAGCACGTCGGCCGCGCGGGCGCGCTCCGCGGAATCGCCCGAGCCCATGCGCGCGACGAACGAGGGCCGCGTCTCGGGAAAGGCGCGCGCGGGGCCGCCTAGATCTGTGTCGAAGCTCGCGGGAGACACTGCGCGGTCCATCAGAGCACGCGCCGCAGCTCGACGGACCGACGTCGTCCGGAGAAACCCCGTGCGGCCCCGGCGCGTCCGCGCTCGAGAGAGCGAGCCCGCCCCTCCCCGCCGCCCTCGTCGAATCCTCGCGGTGTCGGTGACGTGGCCGCCGCTCGCTCACCCCCACGACCAACCACCCCGGAAGGTCGCGGAACGAGTGCGTGTCCGGAAACACGTCTCCACCGACGACCGCGAGCTCCCCGTGCCGCACGTCGACCGTCCGCGGGCGCGCGTCGAGCGCCACGCGCAGACGCCCCCCGTCGTCCGTCCTCGACGCCGCGGTGTGGTGGAGACGAGCGCAGCGCCGCAGTAGTGCCGCCCCTCGACGCCACGTACACTGCCCGCCCGCCATGCCGCGCACCCGAGAGCGAGTCGACGCCGCGGCGTGCCCCGCGCTCGCCGTCTCCGCGCGCGGCGCTCTGCGCCTCGATCCGGCCGCGTCGACCGCCGAACCGCTCGCGCCCGCCGTCGCGACGCGCGTCGCGCACGCGTTTCGCGCGGGCACCGCCGCCGGGCTCCTGCACCTCGCCTCCGAGGAGCTCGGCACCGCGCTACCCGCCTCGCTCGCGTTCGGACGCGAGCTCGCCAAGCTCTACTTCACCGCGCTGCGGTCCAACGGCGGCGGCGCGCCCATCCCGCCGCCGGCCGAGCGCCTGGCGCGGCTGCTCGAGTCGCTGCCGCCCCTCGTCGGCGCGGAGTATGCGACGCTCGAGACGCTCGCTGAGGCGTGGCGCGCGATGGACGCGCTCGCGCGCGACGAGCTCGCCACGAGCGGGGCGGACGTCCACGCCTATCTCCAAGCCAAGAACCCCGCGTGGCACGCCGTCGGCCGCGTCACGTTCCACCTCGCCGAGCAGAAGAGCACGAGCGAGACGCCCTTCGCGTTCCTCGCGACGTACGCGGACGGCGTGGCCACCTCGGGCCGCGTGCGCCACGTGCCGCTCGGCCGCGCGCTCGGCGCGTATCGCAACGACCGCGAGCAGCTCCTGCGACTCTTGCGCCCCGTGCACGCGGCCGCCGAGCGCAGCGCGTTCGTCCGCTCGCTCGTCGAATCGGGCGAGCTCTACGAACCGCTCGGCTGGACGGCCGACCAGGCCCACGCGTTCCTGCTCGCGGTCGCCGACTGCGAGGCGGCCGGCATCGCCGTGCGCATGCCCGAGCGCTGGCAAGGACGCCGGCCGCCGCGCGTGCGCGCCGGCGCGCAAGTCGGCGCCAGCGAGCCCGCGGGCCTGGGCATGGAGAGCGTGCTCGACTTCGACGCCGCGCTCGTGCTCGACGGCGAGGAGCTGACGGCCGCGGAGCGGCGCGCGGTGCTCGACGGCGCGCGCGGGCTGCGGCTCATCCGCGGGCGCTGGGTCGAGGTCGATCCCGAGCGGCTGCGCGGGGCGCTCGAGCACCTCGAGTCGCTCGCCGGCGGCAAGGGCGTGTCGCTCGCCGACGCGATGCGGCTGCTCGCGGAGGCCGCAGGCGAGGACGACGAGGAGCGGGCGGCGTGGACCGGAGTCGAGGCGGGGCCCTGGCTCGCCGAGCTGCTCGAGGAGCTGCGAGCGCCCGACGGCGCCGCGAGCGATCCCGGCCGCGAGCTGCGCGGGACGCTGCGGCCGTATCAACGCGAAGGCGTCGCGTGGCTGCGGCTGCTCGCGCGACTCGGACTCGGCGGGTGCCTCGCGGACGACATGGGGCTCGGCAAGACGATCCAGGTGATCGCGCTCATGCTCCTGTTGCGGCGCGACGGCGAGCGCGGGCCGCATCTGCTCGTCGTGCCGGCGTCGTTGCTCGGCAACTGGCAGAGCGAGCTCGCGCGATTCGCGCCGTCGCTGCGATACGTCGTCGCGCATCGCTCGGAGCTCGCGAAGGACGAGCTCGAGAAGCTCGGGCGACCCAAAGCGCTCGGGCGAGTCGACGTCGTGTTGACCACGTACGGCACGCTCTCGCGGCTCGATTGGCTGCGCGAGCGGCGCTGGGGCCTGGCGGTGCTCGACGAGGCGCAGGCGATCAAGAATCACGCGACCAAGCAGGCGCGCGCGGTGAAGGCGTTGCGCAGCCGGATGCGATTCGCGCTGACCGGCACGCCGGTCGAGAACCGGCCCGGCGAGATCTGGTCGCTGTTCGACTTCCTGTGCCCGGGGCTCCTGGGCTCCGCGCGCGAATTCACGGCGACCACGCGCCGGCTGAGCGCGGACGGCGGTCCCGGCTATGCGCCTTTGCGCCGCCTCCTGCGGCCGTACATCCTGCGGCGCATGAAGACCGATCGCGCCATCGCTCCGGACCTGCCGCGCAAGACGGAGATGACGGTGCACTGCGGTCTCAGCAAGGCGCAAGTCGCACTGTACGAGGAGGCGGTGCACGAGCTGGCCCGCGGCGTGCGCGAGCGCGAGGGGATCGAGCGGCGAGGAGCCGTGCTCGCGGCGCTGCTCCGGCTGAAGCAGATCTGCAATCATCCGTCGCAGTGGACGGGCGACGGCAGTTGGGAGCCGCGCGACAGCGGCAAGTTCGCGCGCCTGGCGGAGCTGTGCGAGACGATCGTCGCGCGGCAGGAGAAGCTGCTCGTTTTCACGCAGTTCCGCGAGATGACTACGCCGTTGACGGATTACGTCGGCGCGCTCTTCGGCCGGCCCGGCCTCGTGTTGCACGGCGGCACGCCGGTCAAGCGGCGCGCTGCGATCGTCGAGGAGTTCCAATCGGAGGAAGGGCCGCCGTTCGTCGTGCTCTCGCTCAAGGCTGGCGGGACGGGCCTCAACCTGACGGCGGCGAGCCACGTGATCCATTTCGATCGTTGGTGGAACCCGGCGGTCGAGAACCAGGCGACGGATCGCGCGTTCCGCATCGGACAGAAGCGCAACGTTCTCGTGCACGCGTTCACGTGCCGCGGCACCATCGAGGAGAGGATCGAGGCGATGTTGGAGAGCAAGAAGATGCTCGCGCAGGAGCTCTTGGACGGCGGTGCGGAGAAGGCGTTGACGGAGCTCGACGCAGACGAGCTGTTGCGCCTCGTCGCGCTCGACGTGCGGCGTGCTACGAGCTGAGCCATGGCGCGCAGACGATCGCGGCGCGACTGGGAGTGGAGCGGCTACGGCACCTACGTGCCGATTGCGCAGCGGCGCGCTCTCGCCGCGCGTCAGGCGCAGCGGGCGAAGAAGAACGGCGAGCAGCTCGACCCGGTCTCGATCCAGGGTCGCAAGATCGCGACGACCGCGTGGGGGCTGGCGTGGTGCGCGCACATCGAGAGCTTCCGCGACTACGAGAACCGTCTGCCGCGCGGCCGGACGTACGTGCGCAACGGCTCGGTGTATCACCTCGAGATCGGCCCCGGCGAGATCCGCGCGCGGGTGATGGGCTCGGACGACTACGAGCAGCGCATCGAGATCGAGCCGTGCAAGCCGGCGGTGTGGAGCCGCGTGCGGCATCGTTGCGCGGGAGCGATCGGCTCGCTGATCGAGTTGCTCGAGGGCCGCATCTCGGCGCAGGTGATGGCCTCGATGACGGCGGAGAAGGACGGTTTGCTGCCGGATCTGAAGCACGTGCGGATGGGCTGCTCGTGCCCGGACTGGGCGTGGCTGTGCAAGCACCTCGCGGCGGTGCTGTACGGCGTCGGCGCCCGACTCGACGAGCGGCCGGAGCTGCTGTTCGCGTTGCGCGGAGTCGATCCGGCGGAGCTGGTGGACAACGTCGCGCTGCCGACTCGCCACTCGCGCGCGTCGTCTGGGATCGAGGGCGACCTGTCGAGCGTGTTCGGGATCGAGCTCGAGCTCGACGAGCCGGCCCCGCCGGAGAGGAAGACGACGCGCAGGCGTGCTCGCAAGGCGACGAAGAAGAGAGCTGCGCCGCGCGCGCCGCGGCCTGCGCGAAAGGTATCGCGACGTGAGCTCTTGGAGGCGGGGGTGCCGCCCGGGACGATCGCAACGTGGCTGCGCCAGGGCGTCTTGGAGCACAGCGACGAGCGCGGCGTCTATCGGCACACGCGCGACTCGCGGGAGCGGTTGGAACGGTACGGGGCGTAACGAGCCGGGGGTGGGCGCGGTGGCCGGCGTCGCTACGCCGGCTCCATGGCTCCCCCACCGGTTCCGCCGATGGCTCCGGCGGCGGTCGTGTGCTCGGAATGCTCGCGCTCCGCAACCACGTCGCGCAGCCGATGGACTTGGTGTCCGCGAAACGCCTCAAACGCGTGTTCTGGTCATGTCGCGCGAACAGGTTCGGCCAGTTCTCGACCGTATGAACGCGACTCCGCGCCTGCAAGGCCCGGCTGGCGTCGGGCCTGCGCTTCTCGAGGCACGCCGCGTGCGCATCAATTCATCAAGACGGCAGCAGCTTCTCGCTTCTCGACCACGCCGACGCGAGGACGACATGGAATCACACGCACGTCCTCGATCGAGGTCGCTCCGCTGTGCCCAGCCCCTCGATCGGCTCCCGGCGAACAGGCATGGATGTCCCGAGCCTTCACGAGCCGGATGTTGGACGGCCCAGCCCGACGGGGTATCCTGCGCCGTCATGATCGGCGCGCTCGCAGCAAGCCGTGAAGAGAGCGGACCTTGGCGCCAACGAGTGGCCGCCGTCGACGCCGATAGACGGCGGCGCTCCTCGGAGCAAGGCGCGCTACACGGCCCACGTCAATTTTTCAAGTTAGGTGCATCGATGTACACCGTAGTGGAAATCGATACAACGAAGATCGACGGTTGGGACTCGTTCCACGACGTATTCGTGGAGGCGCTGGGCTTCCCGAGCTTCTATGGGCGCAACATGGACGCCTGGATCGACTGCATGACATCGATCGATGCGCCGGAGGACCGCATGACTCGTGTGCATGCTCCCAAGGGTGGGGTCGCAGTTCTGTCGCTCTCAGATGCGACGGGATTCGCGGCCCGATGTCCGGAGATCTACGGCGCGATCATCGAATGCTCGGCGTTCGTAAACTATCGCCGGATGGAGACTGGGGAGCCGCCAGTGCTCGCGCTATCATTCTGGAGGACGAGCGCCTAACATTCCACTCCAGCCGACGGCCTTCGGCCGCGGCTGAGCGGCAAGACGTTAGGCCGCGCACCTGGAAGTTGCCTGCGAGGGCGGAATGCCGATCATCTCGACGTTCTTCGGAATCGTGATCCGGATGTTCTACGAGGATCACCCGCCTCCGCACTTCCACGCGGAGTACCAAGGGCAGCAGGGCAAGTTCGGCTTCGACGGGATCATGACCGTGGGCAACATCCGATCGAAGACGGCGCTCCGCCTGATCCGCGAGTGGGCCAACTTGCACCAGGCTGAGTTGGAAGCAAACTGGGAGAGGGCGACGGCCAAGACCCCGCTTGATAGAATACCGCCTCTGGAGTAGGTCGACATGAGCTTCATTCCTACCGTGATCCAGGCGACGTACCGTGGCGACTATCAGATCGAGATCGTCTTCAATGACGGGTTGACGGCTACGATCGACTTCGCCCGCTGGTTGAACGGACCGGTCTTCGAGCCGTTGAGAGACCGTGAGTACTTTCGCCGGTTCTTCATCGACGGAGGCACGATCGCCTGGCCCAATGGGGCCGACATCGCCCCAGAAACACTGCACGAGGAGGCTGTCGCGGGTCGGCCGGCCTAACAAGGCACTGCAGCCGACCGGCTCGCCGGCCGCTGATCGGCAACGCGTTACTCGGACCCGACCTTCACCTCCTAGCGGAGAAGGCGGGCCGACAGGCCGATGCACCAGACGGGCGTTCGACGTTCGTGCATTCGTTCGAGCAACGCAGAGTTGCCCGGTGCGACCGCTTTCTCAACGGGCTCACCCCGCGCGCCGCCGCCACGC
>CAZGTQ010000141.1:0-39869 GCA_964528575.1 uncultured Planctomycetaceae bacterium | reverse complement strand
GCGCTCGCGGCGGCTACCGAGGAGCGCGCCGCGCTCGAGCAGGCCGCGCAGCAGCGCGAGAGCGAGCTCGTCGCGGTCCGCGACACCGGCGCTCGCACGGCGGGCGAGCGCGAGGAGCGGCTGCGGGCGGAGCTCGCGGCGGCGCTCGCGGCCGCGGCGCAGGAGCGCGAGGAGCTGGAGCGCGCCGCGGCGGAAGACGCGGAGCGGCAGCGGGCGGAGCACGAGGCGGCGCTCGCGGCCGCTGCGCAGGCGCGCGAGGAGCTGGAGCGCGCCGCGGCGGAAGACGCGGAGCGGCAGCGGGCGGAGCACGAGGCGGCGCTCGCGGCGGCGGCGCAGGAGCGCGAGGCGCTCGAGCTGGCCGCGATGGAGCGCGAGGAGGCGCTCGTCGCGCAGCGGGCCTCGGCGGAGTCGACGGCGGCCGAGGAGCGCAGGGCGCTCGCACGACGCGAGGCGCGCGAGAGGGCCGAGCTCGAGAAGCGGCTCGCCGAAACGGAGGCGCGCGCGGGCGAGCGCGGGGGCCTGGTCGAGGAGCGCGACGAGGCGCTCGCGCAGGAGCGCGCGCGCGTCGAGGCGTTGACCGCGCACGTCGCGCAGCTCGAGGCGGCGCTCGCCGAACGCTCCGCGCTCGCCGACGAGCAGCGCTCGGCGCTCGAGGAGCGCGCGAGCGAGGTGGCTGAGCGCGCGGAGGCCGCGGCGCGGCTCGAGCGCGAGCTCGGGGAGCGCAGTGGGGAGCTCGATGGAGCCCGCGAGCACGTCGCGAACCTCGGCGCGAGCCACAAGGCGGTGCAGCAGAAGCTCGACCGCGAGGCGAAGCGCGCGCAGGCGCTCGAGGAGCGTGTCGCGCGGCGCGACGAGGCGCTCACCGAGCTACGCGAGAAGAGCCGCGAGCTGCGCAATCAGGTCAAGGCGCTCGAGGCGGACTTGAAGCGCGCGCAGAAGGCGGGGGCGGGCGCCGCCGCGAAGAACGCGGCGCCCAAGCCGAACAAGACGACGAAGCCGGCGACGACGAAGCCGGCGACCAAGAAGCCGGCGACGACGAAAGCGGCGACCGAGAAGCCGGCGACCAAGAAGCCGCCGACGAGGAAGCCGCCGACGAGGAAGCCGACGCGCTCCTCCGCGAAGGCTGCGGCGGACGCGGCCCAGGACGCGCAGCCGGCCGAGCCGGAGCCGGCCGCGGCGGGCGCGAAGGCCGCGTCGCGCGCGAAGAAGAGCAAGCGCAAGTCCGCGAAGAAGAAGCCCGCGTCGAAGAAGACGGCGTCGAGCCGGGCCGCGGCCGGCCTGGACGAGCACGGCGTGGGCGCCGGCTCGTCCGGCGAGCGCAAGGCGCCGCCGAGCATGCCGTCGCGCTCAGGCTGAGCGCCGGGCTCCTTCTAGAGGCTGGCCCGGGCTAGAACTGGCCGTTCGTGTTCGTGCCGTCGCCCCACAGGAGGCGACCGCCGTCCAGGCCCGTCTGGCTCTGGACGATCGCGCCGAGGATCGGCGGGTTCGGCGTCGACTGGAACGGCGTCGAGGCGGTGATCGCATCGAGGCGCATCCAACCGGTCTCGAAATCGCCGTCGCCGTCGCAGTCCATGTCGACCTCGTCCGGGTCGTCCGGCGTCGAGCTCAGGAAGAGCTGCGTGAAGAGGCCGCTCAGCTCCGAGAGCCGCACGTCGGTCCAGCAGCGGAACGAGAACGTGACCGAGAGCGGGAACTCGTTGTCGTTGTAGACGTCGGCCTTCACCGAGACGGACTGGTTGAACTCCGGCCCGAGCGCGAGCAGCACGAGGCGGCTGTCCGCGATGCCGGCGAACGAGTCGACGTGCAGGAGCTCGGGGAGCGGCTCGTACTCGCTGCCGTCGAAGTCGAGGCGGCCGTCCGAATCGAGGTCGGTCGGCGCGCCCGGCGGCGTCGCCGCGCGCAGCGAGTAGGGCATCAAGCTGAACAGCGCGCCGGTCGGGCCGACGTGGAGCGAGGAGCCGACGAGGTGGTCGTACGACACCGCGAGGCCGCTCGTCGCGCTCTTCGCCGCCACGACGAGGTAGCCCTGGCGAATGCCGGAGACGTTGTGGCAGCTCGTGAAGGTCGAGACGGTGTCGCCGGCGGTCAGTTGCTCGGAGCGGTAGACGACCGAGCAGCTCAGCGCCTTCAGCGGATCGCTCGGGTCCGGCGTCGCGTTGACGTACTGATAGACGGCGCGGACGTCGCTCCCCGGCTGCGTGCGCGTGTTCGTCACGCTGATGAGCGTGAACGTGTCGCCCGAGCGGTGCAGGGGGAAGACGAGCACGCTGCCGGGACGGGGCACGTCGGCGGCGAGCGGGGCGGCGAGGGCGAGCAGAGCGACAGCCGAGCGGAGCTTCATGGTGCGGGTGCGTACGGGTGCGGCGGTGGGAGCGAGCGACCGATGCGATCGATTCTAACCGGCATCGGCGACGCTTCGTGGGGCGCGGGATGCTCCTGCCGCGTTCCTCGGTCCACCGCCACCCCCACCCTCCGCGGGCATGACCGGGTCGCGCGGGCAGAAGTTGCGCGAGGCGCCGCGTTTTCTTCGTCATCACGGCTATTTCTTCCCGATCTTCTTCCCGATCTTCTTCCCGATTGCGGCGTTCGAGCCCGATCTGTGGACGTCGATGAGCGCTGCGGGATGGCGCCGCGGGCGATGGCTCGTTACCCTCCGGCCGCTCGAAGTTCAGGCGCCCCGTGCCCCACGGAACGCAGGCCGGGGCGGTGGCAGGAGGAGTAGCGACGCGCGTGCGGCTCGAGGAGAAGTGTGCCCGCGACAAGCGGGCCAGTCAGCTGATGGAGGCGGGGTGTTACCCGTACTTCCTGCCGATCGAGGCGTCGACCGACACGGAGGTCGTCGTTGGCGGCCGCCGGTGCATCATGCTCGGCTCGAACAACTACCTCGGGCTGACGCACGACCCGCGGATCGTCGAGGCCGCGCAGGCGGCGATCGCGCGGTACGGCGCCGGGGTGACGGGGAGCCGCTTCCTCAACGGCAACCTCGACCTCCACGAGCAGCTCGAGCGCGAGCTCGCCGACTTCTTCGGCACCGAGTCCGCGCTCGTCTTCAGCACGGGCTACCAGGCGAACGTCGGCGTCATCTCCGCGCTGATGGGGCGCACCGACCGCGTCTTCCTCGACAAGCTCGACCACGCGAGCATCGTCGACGCCTGCCGCATGTCGCAAGCGGAGATCATCCGCTTCGCGCACAACGACCTGAACGAGCTGCGCGCGCGGCTCGACGCCGACCGCAACAACGGCCACGGGCGCGGCGACCGCTACGTCGTCGTCGACGGCATCTTCAGCATGGAGGGCGACGTCGCGGACGTCGCCGGGCTCGTCGCGCTGTGCCGCGACCAGCAGGCGGTGCTCGTCGTCGACGAGGCGCACGCGGTCGGCGTGCTCGGCCCCCGCGGCGCGGGCACGGCCGAGCACTTCGGCGTCGTCGACCAGGTCGACGTGCTCGTCGGCACGTTCAGCAAGTCGTTCGCGTCGATCGGCGGCTTCGCGGCGGGCTCCGCAGGCGTCATGCACTTCTTGCGCCACAACGCGCGCAGCCTGATGTTCTCCGCCGGCCTGCCGCCGTCGGCCGTCGCGACCGCGCTCAAGGCGCTCGACATCATCCGCACCGAGCCGGAGCGGCGCGAGCGGCTGTGGGCGATCACGCGCCGCATGGCGGGCGAGTACCGCCGCCTCGGCTTCGAGACCGGCCCGTCCGAGACGCCGATCGTGCCGATCTACAGCGGGACCCCCGAGCGCACGCTCGAGCTGTGGGCCGCGCTCTTCGAGGAAGGCGTGTACACGAACCCGATCCTCGCGCCCGCCGTGCCCGCGGGCGAGTGCCGCCTGCGCACGAGCTTCATCGCGACGCACAGCGACGCGCAGCTCGACCGCGCGCTCGACGTCTTCGAGCGCGTCGGCCGCCGCCTCGGCTTCGTGCGCTGAGCGCCGATCCGCCGTGGCGCTCGCCGTCCATCCGGTCGCGAGCCGCGCCGATCGGCGCGCGTTCCTGCGGCTGCCGTGGTCGATCTATCCCGGCCGCTGGGACGCGTGGGTGCCGCCGCTCCTCGCGCAGGAGAAACGTCGCATCGACCCGCGGCGCAATCCGTTCTTCGAGCACGGGTCGGTCGAGCTGTTCCTCGCGCGCGACGGCGCCCGGCCCGTCGGCCGCATCGCGGCGGTCGAGAACCGGCTCCACGACCAGGTGCACGGCGAGCGCACGGGCTTCTTCGGACTCTTCGAGTCCGTCGACGACGAGCGGGTCGCGGCCGCGCTGTTCGACGCCGCCGCCGGTTGGGTCCGCGCGCGCGGGCTCGAGCGGCTGCGCGGGCCCGCGAGCTTCTCGACGAACGAGGAGTGCGGGCTGCTCGTCGACGCATTCGACGAGCCGCCGGCGCTGCTGATGAACTACAACCCGCCGTACTACGAGCGCTTGCTCGTCGGCTGCGGCTTCGTGAAGGCGATGGACCTGCTCGCCTACCGCGGGACCGACGGCCCCGAGCTGCAGCGGCGCCTCGAACGCGTCGACCGGCTGCTCGCGCGGCGCACCGCGGACGTCGTCGTGCGGCCGCTCGACCTCGCGCGCTTCGAGGACGAGCTGCGCACGATCCGCGGGGTCTACAACCGCGCGTGGGAGCGCAACTGGGGCTTCGTGCCGATGACGGACGCCGAGATCGCCGCGATGGCGAGCGACCTGCGCCCGATCATCGAGCCCGAGCTCGCGCTGATCGTCGAGCGCGGCGGCGAGGCCCTCGGCTTCGGGCTCGCGGTGCCGGACCTGAACCAGGTCCTGCGGCACCTGAACGGGCGCCTGTTCCCGTTCGGATTCCTGAAAGTGCTGCGCCGGCGGCGCTGGGTGCACCGCGTGCGCGTGCTGGCGCTCGGGATCGTGCCGGAGCAGCGCGGAGCGGGGCTCGACGCGCTCGTCCTGCGAGAGTTCTTCCACCGCGGCGCGCGCATCGGCTACCACGAGGCGGAGTGCTCGTGGATGCTCGAGACGAACGCCCCGATGCTACGCGCGATCGAGAACATCGGCTTCGAGCGCTCGAAGACCTACCGGATGTTCGAGCGCCCGCTCTCCGACTGACGACGCCCGCCTACTTCTCGTCCCCGCCGGCGTGGTGCGAGCGCACGTGCTCGAGATCCTCCGGCGAGAAATAGAGCGCGCTGAAGTCGAGCGCGTGCTTGCGCATCGACTCGACGTGCGCGGGATCGGTCGTCTGCTTGCACTGCATCGCGTCGACCGTGATGCCGTGCATGTGCTCGAGCTGCCGGTGGTACTTGTTCATCGCCGCCGCGTCGGATGCGTCCGCCGGCTTCTTCACGCGCTGCGCGAGCCAGTACTGCGCGACGACGTCCTGCACGTTCTGCGCGTGATCGTCCTTGTTCATGATCCAGCGCACGACCTGGTTGCGGTCCGCCGAGACGTCGAGGCCGGTGAGCGTCTGCATGCCCTTCTCGATCGTCGCGGCGTCCTCCATGAGCATGTCGACGCGCATCCTGTCGCCGTAGATCCCGCACGGGATCTGGCAGTGGAAGGGCGCCGCGGCGGGAGCCGCACCGGAGGAGGGCGTCGGAGCGCTCGGGGCGAGCGCGTACGCGACGGTGCCGAGGGCGCAGAGGGCGAGAATGGCCTGCTTCATGGTCGAGACTCCTGTTTCCGCTTGGGAGCACGTCGGAACGGCGAGCGATGGTAACGCAGCGCGATGCGCTACGCTCGTCGGCGTGGCGGCGCTGAGCGCGGGGCTGGTCATGTATCGCCGAACGCCGGCGCTCGAGGTGCTGCTCGCGCACCCGGGCGGTCCGTTCTTCGCGAAGAAGGACGCGGGCGCGTGGAGCGTTCCGAAGGGGCTCGTCGATCCTGGCGAGGACCTGCTCGCGGCCGCGCGGCGCGAGTTCGCCGAGGAGACGTCGCTCGCGACGCCCCAGGGCGAGCACGCCTACCTCGCGCTCGGGAGCGTGCGCCTGCCGAGCGGCAAGCTCGTCCACGTCTGGGCGTTCGAGGGCGACTGCGACGCCGGCGACGTGCGCAGCAACACGTTCGAGCTCGAGTGGCCGCCGCGCAGCGGGAAGCGGCGCGCGTTCCCCGAGATCGACCGCGCGCAGTGGTTCGAGCTCGACGAGGCGCTGCGTCGCGCGCACCCGGCGCAGGCGGAGCTGCTGCGCCGGCTCGCGGCGGCGCTGGAATGATCAGCCGAGCTCGACGGGCTCGCTCGTCGCGCCGAGCGCGCCGAGCAGCTCGCGGTACCACAGGACCGTGCGGTCGGCGCGCTCGGCGTGCTCGCTCGCACCCCACACGACCGACAGCGTTTCGCTCGTCGCGTCGTCGGTCTTCGTCCGCTGGCTGTCCTTGACCGGCGTCGCGCACGGGCCGCTCGCGTCGTACAGGCACAATAGCCCGCGCAGCGCGATCGGTTGGCCGCTCGCGTTGAACACGTACTCCTCGCCGTCCGCGCCGATTCCGATGCGGTAGGGGGCCGCCGCCCGCGCGCGGTCGACGACGCTGATCGGGAAGCCGGTCGCGAGCGAAACGGCGTTGCACGCGTCGACCGCGGCGTTGATCGAGCCGAGCGCACCTTCGCCCGCCGCCCGCACGAGATACTCCGACGCGGGCTTGCCGCGCCCGCTCGTCCGGTGGCCGCCGTGCCGCAGGAGCGCGCGCACGCAGGCGCGCACGCTCTCGTCGCGCTCGAACGGCACGTCCGCGTCGAGCGCGAGCAGCGGGCCGAGCCGCGTGCGAGCGGCGTCCGCGAGCTGCGCGAGCGGCGCGGGGAAGCGCGTCACGAACGCGCGCGCGGCCAGCAGCGGGTGCGGATCGACGGCGATGCGGACGGCGCTCATCGGGAACAGTGTAGTGGCGCGTCAGAGCTGAGTTCGATGTGCGTTCGATCGCCCGCGGGCGGCACCGCGCGGGCGCTCGTCCGGCGCACTGTGTGGCAGACTGGCCCGTGGCCACCCCAGCTCCGCCGGGGCGACACGGGTTCACCACGATCTGGAGCGAGAACATGCGACGGACGATCTCTCCCGCGACGGCAGCGATCGCGGTCGTCCTGGCGTCGGCAGCCGGAGCGCAGCTTCCCTGCACGGCGGGGACGCAACTGCAGGCCAGCACCGCCGGCAAGGGCTACAGGCACGGCGCGGCGGTCGCGCTGGAAGGCGACCTGCTCCTCGCCGGCACGCCGAGCGACGGGCCGTCGGCGGCCGCGGAGGCGGGCTCGGTCACCGTCTATCGGCGGGTCGGCACCGGCTGGATCGAGGAGACGCGGATCCAGCCCGCGGACGCGGCCGGACACGGCCAGGGCACCGGGGTGCCGGACTTCGGCGACCGTTTCGGGACGTCGGTGGAGCTCGACGGCGCGACCGCGTTCATCGGCTCGCCCGGCCAGGACCAGGCGGGGCAGGAAGCGGGCGCCGTCTACGTGTACGCCGACGCGGGCACGGCGTGGACGTTGCAGACCAAGCTCGTCGCGAGCGATCCGGCGCAGGGCGACGAGCTCGGGACCGCGGTCGCGGTCGACGGCATCTGGGCCGTCGCCGGCGCTCCGCGCAAGGACGACCTCGGGACCGACTCGGGCGCCGCGTACGTGTTCCGCTTCGACGGCGCGTCGTGGAGCCAGGACCAGAAGCTCGTCGCGTCGGACGGCGGCGGGAGCGGCGGCTTCGACCTGGGCGACCAGTTCGGCGCCGCGGTCGCGATCGACGCTGACCTGCTCGTCGTCGGCGCGCCGGGCGGGCCTGCTCCCGCGCTCGGCGGATTCGACGATTCGGGCGTCGCCTACGTGTTCCGGCGCGAGGCGAGCGGCTGGGTCGAGGAGGCCAAGCTCGAGCCGTCGGACCCCGACTTCGACGCGCTCTTCGGCTCGAGCGTCGCGCTCGAGGGCGACACGATCGTCGTCGGCTGTCCGAACCGGCTCGTCGCGACGTCGCCGTTCTCCGCGCAGGAGGGCGCGGCGTACGTGTATCGCCGCAGCGGGACGACGTGGACGCAGCAGGCGCGGCTCACCGCGATCGATCCGTCGCAGCTCGCGCGCTTCGGGCAGTCGGTCTCGCTCGCCGGCGGCGTCGCGCTCGTCGGCGCCCCGGGCTTCTCGTCGCAGATCACGCTCGGCCCCAGCATGGCGGGAGCGGTCTACGCGTTCCGCGACGGCCCCTTCGGCTTCGTCCTCGAGTCGCGCATCACGACCGCGCAGCAGGCGGACGACCACCACGTCGGGATCGCGGTCGCCACCGACGGGACGCGCAGCGCGGCGGGCGCGGACGGCACGACGCAGTCGGGTCCCGCGACGGGCTCGGTGTACGTACACGAGCTCGCCGACCCCGGTTGTCCGCCCGACCTCGTGCCCGCGCAGCCCGGCGTCTCGCTCGGCGCGGGCGGCCCGTTCGGCTTTTTCCTCAACGGGGGCGTGGCGCGCGCGGGACAGGTCTACCTCCTGATCGCGACGACCTCGGGCACCGCGCCCGGTTTCACGCTGGACGGGCAGCCGATCCCGCTCAACACCGACGTGTTCAGCGTCCTCGCGCTGACGGGCGCCGGGGCGCCGCCGTTCCTGGGCTACGTCGGTCTCCTGTCGGGCGTGGGCACGGCGAGCGCGACCCTGCTCGTTCCGCCGGGCACGAACCCCGCCTTCGCCGGGACGACGGTCCACCACGTCCTGCTCTCGTTCGACGTGACTCCGATCCCGTCCCTCGACTTCGTCAGCGAGGCCGAAGCGGTCCTCCTGCTCCCCTGACCGTCTCGGGACGGCTCGGAGAGCGCGGAGCGAGCGGGCTCCCGCTCCCCGTGCTATCCTTCGGGTCCAGGAGCCCCCCCGCTCCCTCCGCTCCTCGCCCGAAGGACCCGACCATGGTCGCCTCCTGTCTGATCGCCGCGCTGGCGATCGGCGGTCCCGTCGCACCTCCAGCTCCGCTGCTGGTCCAGATCAACTACGACGAGACGAAGGTTCCGTCCGATCCCGACTACGGCGAGACGATCGCGAACCTGACCTATCCGCTCGCGAAGGGGCCCACGACGATGGGCTATCCCACCGAGCCGCTGCCCGTGATGCTCTGGTTCCGCGGCGGCAACTCGAACAACCTCGTCGCCGGGGTCCTGAGCAACACGATCACGACGGCCACCGTGCCGGAGCTCGGGATGATCGGCGTCGACTGCAACTACCCGATCGTCGGTCCCGACGAGGACTACACCGCGGCGGTCCGGGGCGTGGGAATGCTCGTGCAGTTCCTGCGGACGAACGCGGCGGCGCTCAACGTCGATCCCGATCGCATCCTCACGCACGGACGCTCGTTCGGCGCCGTCGTCGGATACGGGCTCGCGTTCCGCGAGGACTACCGCGACCTGAGCTCGCCGAACGTGACGTTGCACGCGTCGAGCCGGCCGAACTACTGGATCGCGCGCCTCACGACCTCGTCGTTGACGTGCTTCACCGACAACATCGGGTCGTGGGGCTCGACGCTCAGCACGTTCTTCTTCCCCGGCAAGACGTTCGAGCAGGCGAGCGAGGGGGAGAAGTTGCGCGAGTCGCCGTACTGGTGGCTGCTCAACCCGCACCTCTTCCAGCGCGAGTTCACGCCGCCCGTGCTCATCGTGCACAAGAAGAACCACGGCCACGTCTGCGGGCAGGTCAACGACGTCCACTCGGGCCTCTTCGGCGACATCATGCTCGAGGCGATGACCGAGTACTCGCGCACGACGGGGGACCACCAGTTCCTCGAGCGCTCGACGTCGATCGACCACACGTCCGATCCGTTGCCGGAGATCCTCGCGTGGTCGGTGAAGCGCCTCGCCGACGACTACGAGGGGCTCCACCTCGTGCCGCCCGCGGGCGCGGTCGGCACGACGGGGGGTAACGTATCGCTGCGCACCTACGGCGCGGTTCCCGGCTCGACCGTGACGTTCTACACGGGCACGCAGGCGGGCACGTTCCCGCTCCCCGGATGCCCCGGCGTCGACGGGCAGATCACCGACTTCGTCGAGCTCGGCACCGCGGTCGCCACGCCCGGCGGCTTCGCCACGCTGACGTTCGCCGTGTCGGGGGCCTCGCTCGGCAAGCAGGTGCTGTTCCACGCGGTCGACTTCGCGACGTGCGAGACGAGCAACGTTGCGGTCCACGTCTACTACTAGCAGCGGACGAGGACGACGATGAAGAACAGCTCCGTTCGCCTGCCCGCGCTCCTCGCGGCCGCCGCGCTCGCGCCGAGCGCCGTGGGCCAGGACTTCACCCAGCACCGCGTGTACACGCTGCGCGCCGACGGTGAGCTGCTCGACTACTTCGGGCACTCGGTCGACGGCGCCGGCGACTGGGACCAGGACGGCTACGACGACGTCCTCGTCGGCGCGCCGCAGGTCTACACCGAGGGCTCGGGCTATGTGCAGATCGTGTCGGGCTTCGACGGGCGCGTGCTGCTCCGGATCGACGGCGCGCCGAGCACCGACGGGCTCGGCGACCATTTCGGGTTCGCGGTGTGCAACGCCGGGGACGTGACCGGCGACGGGCGCGACGACGTGCTCGTCGGGGCGCCGAAGGACGACGACGGCGGCGAGGAAGCGGGGAGCGTCGCTCTCTATTCGGGCGCCGACGGCAGCTCGATCCTGCGCATCGACGGGGTGCCGTTCGACGAGCTCGGCACGACGGTCGCCGCGGTCGGCGACCTCGACCAGGACGGCTACGCCGACTTCGCCGCGTCCGCCTCGCGCGGGGGCAAGGTCCACGTGTACTCCGGCGAGTGGGTCGCCCAGAGCGCCATCGGCCAGACGCCGCTGACGCCGCAGGTGCTCTACTCGTACTCGGGGACGGGCGACTACGGCTTCGCTCTCGCCGGCGTCGGCGACGTCGACGCCGACACGTTCGACGACTTCGCGATCGGTACGCCGAACGACATGGCGACCGGCACGGTGTCGGTGTACTCGGGGGCGAGCGGCGCGCTCCTGCACACGTTCGTCGGCATCGAGCGCTCGGCCCTCGGCCAGTCGATCGCGGGCGTCGGCGACCTGAACGGCGACACGTTCGACGACTTCGTCGTCGGGGCGTGCCGCGAGGTCGGCTCCGGTCCGGACGCCGGCCGCGCGCGCGTCTACTCCGGCGAGTGGGTCGCGCGGACGGCGGCGGGACAGGCGCCGGTGACGCCGGAAGTGCTCTACACGTTCCTCGGCGACGCGCCGGGCGACCGCTTCGGCGCCGCCGCTGCGGGAGTGGGGGACGTCGACGGGGACGGGACGATGGACGTCGCGGTCGGCGCGTCGCGGACCGGACCGAGCAGCGGCACGGGCTACGTGCGCGTCTTCTCGGGAGCCGACGGGACGACGATCGCGACGATCGGCGGGCTCGTCACGTCCGATTTCACAGGCTGGGCCGTCGCGGGCGCGGGCGACGTGAACAAGGACGGCTTGGCGGACCTCGTCGTCGGGATGGCGCGCGACGGCGAGCTGTCGCAGGGCAGCGCGCTCGTGTACTCGGGCAAGCGGCTCGGGCTCGCCTCCGACGCGCACTCCCTGTCGGTGACGACGGGCGGGGCGATGAACATGTCGCTGGACTCCGGCGCGAGTGTCGGAGGCCACCTGTACGTCGTCGTCGGCACGACGAGCGGGATCGAGCCGGGCCTGCCGACGCCGCTCGGCGTGTGGCCGCTGAACTGGGACTTCTACTCGACCTACTCGCTGATCTCGCCGCCGGAGCTCGTCGGCTTCATCGGCTTCCTCGACCCCGCCGGACGCGCCGCCGCGCAGGTCGCGCTCCCGCCGAGCGCTCCTCCGAACCTGATCGGGTTCACGCTGCACTACGCGGCTTTCTCGGTCGACCCGAACCAGTCGAGCTTGCCGACGACCTCGATCAGCAACGCGGTCGTGCTCGGCTTCACGATCGACCAGTGCTCGACGAGCGACCCGCTGCTCGACTGCAACGGCAACGGGGTCGTCGACGCGTGCGAGATCGCCAACGGGACGGCGAGCGACTGCGACGGCAACACGCGGCCCGACGAGTGCGACCTCGCGAGCGGGGGCAACGACCTCGACGTCGACTCGATCCTCGATTCGTGCACGACGCTCGTCTACGTCGACGGCAATGCGTTCGGCGCGAACGATGGCACGAGCTGGGCGGACGCGTACACCGACCTGCGCCTGGCGCTGGCCTTCGCGCCGCCGTACTCGCAGCTCTGGGTCGCCGAAGGCACGTACAAGCCGTGGCCCGACGGGACGAACCGCAACGGCTCGTTCATCCTGCGCTCCGACGTCGGCGTGTATGGCGGCTTCACGGGCGTCGAGACGAGCCTCGACCAGCGCGACTGGATCGCGCACCCGACGATCCTGTCGGGCGACCTGGACGGCAACGACGGGCCCAACCTCGTCGGCTATCAAGAGAACTCGTACAGCGTCCTCACCGCGCCGCTCGGAACCTCGCCGACCGCCGTACTCGACGGGTTCGTCGTGCACCACGGCTCGGCGAGCGAGACCGCCGGCTGCGACGCGTTCGACGTGTTCTTCGCGAACTGCCGCGGCGGCGCGATCTACGCGCTCGGCTCCCCGACGGTGCGCAACTGCGACTTCGTCGAGAACTACGGCGGGTTCCACGGGGGAGCCGTCTACAACTACGGGAACGCGACCTACACGCGCTGCTCGTTCAGCAGGAACACGGCCTTCGAGGGCGGGGCGGTCTACAACGACGCCGGCGCCCGCCCGATGTTCGTCAACTGCAGCTTCGTCGAGAACGTGGCGGACCGCGGCGGCGCCATCTACTCGACCGGCGCTCCGACGGGCGAGATCACGATGGCCGGCTGCGTGTTCAACGGCAACCTCGCGACGAGTCGCGGGGGAGCGATGTACAGCGTCAACGTCCAGAACAAGATCGCGAGCTGCACGTTCGCGAACAACGAAGCCCTCGTCGACAACGGCGGGCTCGTCACGACGGTCGGCTCGGTGACGTTCATCGACAACAGCATCCTCTGGGCGAACGTCGATCCCGTCGGGACGACGGAGCAGGCGCAACTCGCCGGCGGGACCTACGTCGTCGCATTCAGCGCGGTCGAGGGCTGGAGCGGAGCGCTCCTGGGCATCTCGACGTCGGCCGCCGACCCGCTGTTCGTCGACCTCGACGGCGCGGACGGGGTCGCGGGCAACGCGGACGACGACCTGCACTTGTCGGCGGTCTCGCCGCTCATCGACGCGGGCGACACGACGCGGGTCCCGGCGGACGCGACCGACCTCGACCGCGACGGGGATACGGCCGAGCCGCTGCCTCTCGACGTCGACGGGGGCGCGCGCGTGGCGGGCTCCGTGGTGGATCCCGGCGCTTTCGAGGGCTGACGCCCCGCGGCGCCGGCGCCGTCCAGCGGCCACCGGCGCCGTCCACGTCAATCGACGTTTCGATCCCCGGACCCCCGCGCTCGGGAGCGGGGGCCCTCCCCCCCGTGGGGGCGCGTGAGGGGCGCCGGCATGGCCCTTGCTAGGATGAGAGGCCGCTCAACCGCTTCCCCACCCTCCATGAACGTGTCGAACTCCGAACGATTGGAAGCAGCCGGGCTCGCGCTCGGCTCGCTGCTCACGAGCGCGGTCCTGTGGGGCTGCGCCGCCTCCGGCGAGCCCGTCCGGACGAGCTACGGCTCGGCCTCCGATCAAGCGGTTGCGCACGCGCCCAAGCTGGAAGTCGTCCAGGACTTCGGCGCGTTCGTCCCGGCCGGTCAGACGCCCGCCTCGCAGCCCGAGTACCGCCAGGTGCCGTTCGAACGCGTCACGTCCGCCGTCCCGTGGGGTCGCGGCATCGCGTGGTACGACGGCGACCTCATCGTGCTCTCGCGCGGCCGGCACCGCAAAGACGGCGGCGTGAGCCAGGAGTTGGACGACCACGCCGGGACCCTCTGGCGGGTCGACCTCTCCGCGACGGAGCGCGTCGTGCCGGGCCAGAACGCGTCGCAGTCCGTGCAGACGAACGCGACGGCCTTCGCGAAGCCTACGAGCCCGCCGTTCTTCGTCTACGACCGCAGCGTCCCGCCGCAGGATGACGTGCTGATGGGCCGGCCGTACTGCGCTCTCGCGTACGACGAGGCCTCGAAGAACTTCTTCGTGTGCACCTACAGCGGGGCGGAGCTCGAAACCGGCTTCCGCAAGCACGCGACCGACGCGATCTACCGCTTCGACACGCGCAACGGCAAGTGGCACGTCGTCGAGCAGCACGACCCGACCACCGTTCCGCGCGAAGCCCTGGGCGCGGTGATCTCGAACGAGTACTACCCGCATCACGATCCGGCGACGAACCCGCCGCCGCACGGCTGGGCGAATGGTCCGGACGGGTGCGTCGTGGCGGGGGACTTCCTGTACGTCCCGTCGAAGGACAACCACCTCGTCACGCAGTACGACCTTGCGACGATCCGCGAGAACTCGTACGCCGGTCCGCCGGACAGCCGTCCGGTGCTCGGCCCGCGGATGGTCGTCAAGTACCCCGGCGGCAAGCGCGAGATGGAGGTTCTCGGCGCGAGCGCGGTCGGCGTGACCAAGGACCACCTCTACGTCTCGTACCGCACGTCGTCGATCGTGCTGCGCCTCCCGCTCCAGCCGAACGGCGACCTCGCCCGTGCGAGCAACGGCGAGATCGAGGCCGAGCTGATCGGCGTCTTCCAGCCCTGGAATCCCGAGACGAACCAGAGCGGCAACCTGTACGACATCACGGTCAGCCAGGACGGCGTGCTCTTCGTGTCGATGGGCTACGCCGGTCGCGTGTGGCGCATCGAGCCCGACCCCGCGCGCCCCTTCTACGGCGACGACCAGACGGGCCGCCCGACGACGAGCGCACCCTGGGTCGACATGTCCGTCGAGCTCGGCAAGAAGGCCGGCTGCAACAACATCTACGCGGCGCCCGACGGCTACCTCTACGTCAGCTCGCGCACCAACGACACCGGCGCCGGCGAGTACGCCGGGACCATCTACCGGGTCCCGCAGAACCCTGCTGGCTACGCGCTCTCGAGCGCGAGCGACACCAGCGTCGCGGCGCGGTAGCGCACTCCTCCGAGTCCCTCGGCGAGCCCGGCCGGTCCTGCGCACTGGACCCGGCCGGGCTCGCTCTGCGTCCGCGCCGCCCCTCTGACCCACCGCCACCCCCTCCCACCCGGGTCGACCGCGCGGCGGGCCGATCGGTTGCGTCGGGCGCGCGCTTTCCTTCGCACGCCGCCGCCGAGGATCCCGCCGCACCGCCGCTACGATGGCGCGGTGCCGCCGAACGATCTCCGCCGCCGCGTCGACGCGCTCGTCGACGAGCCCGACCGCCTGCGTCGCCGACTCGTGGCGCTCGGCGCGCTGACCGCGCAGCTCGCGCCGCGGCGCATCGAGCCGATCCTCGTCGGCGGTACGGCGCTCGAGCTCTACACCGACGGCGGCTACGCGACCGGCGACGTCGACCTCGCGCTGCCGACCTCTCCGCACGTCGACGCGGCGTTCGCCGAGCTCGGCTTCGCGAAGCGCGGTCGCTTCTGGGTGCGGCCGGAGCTCGGGCTCTACTTCGAAGCTCCCGCGCCCGCCGGCCTGCCCGGCGAGACGGCGCCGCGCACCGTACTCGACGTGGACGGTCTGCGCGTCGTCGTCCTCGGCGTCGAGGACCTGCTCGTCGACCGGCTGCGCGCGTGGGTGCATTGGAAGAGCGACGAGGACGGGCGTTGGGCGGCTCGCCTGGTCGCGCTCTGGGCGCACGAGCTCGACTGGAGCTACCTGCGGGCGCGCACGAGCGAGCCGGCCGAGCGCGCCGCGCTCGAGCGGCTCCAGCGGGGAGCGCGATGATCTCCTTCGACGAGTTCCGCGAGCGCGTGCGGCGCCTGAAGGCCGAGCGCTGGGCCGACATCCTCGCGTCGGAGCCCCCCGGCCGACCGGCGGGACGCCGTCCGCGCGATCCCGAGCAGGAGGCGCTGCTCACCGAGCTCGACCGCGCCCGGGTCGCGCGCAGCGAGCTGCTGCGCAACGCGAAGCGCATGCCGGTCGAGCCCGGCGAGTGAGCGCGCGTCAGTCCCGCGCGCGCAGCGCGAGCAGGTGTCCGCGCGTGCGGAACAGCAGCCGGCCGTTCGCGATCGCCGGCGTCGCGAGGCACGTCTCGCCCAGCTCGTTGCGCGCCAGGACCTCGAACTCCGGACCCGCGCGCACGACGACGACTTCGCCGCTCTCGCCCGTGAACCAGAGCTTGCCGTTCGAGGCGACGGCCGAGGCGGAATAGCCGCTCGTGCCGTCGTTCAGCCGCTCGCGGTACAGCATTTCGCCCGTCTTCGCGCGCAAGCACGCGAGCACGCCCCCGTCGCTGCACGCGTAGAGCAGGTCGTCGTGGACGAGCGGCGTCTGCATGTAGATCCCGCGCCGCGGCTCGTGCCAGAGCATGTCCGCGCACGCCTCGTCCGCCGTGACGAGCCCCTGCGCGTCCGCGCGGATCGCCCAGATCGGCCGCGAGCGGCCGTGCGAGCTCGTCAGATACACGATCCCGTCCGCGACGATCGGCGTCGGCACGGGCACGTCGCCGCCGCCGGCGATCTTCCACAGCTCCGCGCCCGTCGCGAGGTCGTACCCGCCCGCGTGCCGATAACCGTTCGCGATCACCTGCGCGCGCCCCGCGCCGACGTGCACCGTGGGCGTGCACCACGTCGGGTCCTCGTCGCGCGCGGTCCACCACACCTCCTCGCCCGTGCGTGCGTCGAGCGCCGCGAGGAACGACTGCCCCTGGACGTCGCACTGCACGATCACGCGCCCCGCGTGCAGCACCGGCGAGCTCGCGAAGCCCCACTGGTACGTCGGATCGTCGCGGCCCGGCGCGCCGGCGTCGAGCGTGCCGAAGTCGCGCTTCCACAAGAGCTCGCCTTCGTGGTCGTAGCAGTAGAGCCCCTCGGAGCCGAAGAACGCGACGACGCGCTCGCCGTCGCACGCCGGCGTCGAGTTCGCGTGGGTCGACTTCGGGTGCCGCCCGATCGCGGGCACGCCGGCGTACGCCGTGCGCGACCAGAGCAGCGCGCCCGTCTCGAGATCGAAGCAGAGCACGCGCATCTCGTGCGCGCCCTCCTGCGCGACCGCCTCGCCCGCGCCGTAGCCGGGCGAGCCGTACAGGCTCGACAGCTCCGAGTCGCCGCCGGCGCGCACGGCCGTCGTCACGAACACGCGCCGGCCCCAGACGACCGGGCTCGAGTGCGCGAGCCCCGCGACGGGCGTGCGCCAATCGACGTTGCGACCCGTCTCGAGCGACCACGTCACCGGCAGCTCGGGGCCGTCGGCGACCCCACGCGCATGCGCTCCGCGGAAGCCCGGCCAGCACGGCGCGTCTTGCGGCGCATCCTGCGGCGGAGCCGCGGCGGCGAGAGCGGCGAGAGCGAGCGGCACGAGCGGGGCGAGCACGGTGGCCATCGCCCCACGATAGCGAGAGCCGCCGCCGCGCGTGGACGCGCTCTTCGCGGGCGCCGCTACGATGGGCGCCGTATGAAGCGCGCTCCCGACCTCGTGCGGCTCGGCCTCTTCCTCGCCCTGGTCCCCGCGCTCGCGCTCGAGCGGCCCGCCGACGACGGCAAGCGCTTCGTCACGAATCGGCGCAGCCCGATCGTCCTCCCGCTGCCCGAGGAGGCGGACGCGTTCACGTTCGCGATTTTCGGCGACCGCACCGGCGGGCCGCCCGAAGGGGTTGCGGTGCTCGCCGAGGCAGTGCGCGAGACGAACCTCGTCGGCCCCGACCTCGTCATGACGGTCGGCGACCTGATCCAGGGCTACAACCGGACGCCCGAGTGGCTCGGCGAGATGCGCGAGCTCCGCGGGATCATGGACGGGCTCGCATGTCCGTGGTTCCCGGTCGCGGGCAACCACGACGTCTATTGGCGCGGCCCGGACGGCGAGCGGCCCGAGGGCGAGCACGAGGCGAACTACGAGGAGCACTTCGGCCCCTTGTGGTACGCGTTCCGCCACAAGAGCGCGTGGTTCGTCGTGCTGTACTCCGACGAGGGCGACCCGCGCACGGGGCGCAAGTCGTTCAGCGAGCCGGCGTCGCAGCGAATGAGCGACGAGCAGCTCGCGTGGCTGCGCTCGACGCTCGGGCGCACCGCGGACGCCGAGCACGTCTTCGTGTTCCTGCACCATCCGCGCTGGCTCGGCGGCGGCTACGGCGACGACTGGGAGCGTGTCCACGAGCTCTTGGCCGGCGCCGGCAACGTGTCGGCGGTGTTCGCCGGCCACATCCACCGCATGCGCTACGACGGCGCGCGCGACGGCATCGAGTACTTCACGCTCGCGACCGTCGGCGGCCACCAGAGCGGCACGGTCCCCGCGGCCGGATACCTGCACGAGTGGCACCACGTCACCGTGCGCCGCGATCGGATCGACGTCGTCACGCTTCCCGTCGGCGCCGCGATCGACCCGCGCCGCGTCACGGGCGAGGTCTCCAACGAGACGACTGCGCTCGCACAGCAACTCGTCCCGCGCGTGCGCTCGCGCCCGGCGCTCGAGCGCGGCGGGATCGACGGCGCGTTCGAGCTCGAGCTGCGCAACCCCGTCGCGCGGCCGATCGAGGTGGACCTCGTGCCCTCGAGCCTCGACTCGCGCTGGCACCTGTCGCCCGACCACCGCCACCTCGAGCTCGCGCCGGGCGAGAGCGCACGCGTCGCGATCGAAGCGTCGTGGCGCGCGTCCGCCGTCGACGCGGCCTTCCACGAGCCCGTGCTCGAGGTGCGCGCCGACTACCTCGCGGACGGGTATCGCGTACCGATCCCTGCGCGCCGCTTCCCGCTCGCCGTCGACGCGTCGGGGCTCGCCGCGCCCGAGCGTCCGCGCGGCGAGGGCGTGCTCGTCCTCGACGGCAGCGGCGCGTGCGTGCGGGTCGAGCACGACGAGCTCGCGCTCCCGGACGGGCCGCTGACGGTCGAAGCGTGGCTGCGCGCCGACGCATTCGCCGACCGCCAGGGCTTCGTCAACAAGACGGAGAGCTCCGAGCTCGGCCTGTTCCTCAACAGCGGCCGTCCCGAGTTCCTCGTCCACGTCGGCGGGCGCTACGCGACGGCTGCGGCGAGCGAGCGGCTGCTCGAGCCCGGCCGCTGGCACCACGTCGCCGGCGTGTTCGACGGCGACGAGGTGCGGCTCTACGTCGACGGCCGCCGCGTCGCGACGGCTGCGGGTTCGGGCAAGCGCACGACGCGCTCGATCCCGCTGCTCGTCGGCGCGGACGTGAACGGCGCGGGCGAGCCGGACTCGCCGTTCGCGGGCGCGATCGACGAGGTGCGCGTCTCGCGCGTCGCGCGCTACGCCGGCGACTCCTTCGAGCCGGCGTCGCGCTTCGAGCCCGACGCCGACACCGCGCTCCTGCTCCACATGGACGGCGCGGTCGGCCCGTGGGCGTTCGACTCGTCGCCCGAGCGCGCGCACGCGCGTCTCGTGCGCGGCGCCGCGATCGAGGTGCGCGACGCCCGCTGATCGGCGGCCTGGCAGGCCGTCGGGATCATCAGGTGTGGGCGCGTACGAGAGCCTGCTCAGAGGGTCTGGATCGCGAGCGCGTTCGAAGCCGCGAGGAACGACGGCGGGAAGAGCGCGTCGACCGCCACGTACTGCGCGGTGATCGTGGTCGGAGGCAGGCCCGGAGGTACCGAGACGCCGAGGCTGAACGCGCCCGTCGCGTCGAGAGTGAGCGGCGCGACGAAGCCGGTGAGCGGCGCGATCGCGAGGCTGCACGTCGCGTTCACGGGGAGCGTGCCCGTGCCGTAGCCGAACGCGAGCAGGGCGGGGGCGATCTGCGGGCCACCCGCGCCCGAGAGGGTGATCGGGCTCCCCGCGCTCGGCGTTCCGCTCCCGTCGAGCGTCGGCATGCCCTGGCTCCCCGGGCAACCCGAGCCGTACTTCTGGTAGCTCGACAGGATCGTGACCGTGGCGCAGCAGATGCGCGACTGCAAGAACGGCGTCGCGTAGAGGACTTCGATCCAATACGTGCCCGGCGGCACCTGCTGGCCGAAATCGTCCGTCTGGTCCCAGCTCTGCGCCTTGCTCGTGCCCGGAGGGATGCTCGTCAAGACGAAGAAGCACCCGGCCGGGTCCCAGACCAGGGCGCCGTGGCAGCCGCCCTGGTTGATGGCGAGGATCACGCAGGTCGTCGCTTGCAGGATCACGTTGGGCGACCCGTTCTGGAGCGAGACCTGGATCGTCTCGCCGACCTGCGCGACCTGCGGCGTCACCGATACCGACACGCCGGGCAACTGGCAGGGGAACTGGGAGAGGGACGCAGGAGCGAGCGCAGCGAGGGCGCACACCGCGAGATGCGAACGCATGGCAGCCTCCTTGGCTCCCCGCATCGTGGCACCGATCCGCAGGCGCGGCTCGGGAAGCCCCCGAATCCCGCTGGATCAGACGCTCTACCCGCCGACGAGCTCGGCGAGGCGCGCGCGCGCGTAGGCCCACTCGCGCGTGACCGTGCGCTCGGAGACGTCGAGCGCCTGAGCCGTCTGCGCGACGTCGAGGCCCGCGAAGAAGCGCAACCGCGCGACTTCCGCCGCCCGCGGGTCCTCCTTCTCCAGCGCACCGAGCGCGTCGTCGAGCGCGAGCAGGCGCTCAGGGTCGCCGTCGTCGGCGAGATCGACGACGCTGATCGAGACGCGCGCGCGGTCGCCGCCGCGCTTCTGGCTGCGCACGCGTCGCGCGTGGTCGATCAGGATGCGCCGCATCGCCTCGGCCGCGGCGCCGTAGAAGTGCCGCCGGTTCTGCCAGTCGATCTCGCGGTCGTCGACGAGGCGCAGGTACGCCTCGCTCACCAGCGCCGTCGCCTGCAGCGTGTGCCCGGCGCGCTCGGCGGCCATGCGCCGCTCCGCGATCGCGTGGAGCTCGTCGTACACGAGCGGGAGCAGCTCGCTCCACGCGGCGCCGCTCCCGCCCCCCTCGCGCAGGATCCGCGTCACACGATCGGGCCGATCGTCCATCGCTGGCCGCGCCTACGACGTCTGAAAGGCGAGCGCGTTCGAGACCGTCAGGAACGAGGGCGGGAGCGTCACGTCGAGCGCGACGTACTGCACCGTGAGCAGCGTCGGCGGCAGGAGCGGCGGGATCGTCACCGGCAGGTCGAACGTCCCGGCCGCGTCCATCGCCAGCGGGAGCAGCACGCCGGCGAGCGGCGCGATCTCGGCCTCGCAGCCCGGGGCGAGCGGGAACGGCGTCGTGCCGTAGCCGACCGCGAGCAGCACCGGCGCGTTCGGCTGGGCGTTCCCGCCACTCAGCGTGATCTGGCTGCCCGCGCTCGCGTCGCCGCTGCCGTTCAGCGCCGGCACGCCGAGCGTGCCCGGGCAGCCGGCGCCGTACGTCTGATAGCTCGTCAAGATCTTCACGAGGAAGCAGCACGTGGTGAGGGTGAGGTTCGGGTCGAAGTAGCGCACCTCGATCGCGTACGTCCCCGGAGCCACGGACTGGCCGAAGGAGTCGCTCTGGTCCCACGGGCCCGACAGCGTCGTGCCGGGCAGGATCAGGGTGGGGATCGGCGGGCAGAAGCCGGGCCAGATGGACGTTCCGTCGCACGCCCCCGCACGTACGCCGAAGAGGCAGACGTTGGGGAGCTGAATCGCGCTCCCCGTGCCGTTGGTCAGCGCGACCTGGATCGGCTCGCCGGCCTGGGCGTTCGTCGGCGTAACGGTGACGGTGACGCCCGGGACGCCGCACTGGACCTGAGCGACGACAGCATTCGTCAGCGCCGCGAGGGCGCACACCGAGAGGAGCGGACGCATGAGAGACTCCCGGTCAGGAGGTTTGGATCGCGAGGCGCGTTGGACACCGTCAGGAACGTCGGCGCGAGCGTCACGTCGACCGCCACGTACTGCACCGTGAGCAGCGTCGGCGGCAGGTTCGGCGGGATCGTCACCGGCAGGGTGAACGTGCCCGCGGCGTCCATCGCGAGCGGGAGCAGGACGCCCGCGAGCGGCGCGATCTCGGCGTTGCACGCCGGGCCGAGCGGGAACGGCGTCGTGCCGTAGCCGACGGCGAGCAGCACCGGCGCGTTCGGCTGGGCGTTGCCGCCGCTCAGCGTGATCGGGTTCCCCGCGGCCGGCGTCCCGCTGCCGCTCAGCGTCGGCACGCCGAGCGTTCCCGGGCAGCCTGCGCCGTACGTCTGGAAGCTCGCCGAGATCGTCACGGGCACGCAGCACGTGGTCAGGGTCGTGAAGCCCGGGTCGTAGTACTGGAACTGGATCGTGTACGTGCCCGGTGCCACCGGCTGGCCGAACACGTCGGTCTGGTTCCACGAGCCCGACATCGTCGTGCCAGGCGCGATCGGGGTGATCACCTGCCCGCAGCCGACCGGGTAGATGGACGGTCCGTCGCAGTCGCCCGCGCGCACGCCGAAGAGGCAGCTCGTCGGGAGCTGGATGAGGCTGCCCGAGCCGTTGGTCAGCGCGACCTGGATCGGCTCGCCGACCTGGGCATTCGACGGCGTCACCGTCGCGGTGACGCCGGGGGTGCCGCACGGGACTTGCGCGGCGAGAGCGGTCGCGAACGCCGCGAGGGCGCACGCCGAGAGGAGGGGACGCATGGTTCTGCTCCGGTTCATGCTCCGGTTCATGAGGTTTGGATGGCGAGCGCGTTCGAGAGCGTCAGGAACGACGGCGGGAACGTGACGTCGACCGCCAGGTACTGCACGGTGAGCAGCGTCGGCGGCAGGAGCGGGGGGATCGTCACCGGCAGGGCGAACGTCCCGGCGCCATCCATCGTCAGCGGGATGAGGATGCCGGCGAGGGGCGCGATCTCGCCGTTGCACGTGGGGCTCAGCGCGAACGAGCTCGTGCCGTAGCCGACGGCGAGCAGCAGCGGGGCGTTCGGCTGGGCGTTGCCGCCGCTCAGCGTGATCTGGTTGCCCGCGCTGGGCGTGCCGCTGCCGCTGAGCGTGGGGACTCCGAGCGTTCCGGCGCAGCCGGCGCCGTAGGTCGTGTAGTCCGACGTGATCGTGACGCTGAGGCAGCAGGACTGGATGCTGCCGTTCGCGTCGAAGTAGCGGATCTCGATCGCATAGGTGCCCGGCGCGACCTGCTGGCCGTTGAAGTCGGTCTGGTCCCAGCCCTGCGTCTGGCTGGTGCCCGGCGCGACCGGCGTGAGCACCTGCAGGCAGAACGGCGCCCAGACCGTGGGTCCCGAGCACGTGCCCTGGAACACGCTCGAGATCACGCAGCTCGACGGGAGCTGGATCGTGCTCGGCGACCCGTTGTTCAGCGCGACCGAGATCGGCTGGCCGACCTGCGCCGTCGACGGGGTGGCCGACGCCGTGACGCCGGGCAGACCGCACGGGACCTGCGCGAAGAGCGGAGCGGTGAGTGCGCCGAGGGCGCACGCGGCGAGGACGAGACGCATCGGAGAGCTCCTCCCCGTTCTGGGGACGCGGGGACGCGGGGACGCGGCGTTCGGGAACGCGGCGGCGCGCCGCGCGCGACGATCTTCGCACGTCGCGCGCCGCCGCGCGCCCCTCGACTACGCTAGCCCCGGCCGCGGCCGCGGTTTCAGCGTCATCCGGCGAGCGCACTCGCCCCGGCGAAGGCGGGGGCGCGCTCCTGCCGCTCGGCCGCGGTCCCGGCGATGCGGGCGCGGGCGAGACAGGTCGCCGCTTCGACCGCGGTCTGGCTCATCCGCTCGATGCGCCGCAGGTGGCCGAGCAGGAGCTCCAGGCGGCCGAGGGCCGAGCCGACGCCGGCGTGGTCCTTCAGGAGGCGCCGCTCGAGATCGGTGACGCGCAGCTCGATGTGGCGGCGCTCCTCGTGGCACTGCGGGAGCGAGAAGTCCGCCCGGACCGGGTCGCAGCCCTCGAGCAGGTGGAGCAGCGCCATGCGCACCTGGCGCACGCGCATGCGCAGCGCCGAGTCGTGCGCCGTGGCCTGGTCGACCTCGGCGACGCGCAGCGCGGCGAGCTGGTCCCAGATCGTGCGGAACGCCTGGGACGCGCGCGGGATCTCGAGCAACGTGTCGGCGACGTGCGCCGGGAGCTGGAGGCGGTTCAGCTCGAGGACGTAGTCGTCGACCGCCTGCGCGAGCGATCGGACGCGCTCGAAGCCGCGCTTCTCGCGGAACTCGCTGACGCGCTCGCCGTTGAGCACCAGCGTCGCGACGTGCGTCGTCGTCGCGCTGATGCGGCGCACCTCCTGGACGAGGCCCTCGAGCGCGAGGTCGGGAATCGTCAGGACGTTCGCGTCGAGGTTCGCGGGGCGCGTGGCGTCGCTTTCCTCCGCGACGAAGCGGTTCTGGAGCCAGTGCGTCAGCGGCGCCGACAGTGGGTAGAAGACGAGCGCGCCCAGGCTCGCGAACATCGTGTGGAACAGCGTGAGGCGAAGGACGGGGCTCGCGAATGCGCCCGGTCGGTCGATGAACGCCGGCAGCGAGATCATCAGCGTGACGATGCCGACCGCGGTCGTGAGCACGTGGAACGCGACGTGCGCGCCCGCCATGCGGCGCGCGTCGGCGGTGCCGTCGCGCAGAGCGAGCAACGCCGGCGCCGTCGCGCCGAGGTTGGCGCCGACGAGGAGCGCGGCGGCGGAGGGCAGCTCGAGCGCTCCGGCCGACGCCGCCAGGAGCGCGAACGCGATCGTCGCGCTCGCCGAGCGCACGAGCGTCGAGAACGCGGCGCCGATCGCGACGAACAGGAACGCGCGTCCGGGCAGGCCGGACGCGAAGCCGTCGAGGCGGAAGTTGGGGTCGAGCTCGGCGAAGCCCGTGCCGAGCACCTGGAGCCCGAGCAGCAGGGCGCCGAGGCCGACCAGGGCCTGGCCCCACGGCCCGCGCGACGTCGTCGGGCCGGTCCAGCGCAGGAGCACGCCGATGCCGACGTACGCGAGGGCGAGGGGGTAGAGGTCGGGGCTCGAGTCGACCGCGACGACGAGCCACGACGTGATCACGCTCCCGATGCTGCAGCCGACCATCAGCCACAGCCCGGTCGCGAGTCCGACGAGGCCGCAGTTGACGAAGCCGATCGCCGCGAACGTCAACGCGCCCGAGGAGGGCACGAGCAGCGCGATCAGCAGACCCGCGAGGAACGCGCGCAGCCGATCGCGCGTCCAGCCCCGCAGGTTGGCCTTGAGCAGGTTCCCCCCCGCGATCTTCAGCCCGTCCGTCCCCAACCACAGCCCGAGCAGGAACAGTCCGAGACCGCCCGCGAGCACGCTGATCAGCGCGACTCCCGTCATCGCTTTACCCTTCCCTGAAGTTGCCCCGAGGGGCGCGCTCGAAGCTCCCCAGCTCGCGCGCCCGACCTCTCGTTCGGCGGAACGAACCGCCGATCTTGAGGCCGGGCGCGCCAGGACAGGGCGGGAGCGGGGGAACGCTCTACAGGTCGGTGAACGTCGTCCCTTCGACGTTCGTGAAGCGCGAGCCGACGAGCGCCTGCCAGTAGAGCGTGACGCCGACGAGGTTCGGGTTCGCCGGGATCGCGTACGTGGGCTCCGCGCGGCCGTCGACGCCGGTGAAGCCGGCGGCGAGGATCGCGGTCGCGAGGTCGATGCCGAGCGTGCCGAACGGCGGGACCGCGATCTGCGCCGTGCTCGCCGAGACGCCGAGCACGTACAGGCTCGCGGGCGGTCCGAACACGCGCATCTCGAGCGGCTTGCCGACGCGCGGGACGCCGCGCGGTGCGACGTGGCGCGTCACGTTGCGCAGCACGATCGAGGTCGTCCACAGGTCGATGTCGCCATCGTTGTCGATGTCCGCCGCGGCGGCGCCGACCCCGACGCCGAGCGGTCCGAGCAGCGACGTCCCGTCGACGAACGCACCGTTGCCCGTGTTGATGAGCAGGCCGTACGCGAGACCGTAGAGGTCGACGTCCCCATCGTCGTCGAAGTCGGCCGGCAGAACGTCGCGGCCGAGCACGAAGCCCGCCGGCAACTGCGCCGCCGTCACGTCGGTGAAGACGCCGTTCCCGTCGTTCTGCGCCAGCCGCGCTGGCGCCGTCAGGTTCGCGAACACGAGATCGAGGTCGCCATCGCCGTCGATGTCGGTGAGCGCGAGCCCCTTCGTGTCGTCGGCGTCGATCGGCAGTTGCGCGGTCGCGTCGACGAACCCGCCCAGTCCGTTGCCGAGCGAGAGGCGGTTCTGCGCTCCCTCGTTCGACCACGCCACGTCGAGGTCGCCGTCGCCGTCGACGTCGCCGACGTCGACGTCCGTCGTCTCACCGAGGTCCAACGGGAGGGCGCCCGGCGTGAAGGCGCCGGTGCCGTCGTTGAGGAGGAGGACGTTGTTCGCCTCGCTCACCGCGACGAACAGGTCGAGGTCGCCGTCCCCGTCCGCGTCGCCCGTTGCCAGATTGGTCGGCGTTCCGGGCAGCGTCGCGGCGGCTCCGGGCGGGTCCTCGAAGAACCCGGTGCCCGTGTTGCGCAGGAGCAGGACGTACGGGCCGACGCCGCCCGAGCCCGCGACGAGCAGATCCTGATCCCCGTCCCGATCGACGTCCGCGATCTCGACGCACGTGCCGATGCCCAGATGAGACACGAGGTCCGAGACGTCGACGAACCCGCCGACGCCGTCGTTGAGCAGCATGTCGAGCGGTTGGACGACCATCGGATACACGACGTCGGCGTAATCGTCCCCGTTCAGGTCGCCGAGCGCGACCCGGCTGAAGTGCTGGCCTTCCTCGGGCAGCGACACGGTCACGTCGACGAAACGGCCCTGACCGTCGTTCAGGTAGAGGAGCTTCGCCCCTGCCGCGATCAGCGCGTCCGGATCCCCGTCCGCGTCCACGTCGGCGAGGCTCGCGCGGTCGGGCGCGACGGGGAGGATCGCCGGCGCCGAGTCCGGGATCTCCGTGAAGGTGCCGGTGCCGTCGTTGGCGAGACTGCGCGCAACCGTCCAGACGTCGACGTCCCCGTCGCCGTCGAGATCTTCGAAGCGAGGGATGCTCAGCGACGAGGGGAGCGCTCCTGGCACCTCGGTGAAGGCGCCCGCTCCGTCGTTCAGCAGCAGCCGCGTCGAGCTGCCGAACCGGATCATCAGGTCGAGGTCGCCGTCGCCGTCGACGTCGCCGAGATCCCCGGAGTGCGCGGCGGAGCTCGCGCCCGCAGTCGGGTCGATCCCGAGCGCGAAGGTGCCCGTGCCGTCGTTGACGTAGAGTCGCGAGCCGGGCGCGAGCGTCGAGACGAGGACCGCGTCGACATCGCCGTCACCGTCGACGTCACCCGCGAGCAGCTCTCTGCCGAACGTCGCTCCGACCGGCAAGTTGCCGCCGGCGTCCACGAACGTCCCGTCTCCGGAGTTGAGGAACAGGTCGAGCCCGCCGATCATCACGTCGAGGTCGCCGTCGCCGTCGAAGTCCGCGACCGCCGCGGCGTGGAACAGACTCAGCGCGCCCGGGGAGCTCCGCGCCCGGCGCGAACGTGCCGGTGCCCAGGTTCAAGAGCCACCGTGCGGTGACCGTGCCGACCAGGAGCACGTCGAGGTCGCCATCGCCGTCGACGTCGCCGACGTACGGAACACTCGGCGTGTTCGGCGCCTGCGCAGGGAACGCACCTTCGATCCGCTCGAAGTTGCCCACGCCGTCGTTGCGGTAGGCGCCCGTCGAGTTGGAGAACCCGAAGACCGCGTCGATGTCGCCGTCGCCGTCGAGATCGCCGGTCGTGACGCCGCGCGGCGGCTCGAAATCGAGCGGGAGCATCCCGCGTAGCCGCTCGAACAGCGGAGCCTGCGCGAGCGCGGGACCGGCGGACGCCGAGAGGACGAGGGCGGAGAGAACGAGCTGTGCGTATCGCATGATGAGTCTGTCTCCCTACAGGTCGGTGAACGTCGTCGCTTCGACGTTCGTCAGAGTCAGGCCGACGAGCGCCTGCCAGTAGAGCGGCACGCCGACGAGGTTCGGGTTGTTCGAGATCGGAGCGGGGAGCGAGCCGCGTCCGTCCGGGCCTGTCGCTCCGGCTCCGAAGAGCGCGGTCGCGAGATCGATTCCGAGCGTTCCGAACGGCGGGAACGGCACCTGCGCCGTGCTCGCCGACACCCCGGCGACGTACGGCACGCTCGGCGCGCCGAACACCTGCATCGTGAGCGTCTTGCCGATGCGCGGGACCTCGCGCGCCGCGATCTGGCGCGTGACGTTCGTGAGCAGGATCGGGTCGCCGGACAGGAGCAGGTCGACGTCGCCGTCGCCGTCGAGGTCGCGCGCCACGCCCTGCCGCGCGTACGCGCCGTCGAGCGCGGGCAGTCGATCGCTCGCGTCGACGAATGCACCGCTTCCCGTATTGAGCAAGAGCCGGTGGAGCGTGCCATACAGATCGACGTCACCGTCTCCGTCGAAGTCGCCCGCGAGAACGACGTCGCCGAGGTCGCCCGAGGGAAGCGTCGCCGTCACGTCCGTGAACGTGCCCGTGCCGTCGTTCAGCGCCAGCGCGTCCGGCACCGTCCAGACGTTCCCCGTCACGAGGTCCAGGTCGCCGTCGCCGTCGACGTCGACGAGCGCGAGCGAGGTCGTCACGCCGCCTTGCGCCGGCAGTTGCGCCGTCGCGTCGACGAAGAGGCCGTTGCCGAGCCCCAGGTGCAGGCGGTTCTGTCCCTGCGCTCCCCAGACCGCGTCGAGGTCGCCGTCGCCGTCGACGTCGCCGAGCGCGACGTGGCTCGACAGCGACGCGTCGAGCGGGAGGAAACCGAGCGTGAAGCCCCCGCTCCCGTCGTTGAGGTAGAGCCGGCTGTTCAGCCCCTGGATCGCGACGAAGAGGTCGAGGTCGCCGTCGCCGTCCGCGTCGCCCAGCGCGACGTCCTCGGCCTCGATCGGCGGGCTCGGGATCTGCTGGCTCGCGTCGGTGAACACGCCGGTGCCGTCGTTCAGGAGCAAGAAGAGCTGCGTGCTCGTCCAGCCGTAGCTCCGCGTCACCAGGTCCTCGTCGCCGTCCCCGTCGACGTCGCCGAACGCCAGCTTGCCGGCGGAGACGCCGGCGGGGAGGTTCGCCGACGCGTCGACGAAGTCGCTCCCGCCGTCGCTCACGAACAGGCGCAGGCCGTTCTCGCGTCCGATCGCGGCGTCGAGCCGCCCGTCGCCGTCGACGTCGCCGACCGCGACGCCCACGTGCCACGCGCCCACCTCGATCGCCGGGCGCGTCACGTCGACGAACCGGCCCCGGCCGTCGTTCAAGAGGAGGATGTCCGGTCCGACGACGTACGCGTCAACGTCGGCGTCGCCGTCGAAGTCGTCGAGCGCGATCGACATCGCGAGCTCGTTCGCCTCCGCCGGCCCCGCGCCCACGAGCTCGACGAACGTCCCGGCGCCGCCGTTCAGGAACACGCGCGTCGGGCTCGGCGGCCCGACGATGGTGAAGCCCTGCGCGAGGACGTCGAGGTCGCCGTCGCCGTCGAGATCCTCGAAGAGCGCGACGCTCGATCCGTTGAACGGCGGGTTGGGTTGGAACGACGGCGGCGGGATCGCTCCCGGCACCTCGGTGAACGCGCCGAAGCCGTCGTTGACGAGGAGGTAGTGCGCGCGCGTGCTCGCGAGCAAGAGGTCGAGGTCGAGGTCCCCGTCGACGTCGCCGGTGTCGGCGATCGAGACCGAGCCGATCCCCGCGGGCACGGGGTCGGCGCCGAGGACGAAGTTGCCAGAGCCGTCGTTGAGGAAGAGGCGCGGCGGACCGCTCCCCGGCGTCAGGACGACGTCGAGGTCGCCGTCGCGGTCGAAGTCGCCGGGCAGGAGCTCGAGCGGATCGCTCGTCGCCGGCATCGACGTTCCGGCGTCGGTGAACGCGCCCGCGCCCGAGTTGAGGAAGAGCTGATCGGGTCCGCACACGAGCAGGTCGACATCGCCGTCTCCGTCGAAGTCCGCGAGTGCGCCCGTCGCGCCCTGTCCCGCGAACGGCGGCAGCGGGACCGGGTGCGGCGCGAACGAGCCCGACCCGTCGTTCAGCATGCTCAGGCCGAACGTCGAGCCGACGGCGATCAGGTCGAGGTCGCCGTCGCCGTCGACGTCCTCGAGGAAAGGCTCCGCGTCGATGCCCGGAGGCGCCGGCAGCCCGTTCGGCACGAGCTCGAAGCTGCCGACGCCCTGGTTGAGCAGCAGCAGCATCGACTGGTTCGTGACGAGCACGAGATCGACGTCGCCGTCGCCGTCGACGTCGCCGCTGGCGCTCGCGTGCGGGCTCGAGGCGTCGAGCTCGAGCGGGAGCATCCCGCGCAGCCGCTCGAACAGCGGAGCCTGCGCGAGAGCGGGGCCCGCGGTCGCGAGGAGAGCGAGCGCGAGCGCGCTCGTGGTACGAAATCGCATGAGTCCTGCGGACCTTCGGTGCGGACGGATCTCCCCAACGGCTCCGTCGGAACGGCCGCCCGCGGCTCGAAGAAGGCGCGAAAATTCGCGCGTGGTGGGGGAGGAAGCGAAAGTGGCCGAGGCGCGATCGGGGGCCGATGCGCGAGCGGGGCGGGTGGCGCCGCTCGGCGTGCTCGAGGCAGGGTGTTTCAACGCGACGTCTCCGAGGGAGAGCGAGGGTTGGGGGCGGCCTCGCTGGGAACTAGCTGGCGCGACGCGCGCGTTACACGGGACGAGCGAGAAAACGCGAGCGAGGGAGCGCGTCGCGCGCTCCCTCGCCTCCGGACCCGGGTTCCGTTCCCCGGGAGGGACTCGTGGGTCCCGCTACAGGTCCGTGAACGTCGTCGCTTCGACGTTCGTGAAGCTGGAGCCGACGAGCGCCTGCCAGAACAGGGTCACTCCGACGAGGTTCGGATTCGCCGCGATCGGCACCGTGCGCTCGTCGCGGCCGCTCGCGTCCGTGAAACCCCCGGCCAGGAACGCCGCGCTCAGGTCGATCCCCGCCGTTCCGAAGGGCGGCGCGGGGAACGCGATCGCCGTCGGCGAGACGCCGAGCACGTAGAACGAGCTCGGCGCGCCGAACACCTGCATCGTCAGCGGCTTGCCGACGCGCGGAACCTCGCGCGCCGCCAGGTTGCGCGTGACGTTCGTCAGCAGCGTGGGGTAGCCGGACAGCAACAGGTCGACGTCGCCGTCGACGTCGTAGTCGAACGCGGCACCGAAGCTCGTGAAGCCGACCTCGAACGACGGCAACAGGAAGCTCGCGTCGACGAAGACGCCGACGCCCGTGTTGACGAGCAGCGTCGAGCCGGTGCCGTACAAGTCGATCGCTCCGTTGCCGTCGAAGTCGCCGGCGACGACGCCGCGGCCCAGGTCGACGCCGGGCGGGAACAACGCCGCCGTGGCGTCGGTGAAGACGCCCGTGCCGTCGTTCGTCGCGATCCGGTCCGGCGCCGTGTAGCTCGCGAAGACGACGTCGAGGTCGGCGTCCCCGTCGACGTCGACCAGCTCCAGCGCGAACGTGTCGTCGTTGTCGGCCGGCAACTGCCCCGTCGCGTCGGCGAACGTCCCCGAGCCGTTGTTGAGCAGCAGTCGGTTCTGCCCGACGTGCGACAGCAGCGCGTCGAGATCGCCGTCGCCGTCGACGTCGCCGAGCGCGACGTCGCTCGGCGTCCCGGAGTTGGCGGGGATCTGCCCGCTCGCGTCCGCGAACGTGCCGTTGCCGGCGTTCAGGTACAGCGCGTCGTTCAGCCCGGTGTCGTTCGCGACGTACAGATCGAGGTCGCCGTCGCCGTCGACGTCGCCCAACGCGAGTGCGTTCGGCAGCGTGGGCACGTTCGGCAGTTGCGCGCTGGCGTCGGTGAACTGAGCGTTCCCGCCGTTCAGGAGCAGGAAGAGCTGGCCGCCCGTGCCGATGGTCAGCCGCCGGCCGACGACCAGATCGAGGTCGAGATCGCCGTCGACGTCGCCCAGCGCGAGCGTCGTCCCGAGCACGCCGAACGGGAGCCCCGCCGAGCCGTCGACGAAGCCGCTCGCTCCGTCGCTCAGGAAGATCTCGACGCTCGCGCCGCCCGCCTGCGCGACGTCGAGGCGCCCGTCCCCGTCCAGATCGCCGGTCACGACGTCGAACGCCGAGTCCGTCTCCTCCGGCGCCCGGTGCGTCACGTCGGTGAAGCGCGCGGTGCCGTCGTTCAAGTACAGGAGGTTCGACGTGAACGCGTTCGCGAGCAGCGCGTCGGGGTCGCCGTCGCCGTCGACGTCCGTCACCGCGAGCGCGGACGTCGTCGACCGCGTGACGGGCGATGCGCCGAACAGCTCGCTGAACGTCCCGTTGCCCGCGTTGATGTACACGAGCGTCACCCCGGGGCCGAGCGCGACCTCCCACGTCTTCGTGAACAGGTCGAGGTCGCCGTCGCCGTCGAGGTCGGACAGCTCCAGCAGCCTCGAGCCGGGGAACGCGGGGTTCGGCACGAGCTGGCCGGGCGGGATCGCGCCCGGGACCTCCGTGAAGTTCCCGCTGCCGTC
Source organism: uncultured Planctomycetaceae bacterium (assembly GCA_964528575.1). Lineage (GTDB taxonomy): Bacteria > Planctomycetota > UBA1135 > UBA1135 > CAZGTQ01. Next base: position 7,668 of record CAZGTQ010000141.1, on the reverse strand, counting down.
GTTCGCCAGCAGTCGGTCGCCGAGGATGTTCGCGACGACGAGGTCGAGATCGCTGTCGCCGTCGACGTCTCCCAGCCGCCCCCGCGCGAGCGAGGCGATGCTCCCCGGCGCCGGGTCCGGACCGAAGGTGAAGGTGCCCGTCCCGCCGTTCACGTACAGCCGCGCCGCGTTCGACGAGGGCATGATCACGACGTCGACGTCGCCGTCCCCGTCGACGTCGCCGGCCAGGAGCTCGTGCGGGGACACGGGGCCCGCGGGCAAGTTCGCGGACGCGTCGACGAACGCGCCGCTCCCGCCGGTGAGGAGCAGCCGACATGCGCTGAAGCCGCCCACCAAGAGGTCGACGTCGCCGTCGCCGTCGAAGTCCGCCACGGCGCCGGACGAGGCCGCCGGCGGGAACGCCGGCAGCGCGACGGGGTGGGGAGCGAACGTCCCCGTGCCGTCGTTGACGAGCCACTGTCCGGACGCGCCGAGCAGGAGCAGATCGAGGTCGCCGTCCCCGTCGACGTCGGCGAGGAACGGCTGCGCGAAGTCCGACGGCGGCGCCGGCAGGGAGCCGGGCACGAGCACGAAGCTGCCCGTGCCTTGGTTGCGCAGGAGCTGCGCCTCTTCGGCAGTCGTCAGGACGGCGTCGGCGTCGCCGTCCCCGTCGACGTCGCCGGTGGCGACCGCGCGCGTGGGGTCGAAGTCGAACGGGAGCATGCCGCGCAGGCGTTCGAAGCGCGGCGTCTGGGCGAGCGCGGGGCTCGCGCAGCAGAGGAGCGCGAGAGCGGTGAGGAGAGGGTTGCTGGATCGCATGGTTCGGTGTCTTCGGTTCTCTCGGGGAGAGGGAGCCGGAATGCGATCGGGGCGGTTGGTGGCGCGCTCCGCTTCGGGCGGCTCGGGGCCGCTGCGAGGGGCGGGCGCGCGATCGCAAGCGCGGTCCGGGAGACGCGGGTCGGGGGGGTGCCCGCGGACCCCTCTTAGCCGCCCGCGCCGGCGGGGTCTACACCTGCGCTGCGATCCGCGGCCGAGCAACGAACGAAGGCGCCCCCGGCCGCGCGTCGCCGCGCGCGCCGGGGGCGCTCTGCCGATTTGGCGCTTCTCGGGACCTACACGCCGCCGTCCGGGAGGCAGAAGGTCAGCTCGCCGAGCGCGCCCGAGCCGATCAGCTCGATCTCGAGCCGGCGCGTCGTGAAGTCCGCCTGGTTGATGACATCGGTCTGCACCGAGTTGTCGCCGATGCCGTTGATGACCTTCGTGAAGGTCAAGTTCCCGCCGACGGGCGCGTCGAAACCATGCGCCTCGCCGAGCGAGCCTTCGTCCGCGTCGACGATCTTGAAGGACACGATCTTGACGCCTTGGGTGAACGTCAGGGTCAGCGTCCCGCCGTCCTCGTCGTCGTTGGGCTCGGCGATCTCGTTGTTCTGCAGGATGAGCACGTTGCCCAGCGGCAACGTGTTCATCGCGCCGGCGTTCGGGCCGAAGCCCACCCCTGGAGCGCCGGGGACCAGGCCGGGTCCGCCGTCGATCACGCCGTTCGGCGTGCCGAGATCGGGGTCGAGCGCGGTCGGGTTGCTGCTGTCGAAGATCGCGGGGCCGGCGTTCGGGCCCGTGCCCGTGACGGTGAACCCGAACATCGCCAGGAACTGGTTGGAGACCGGCGTGCCCGCGGGCAGCACCGTGCCGCCGGGGCCGACGAGCTCGTCGAACATCACGGTGACCTCGGTCGGGCATTCGTCGACTTCGTTCAGCACGTTCACGGAGAACGGGCACGAGCTCTGCTTCTCGCCGTCGTCGACGAGGATCGAGAAGTTGAGCGTCATCCCGGCGTCCGCCGGCTGGGCCGTATACGTGATCATCCCGTTGAACGGGACCCCGAGCACGCCGGCCGGCGGCGCGAAGATCGTCCCCGCGGGGCCGCTGGTCAGCAGCGTGACGGTCGCGCTGTCGGGATCGGTGACCGTGTACGACGCGACGAACGTCTCGCCCACGCCGATCGTCGCCGGTCCGGGATCGGTGACTTGGCACAGCGGCGGCTGCGTCACGATGACGGGCACGCACGATGCGAAGACGCCGTTCTGCTTGAGCTCGCTCTCCCACAGCAGATGGCCGCCGTTGATCGAGCCGACCGGTCCGGCCGTGATGGCGCCGACCAGCGCGGGATCGACGACCTCGCCGCTCTGGAGCGTCGCGCTGATCCCGCGGATGATCGCCCAGCCCGTCTCCAGGTCGTCGAGGTTGTCGCAGTTGATGTCGAGCTCGTTCGGATCGTTCGGTGTGTTGTTCGCGAGGAATGCCTCGCTGAACACCAGCCCGACCTCGATGAGCGGCTCCTGGAACCAGCACGGGAAGGAGCGCACCAGCGACAACGGAAACTCGTTGTCGTTGAAGATGTCGAAGCGGACCTGCGTCGAGACGACCGGTCCCGGCGTCAGGCTCACGAGCGTGAGCGTCGAGTTCGCGGCCGCGATGAACGAATCGATGTAGATCGTGTCGGGAACGCCCTCGTACTCGATGTCGTTGAAATCGACGACCGTGTTCCCGTTGAGGTCGGTCGGCAGACCCTGCGCGACCGGCGAGGCGAACGGGATCGCGTTGATCGAATACACGCCACCGTTCGGACGCACGACGAGCTCGGAGCCGACCAGGAAGTTGTGCGACCAGGCCGTCTTGAACAGCGACGGATCCTGGGCCGTCACGACGGCGTAGCCTTCTTGGCCCAGGATGTTGTGGCAGTCGGCGAGCACGGAGAGCGTGTCGGCCGGCGTCAGCGCCTCGACGCGGTCGATGACCAAGCAGCCGCACGGCTCGTTGGGCGTGCCGTTGGCGGTGATGTTCACGTACTCGAACAACACGTTCGTCGCCCCAGCCACGGGGTTCGTATTCGTGTTCGTGACGCTGAGGACGACGAACGAGTTCTGGTTCGTCGCCTGGATGGGGTAGATGAGCACGCTTCCGGGCTCGCGTCCGTCGGCGCCCGCGGACTTGGCAGCCGCGGACGTGGTGGCGGCGGCGAGCAGGAATGCTCCCACGACCAGGGATTGGTGATAACGCATTGCTTCCTCCTGAAGCCGCGGGTCGGTCGAGTCGGGTTGCCGCCCGGCCGTGGGCGGCTGCAACGCAATAGGGGCCCGACCAGGCTCGGATCCGCAGAAGACCGTCCCTGCATCCTCGCACGGGTTCGGGAATCCCTCAACGGGGTCTGTCAAGGGTTCACCAGTTCGTCCCGGCGATTCCCCCAGGGCCGCGCCCGATGGCGCTCGCGCGGGGCGGTCGAACCGCCCCGCAGGCCACTTGGCGCGGCTTCGCCAGCGGCGGTCGGTAAGAACCACGCGGTAGAAGGTGCAATTGCGAGTGTCGGAGCGCGTGTCCATCGCCCGCTCCCACACGCGATTTTTTCGCGACCAGACCTGATCGGACTCGGCGCAGGGGAGGACGGTCTTCTGCCGAGCGACCGACGCAGCGCTCGAGCTTCTCCGGACGGCGCCGAACGAGCGGCCGAGCAGGCCTGACGCTCGCGCGCGCAGCCGACCGCGTTCCCCCCCGGAGCACGCCGAGGTCGGTTCCGGGCGCCTACATCGCGCGCGTTGCGCGGTCCCGACGACGAGCGTGTCGTCCGCACGCTGCGGGCGACCGCCCCCGCAGCGCGACGCGGCCTCGTCGTCGGGCCACGTTCAGGATGCTTCGCGACCGAGCGACGTTCCGCGCAGGGCGAGCCGTCGGAGGATCGCACGCCGCTCCGCCGGGCCGGCGCTGCCCCACGCGGCGATCTCGTCCGTCGTTCGTCCGCAGCCACGGCACGCACGGCGCGTCGCGTCCAGCTCGCACACACCCGTGCAGGGCGAGGGCGGGTCGTCCCCGGCGGACGGCGGCGGAACGGGCGGGTGCACGCGCGGATGATACCTGCAGGCGCCGTCACGGCACGATCGCGAGCGGGACCGCGCCGCTCGCGAAGGCGACGGCGCCCGACGGCTTCAGCGCGACGAAGGCGTGGTGGATCGTGCTGCCGATCGCGCTCGGGGCAGCTCCGGCCGGCAGCGTGAACGTCGCCGCAGCCGCGCCGGCGGTGTCGAGCACGCCCCACGACGCGCCGAGCGGCGGTGCATTCGGGCTCGTCAGCGTGTACAGGAAGTACACCGGCTCGAAGTTCAGCGGCACGGGCACTCCGTCGGCGACGAGCCCGGGCGACGTTCCGCCCCGTGAGCCGAGCACCAGGTACGGCCCACTCGCCTGCGCCGCCGGCGCGCGCAGAGCGAGCTGCTGCACGCCCCCGGCGCTCGACGAGAGCAGGTGCGGAGCGACGACGAGCGCGAGCTCCCGTCCCGAGAGGGCGCGGACCGTTCCGAGCGCCGCCTGGTCGTCCTCGTTGCCCGGCGCGCCGAGCGCGAAGTCCGGCGTGCCGTCCGCGTTCAGGTCGCCGGCCCCGGCAACGCTGGCCCCCAGCCACGCCTGAGCGGCGTTCCCCGCGTACGCGACGAGCAGCGCGCCGTTCGCTCCCGAGCGCAGCTCCGCGAGCCCCGCATCCGTCCCGGGAGCGTCGACGGACGACGACCCGACGACGAGGTCGGGCGTACCGTCCCCGTCCGCGTCCCCGACTCCCGCGACCGCGAAGAACGAGTCGCCCGTACTCGGCCCGTCGAACGCGAGCAACGCTGTGCCGCTGCCCCCCGCGTACGCCGTCACGCGCCCCGCATCGAGCGCCGCCGCGTCCGAGCCCGGAGCGCCGGCCGCGAAGTCCGCGTGCCCGTCGCCGTCGAGGTCGCCCAGGCCGGCGACCGCCGTGCCGAGCTGATCGCCGATGCCGGTCCCCGTGACGCGCAGGAGCGGCACTCCGCCCGCGCCCGAGAGGATCTGCGCCGCGCCGGCGTTGAACGCGGCGTCGTCGGCGAGCGGGATCCCGACGAGCACGTCCGGCCGCCCGTCGAGGTCGACGTCGCCCGGCCCGGCGACTGCGAGCCCGCACAGCTCGACCGCCGAGCTCCCCTCGTACGTCGCCAGCGTCGTGCCGTCGCGTCCCGAGACGACGCGCACGCGCCCCGATGACGTCGCGATGCCGTCGTGGTTCGGTGCTCCGACCGCGATGTCGGGGAAGCCGTCGAGGTCGACGTCGCCCACGCCAGCGACCGAGTGCCCGAAGCGGTCGCCCGCCGCGGCGCCCGCGATCGCGAGCACCGTCGAGCCGTCGCGCGCCCGCACGACGTACGCGGCTCCCGCGCCGCTCGGTCCGCCGGACGGCGCGCCGACGACGAGGTCGGGGCTCCCGTCGCCATCGACGTCGCCGGCGGGGGCGAGCGCCTCGCCGAATCGCCCGGGCTCCGCCGCGCCGTCGAGCGACCACAGCACGGTGCCGTCGCGGCCGTGGTAGAGGACGACGCGTCCCGCCGAGGCTCCCGCGCCGTTCGCGCGCGGAGCACCGACCGCGAGATCGTCGTGCCCATCGCCGTCCGCGTCTCCGGCCGCTGCGAGCGCGACGCCGAAGCGCTCCCCCGGCGCATCGGAGACGAAGGTGTAGAGCTGGCGCGCATCGACCTGGGCGCGGACGCCGGTCGCGAGCGGCACGAGGAGCGCGAGCGAGACGAGCGGAACGAGCGGGACGGGCGAGCGAAGCGTGTGCATGGTTCGGACCTCCGCGCGCTGGACCGGGCCGACCCCGCGACGGTTGCAACGCACGCCGAGAAAAAGCCGCGCGGCGAGGACGTGGCGCCGCGGGACTGCCCGCGACGGTCCGCTCGCCGCAGCACCCGGCTCGAGCGCCGGCTCGCCACTTCGCTCGAGCTCCGCACGCCACCGCAGCGCGCGCGCCTCGGTCATGCCCAGCGGTGGGTGGGGGTGGACGGTGGACCTCGCGCGCGCGCGCGCGCCCGCGCCCGCCCGCGCGCGCGCGACCCCCAAACCCCCGCCGCGCTCGACCGCGCCTCTCCGACCGACCATCATGCGCGCGATGAGGATCTGCCTGGTCGTCCACGGCTTCCCGCCGCTCGAGCGGACCGGCGTCGAGAACTACTCGGCGGCGCTCGCGGCGGCGCTCGCGCGGCGGGGGCACCGCGTGCAGGTGTTCGCGCCGCGCGTGCGGCCCGACCTGCCGCAGCTCTCGGTGCGGCGCGAGCAGCGCGACGGCTACGGCGTGCACTGGCTCACGTCGAACGAGGCGCCGCGCGATCCCGCCGAGATGCTCGAGGTCCCGGGCGTCGCGCAGCGTTTCGGCGAGTTCCTCGACCGCGAGCGGCCCGAGCTCGTCCACTTCCAGCACGTCGTCAAGCTGGGCGTCTCCCTGCTCGAAGTCGCCCGCGACCACGGCATCCCGTCCGTCTTCACCGCGCACGACTACTACGCCGTCTGCCACCGCTACACGCTCGTGCGGCCCGACCTCGCGCGCTGCGACGTGATCGGCGAGCCCGACACGTGCGCGCGCTGCGACCTGGGCCTCGCCTACCTCAACCGGCTCGGGCGGCTCGGCGACTACCAGATGGGCGCGCTGCCCGACCAGCTCGAGCCGGGCGAGCGCGACGCGCTGCGCCGCGTGCTCGCGGGCGACCCCCGCGCCGCCGGCATGACGCGCGGCGACGTCGCGGCCGCCACCGCGCTGCGCCGCCGCCTCGACCGCCGCCGCGCCGACGCGTTCCGCGCGGTCGACCGCTTCGTCTCGCCCTCGCGCTTCCTCGCCGACGCGCTCGTCCGCGGCGGCGTCGAGCCCGAGCGCGTCGTCGTCCTGCCCTACGGCACCGAGCTCGGCGCGCTCGCCGACGTCGCGCCGCCGCCGCCGCGCGCGGGCCGTCCGCTGCGCTTCGCCTACCTCGGCGGCCTCGCCAAGCACAAAGGCGTGCACGTGCTGCTCGACGCCTTCGAGCGGCTTTCGAGCTCCGCCGCCGAGCTCTCGATCTGGGGCTACTCGAGCGACGCGACGTACGTCGAGCGGCTGCGCGAGCGCGCTGAGGCCGTCGGCGCGCGCTGGCGCGGCAAGTACCGCGGCGAGGACGTCTGGCGCTGCCTGGCCGAGGCGGACGTCGTCGTCGTTCCGTCGATCTGGAACGAAAACTACCCGATCGTCATCCGGGAGGCGCTCGCCGCGCGCCGGCCGGTGCTCACCTCGCGCCTGGGCGCGCTGCCCGAGAGCGTGCGCGACGGCGTCGACGGCCTCCTGTTCGAGCCCGGCGACGCGGACTCGCTCGCCACGGCGATGCGTCGCTGCGTCGAGGAGCCGGGCCTGGTCGAGCGGCTGACCGCGAGCATCGAGCCCGTCCTCGGGATGGACGAGCACGCCGCCGCGCTCGAAGCGGTGTACGCCGAGCAGCTCGAGGCGAGCGCGGCCGCGCGCGCCGGGGACGACGGGCGCGTCCCCGCCTCGCTGCGCGCGTTCGTGGCGCGCCGGCGCGAGCTCGAGCGCTTGCCTGCGCGCGAGCTGTTCGAGCGCGCGCTCGACGGCCTCGGCCGTCTGCGCGCGGGGCTCGGCGGCGAGCTCGCCTCCGCTCCGGCCGAGGCGCTGCTCGCCGCCGCCCTCGGCCGCGAGACGCGCGTCCAACAGCGCTTGCGCGACGGCGGCGCCGAGCACGGCCCCCCGGCGCGTGCGGCCGACGTCGAGCGGCGCGAGCTCGCCGCCCTGCGCCGCTCGCTGCGCGCGCGCGACGCGGAGCTCGCGTTCCTGCGCGCGGCGCCCGGCGAGCGCGCGGCGGCCGACTCCGCGCTCGC